>CANQME010000207.1 GCA_947624815.1 uncultured Lachnospiraceae bacterium | reverse complement strand
CGCATCAGCGTTTTCAGGATGCCGAACTGCTTTTTTGTCGCCGCCGTCACCCGGTACTGCCAATGCTCCGGCAGGATGGGGAGGTCGCCGCGGCTCCACTTCTCATAGCGGCTGTCATAGGCTCCAGGCTCCGCAAGCTCCACCAGATGCCCGACACACCAGCTTACCAGAAAGCCTCCGCCCTCCAGGTAGCCGTCACAGCGTTTTGCCGCGCCCAGCACCCGGCCGTAAGCCTGCCCGACCGAGGGCTTCTCTGTGATAACAAGCTTCAATTCCCGCGCCCCTTTCCTGTCTCTGTGTCCTCACTCCCCCGGAAATCCTTTTCCACCAGCTCATGGGCTTTCTCAAAATCCTGCGTGCCGCTTACATAGTCCATGAATGTGTGGAAATCATACGGCACGTTCTCCATAAATACCGGGATCAGCCACCCCAGCACTTCCCTGAAATGGGTTTCAAACCCGTGCTGGGCGGACTCGTCCAGAGTGAACGCGAATACCTGCGCGTTGTAATCGTCATGGAACGCCTCTTTCAGCTGAATGGCGATATTTCCGTCCTTATAAATCAGGATGCTGCATGACATCCCATACGCGGAGAAGCGGATATACCGGTTGTAGTTCTGCCCGGAAATGCTGACATTGATCTTCCGGGCTGATTCCACTGCCGGGGGGATTGCCTCAAGCGCCGCCTGGAACACCCTCTGCGTAAATAACCGCTTATTCTCCGCTTCCAACTTCTTTTGCCTGCTTTTGGACATTTTCACTTTTTCCATTGTCGGAACCTCCTTCGCGTAAAATCAGCAGCATTCCTGCGGGAAGCTGCTATGTAAAGGCTGCCGTTATTCCTTTTTATATGGAACTGGTGCAAAACCACGTTTTTCGCCGTTTTATGTCCGGAAGTATGTATCCGGGGCGGGAAATCCCGCCCCGGGAGCCGGCCGGAAAATCTTACACCGGCTCGTTGTCCTCCGCATCGAACATGGTGCTGTCATCTTCCCCGTCGTCAACGACGTCCGCATCATCAGGGAGATCAAAATCCGCCTCGTCCTCACCGTCCACATAGTCCGCGTCCGGATCGGGCTTTTCCTGCTCCTGTTTTTTCTTTTTGCCTTTCAGCTTGGTAAAGACAAAGAAGCCACCGCCGCCGATAAGCGCGATCACCAGAATCAGGACAGGCACCAAGTTCATGCCGGGCTTCTTTTCCGGTTCCTCTTTCTGCTCCCCCTCCCCGTCTTCGGGTTCAGCCGGTTCCGTCTCAGCCGGCTCCTCCGGCTCCGCTGGGGCGGTGTACTTCGCGGCCTCATCTTCCTCCATCAGTGCCAGCAGGTCGGCCTCATCCACCAGGTTCATGAAGTGGACGTTCTCGTCACCGTCCTCGTCCCGGTCGATCACCAGATAAAAATAGTTGCCGTCCTTCGTGGTCACGGTGATGAACTGCTTGCCGGAACCGTCCCCATGCTCCTCGGAATAATCGTCCACCAGCGTCAGGTTCCCGTCCGGGGTCAGCGCGGCGGAAGAATCCGGGGTGCTGCCGGTTTCTGTCTGACCGGCCAGCATCAGGTAAAACAAGAGCGCCATCATATCCTCGTCCGCCATATCTTCATCTGCCATGCCTTCGGAGATCTCCTGATCCGTCACGTCCACATAGTCCTTCCAGACGTAGCCGGTGTGTTCCTTTACAGCCACCTGATACCAGTCTCCGTCCTCGCCTACGATCTCCAGCTCGTCGCCGGTAAGCAGGTGCCCGATGATATCCTTGTCCAGACCGGAACCGGCGCGCAGGTTCAGATAACTCTCGCGCGACACGTTCACCCTGCCTGCCGCGGTTGTCCCGTCTTCAGTATCAGAGTCGGAGAAAAGCTGTTTCCACTCCTCAATACTGTAAGGAACGGTAAAACCTCCATCGTCTTCCGTTGTCACCTGGTCAGTGGCCACGTCCGTTTCCTGCGCGGTTCCTGTACGTTCCGGCACGGTCTCCGTTCTTTTCGGCACGGCCTCTGTTCTTTCCGGCACAGTCTCCGTTCTTTCCGGCCCCATTTCCGCTCCGGTCTCAGCCTCCGAACCCGCCTCCGGCAGATTGCCTTTTTCGTCTTCCCCGGCAGCCTCAACTTCAACTGTCTCCACACTGTCCTGTCCGTCCGTCTCCGCCGCAAAGCAAACCGCGGGCAGGCCCAGGATCAGAAAGACACACATCAGAAGCGACGCCACCTGTTTCTTAATCCTCATTCCCGTTTACCTCCTCCATTCTGTTATCGTTTTCCGAAGCCCCCGTATCCGCAGGCTCCCCGTCCGGCAGGACAGCCGGTGAGGGGAACGTCCCGGATTTCAGGGCTTTCAGCACTTCCGCGAGCTGGTCCGGGGTGAGCTGCGCCGCATGCACAAGGTCATGAATTTCCGTGTTCTCGGCCTCCTTGTACTTACGCTCCAGCTCTTTCGCCTTTCCCGACCATTCCTCC
Source organism: uncultured Lachnospiraceae bacterium (assembly GCA_947624815.1). Classification (GTDB taxonomy): domain Bacteria; phylum Bacillota; class Clostridia; order Lachnospirales; family Lachnospiraceae; genus UBA3402. The sequence goes on along the minus strand of CANQME010000207.1, from coordinate 53 downwards.
GCTTTATCCAGCGCGCGTTTCCATTCCGCGCCGATTTTGTCCAGTCTTGCGCT
>CANQME010000206.1 GCA_947624815.1 uncultured Lachnospiraceae bacterium | reverse complement strand
TAATGATGGGATTCTGGGTATGAAATTAGCATGATACCATATACTTCGCGTGGTCGAAATGAGATAGATGACAGCAGACGCTTAAACGGATTGAAGGCAGGATTGTCATATTTTCGCATAATCAATGCTTGGAAATATGACATAAAGGGTATATAATACTCTCAAGAGGCGAAAGGAGGATTTTCCATGGCCACAATCTATGAAAACCTAAAAATGATGAGGGAAGAAGCAGGCCTGCGGCAGGGACAGATTGCGGACTATCTGGGAGTGACTCAAGCACTCATATCAAAAGTTGAGTCCGGAGAGAGAAATCTTACTGTTGATCAGCTGGAAAGTGCTGTGAATCTTTACGGATATAGTCTTGATGCCTTTACGGACTCAGAGGAAGAGACCCATCCGATCCAGTTTGCTTTTATAGCACAGGATGTCAGCCAGGAAGATCTGCATATCATTGCCGATATAGGGAAGATTGCAATCAATAGCAGATTCATGACAAAAACACTGGAGGGGTCGAATGTTGGATAAGCTGGATCTTAGCGCAAAAGACAGGAACTAAGGGAATCGCTGGGAGAAGATTCCAATTCGCCGGTTGACATTTTTTCTCTTACATTACAGAAGCTGAGAGCAATACTATCTGGCCGGATATAATTCGAAACGCCATATGCTTCCGACAACGACTTTCTCTGAGCCTACGGCGATAGCATCCATAACTACGAAAAGGGCGGATTTCTCCGCCCCATCAGTTATATCTTCATTCTGCCAACGCGATACAGCATCTCTTTCTGTAACAGGCAATGCCGTATTTCAGCACGTATGCGATCCCGTCATCATGCAATTTGTCTTCATAACGGCGTTCTTCGATCTGTTTAAGCGCCTTCAATGCCACCGGCTCCAGATCGCCGTCGCGGGCATACTTCACTTCGATCACGATACCCATTTCGTCATCTTCTGTCTCGATCAGGATATCCCCGTAACCGTCTCCGGTTTCGTAATTACTGGTTACATACCAGTTCCCCTTAAAGCTTAATATCCCCAACAGAATTCCGTGATAGAAATTCTCTTTCAAATTCTGCTTCACAAATGTGTCTCTGATACTGACCGTTTTCCGCAAATACTGACCGAGCAGTTCTTCTGCTTTCTCTGCATTCCCTCGTTTTAGCGCTTCGCAGAAGTCCCGCACCATTTCTCCGTCCTGGGATACCTGTTCCTTGAAAAGCTCCATGATCTGGGTCGTGAAAATATCGCGAATCTCCATGTTTGGAATTACAAGCGGAAGCATCTTGCCGTCTGCTGCTCCCCGTTTCGTCAGATAGCCAGTCATATACAGCAGGCTCCACAGGTTCTCAACGGAGCTGTACATCTCGCGGTAGGTCAGCTCCGGATGTATCTCCTTCCATACTTCCTCGCCCGCTGCAAGCTGTTCCAGTTCCCTTGCTGTCACGCTCACGTCCAATTTCCGTACAAACTCCCGGACCACATCGTTACCACTGGAATTCGCCCAGAAGTTCTGGGGCTGTGCCTTCGGGTCCTCCAGGAGCAGATCTACGTAATTGATTACATCCCAGGGGCAGTACACCTCCGCGTCCCCAAAGCAGTAACCGTCATACCAGTCCTTCATGGCTCCGTACGTGCCTGAAAGCCCGTAATACTTCAGCATCTCCTGAACTTCTCCGTCCGTGAATCCGAAATACGTATCACATCGCGAATCTGAGATCGTCAGAACACGCAGGTTATTCATTCCCGTGAAAATACTTTCCTTCGATATCCGCAGGCATCCCGTCAGCACTGCCAGCTCCAGGCTGTCATTGGTCTTCAGAACCTGGCTGAACATGCTGCGGATCAGCTGCACCATCTCATCATAGTAATTATTATAAAATGCCTTCTGCAGCGGTACGTCATATTCATCGATCAGGAGTACAACCTTCTGTCCGTAATGTTTTCTCAACAGCTGGCAGAGCGTCCCCAGGCTCCCGGCAAGCGTATCCGGATCCATGTCCAAACTTCTCAGTTTTGCAAAACGCTCCTTATCTACGTCATCAAGCGCAGTACTGGTACGGAGAAAATCAAATCTGGACGCTTCCCAGCTTATCCGCTCAGCAGCCATACGGCAGGCCGAACGAAAATCCCTGCCTTCCATGTCCTTAAGCGTCACAAATATCACCGGGTACTTCCCCATGTACTGCTCACAGAGATCCGTCTCCCGGGAAATAGCCAGTCCATCGAAAAGCGTCGGGTCTGTGCCGATCTCGAAGAAGGACTTCAGCATGGTCATATTCAGCGTCTTCCCGAACCGCCGCGGGCGGGTGAAAAGGGTGACCTCAGACTGTCTGCGCAGCAGTTCGCTAATCAGGCCTGTTTTGTCTACATAGTAGCTGTTTCTCCTGCGTAACTTCTCAAAAAACTCTGTTCCTACCGCCGGCATTCTCTCGACCTGTTTCATCGATACTGCACCCCCTATAACCCTCTTTAGCTTATTATATCTGGATTACAGGGAAATAGCAATCGCAAAAACAATCATTT
>CANQME010000205.1 GCA_947624815.1 uncultured Lachnospiraceae bacterium | reverse complement strand
AATATATTCAGTTACCAAGGTTCCTGCTAATAAGGGAACTTTTTAAATCCACCTTTTGACTACTCAATCATATTATAGGATTATGTTAACGCAGCTGAGGGCAAAATTCAATCCGGAAATCATAAAAAGACGCAGACTCAAAACAGCCTGCGTCTCCGCAATACTCAGCTACAGATTATACTCTTTAAAAAGCTTCCTTCGGAGAACACTGTCGGAAGCAGCCCGTATAATCAAATCATCCTTTTGATTCTTCGACAACGCCATGATCAGACTCGCCATCCGCTCCTGGCCACGTTTTTCTCCTCGTTTTTCTCCCCGCTTTTCCCCAATCAGTTCTCCCTGTTTGCGGCCCCGCTTCTCGCCGATCAACTCTCCCTGTTTGCGGCCCCGCTTCTCGCCGATCTGTTCCCCCTGTTCACGACCACGCTTCTCTCCCCGCTTCTCTCCATCCAGTATCAGATCACTGATCGCCTTACACACTTTCGGCTCCTCCCCTTCCTCTTTCTGACGCTCAATCAATTTCTGCAGCCGCTTCTGCTCCCCCAGCATCGCAAATGCAGCCGCCATCTCCACGCTGTCCATCCTGTTCAGCTCTTCCTCATGGCTCCTCACATACTCATACAGCCGATCTTTATCTTCACTCAATCTTAACATACAAAAGATCTGCTGTAAACAGCTTTTGTACCTCTCCGGATGCTCCATCGCTCTTACCGACACCACGTTCAGCCGGTAATCCGCGATATGCGGCAGCAGCTCCTTCACCTTCTCATTCTCCCGGTCCAGCTTAAGCATCTCATGCAGGCTCCTGCTCCCGTCCCACTTATCTCCCAGATACAACACCAGGTTCACCACCGGTCTCAGTCGGTCCTCCTTCGTGAGCCCCGACAGCAGCTCCTCCGATTCTCCCAACTCCTCCTTCTCCTTATGCTCCTTCACCATATCCCGTATCTGCCGGTAGTATTCCAGTGCATCAATCAGCATACACCGGACCGGCATCCCGTAATCCACTTTCGTCTGTGTCTCGTCAAAAAATGAGACCGTATAGATATCATTCTCCGCCTTCATCCGCACGTCTCCGGTCTTCTCGACTGCTTTCCTCCGTCCATTCACCTCCACGACAATGCCGTTCCAGATCGGCACCGGCGTCAGATCCTCCGGCTTCAGCACCTGCTCGCCCCCATGGAGCAGTCCGTTGACCAGATCGGCGAATATAGCCGGCCTCGCCAGCATCGTGTTCACATCTGTGTTGATCACACCCATACAGTTCCTCCCCTAAGCTAAACTTGTCCTGCCTTTTGAAATCGTACATCCTCATGGAATCCGCCGGAGAATAGTCCGGATGAAAACAGATCCTTAGACAAATGAACATTCCGTCAATCCCTTCCTCTCAGATTCCGACGAGGGGGATATCCCGAATCATGACAGAAACATTGTAGCACCATACCGGAGAAAAACGAATGGAATATCTTATCTCATATTTGTATCAAGTTCGCATTCCAGGCTGCCGCGAACTCCTTCACAATGGATTAATCCGATCCCCAGCAATATCGCGTACAGATAACCGTCATATGGTATTCCTAACTGCCCAGGGTTCTCTGTCATGTTCTGCAGTTTCAAGATTCTGACGAAAACCATAAGAACCTCCGTCATAGATATCTTGATCCCATCCGGTTCCAGGATCAGGCTTGCTCCTGCTCTTCCCGCTGCAGGAACAAACAGACGATAAGTGAATTTCATGCCCCCCGCTTCATCCGTACTCCGCGTCAAATGAAAAGGATACCCTTGGAAAATCTCCAGGGCACTCCAAAGATTCTCCTCCGTCATCGCATGTGCAAGGTCCGCCTTCGCCTTCTTCCGTTTCCGGTACAGCAGTTCTCTTTCCGCTGTCGTTGAAAGACTCTCCATCTTATAAATCTTCTTTGAATAGGGCAGATAAGAATGGACCGAGGCCCTGCTCAGATCCAATACACGCCCAATCTGCGCAACACTTCTCCCCCTCCTGTACAGATCCTGAACCTCCCGTGAAACAGCAGTAGAATATACCCCCGCCGTGATAAGGATTTTTCTCGCTTTCAGGGATGTGATACCAAACTGGGCAACCGCTTCATTCAGTGTCATACGCTGCTGCTCTCTTCCCATTCGGTCATCATATCTCCCAAACGCTTCCGCCATCCTGGTTATCATCTCTTTCGTCAGTGCCACCGGATCATAGTCCGGATGCTTTTTAGGATGCATCTTGAACACTCCTCTTCTGAAAATGCATACGCCTACGTCAAAATAAGTCCCCAAAACATAACAATCTAAATATGAATAGTACAAAGAAACCGGATTCAGACGGCAGAATTTTCTGCAATACTTCATCCGGCTCAATGATATCAATTAAATATGGTTCTCTGTCTCGTGATATTTCCATCTGTTAGTGATCTTTTCAGCCATAATTGCTAACTTTCTGTTATTATCTTATGTTGCTGATCTCCCAGGAAGTCCATAAATAGATCACCTGGTTTGTCCTTGAACTGCTAACTTCGCTGTCTTTATT
>CANQME010000204.1 GCA_947624815.1 uncultured Lachnospiraceae bacterium | reverse complement strand
CCCGTCATAGCGCATCTATCGTTACGCAACCTATGTTACTTATTATACACATCTTTTTGAAAAAGTCAAGGGAGGAGGTAGAAAGCTGGTATTTTTGATGGCTCCGCCAAAGCCCGCCATAGTATCAGGTAACACTCATATACTCCAAGTCGTCAAACCTCCCTGTTGACCAAAAGTACAGATGCTGTCTTAACTGGATTGTTGATTTCAAGCTCCCCATCTTCCGGGGTAACGGCAATGGCATAGACCGTGTTCAGCGTACCAAGTGCAGGTGACAGCCATAACAGGGACGGTTTCTCCCGCTTTGCCTGTCACGGGCTGGAATACCATGTCGAAATTCTCCTGCTGTTCATAGTCCAGTTTAAAGACCTGCATATAGCTTTCCTCAAGCTCTGTACCATCCTCATAGACTGCGGAATAGGGCTGGGCCACCCCATCCACAAATAGGAGGACGCCGATCTCTGTGGTCTTTCCGGAAGAAGCGCCAGTTATGGAGAACGGAATTTCCAAGGACTCACCATCGTAGGTATAAACCGTGTCCATCGGGTCTTGCAGGCCAAATTCCGCAGGGCCTCTTCACCACTTTTTGCGGTAATGACCTGATATTGCTCCATTTCAAACTGATCCCGAAGCATATCTAAAATCATCTGTTCATCATCTATGATCATAATCGTAAATGTGATATAAAGCCAAAATAAGGCGTCGTGCTTGTTCTCTCATACTGTATCCTCCTCGTATTAGTACGGCGGCGTACTTTTGATAGTATAGTACGGGGCTGTCATCTGCGCCCTGCGCTGGCGGAGCCAGCTACCCCTTTGTGTACTTGCCGGAGAGGAAACACCTCGCTGCTTAAGCTTTCCTTTCCGACAAGTCTGAAAAAAAACGCCCCATATCATTACGAGAGGGAACAGGCAGAACTGAAAGACTGCGCCGCCCTCATCGGCATCACCCTTGTTCCCCTGCTCTTCGGGCTGTTCGGTTAATATGGCTGTGAGCGCGGGAAGTCCCTGATGCGAGTCATCGGGACGGGCGGCAACCCTGCCGCCTTATATATACGGGGAAATGAATCTGGCACAAAAACAAGAGCCTTCGCACTAACGAAAGCTCTTGCATGTGTCCTATTTGTTTTTCAGTTTCAAGCCATCTTTGAATGCTTCTCCAACGCGTTCAGTCACTTTGTAATAACCATGCGTGTAGGGGTCAAATGCAATAGCACCGACCAGCGACATATTGAGCTTACCATCTTCCATAACGCTTTCGTCCGCAGTTACGTTTACTACCTTGCCGATTACACCGCAGCCATATTCGTTATCCTGATACTCGATGAACTGGCATTCAAGGCAAAGCGGGAACTCGTTGATGACGGGTGCGTCCACTGTTTCGGCTTTACTGGCGGTCAGACCGCTCCGGGCAAGTTTATCCGTTACGTGATTACCGGATTCCACGCCGAAATAGTCAGCTTCAACCACATGTGCGGCATCCGCTATGCTGACCGTGAATGCGCCCCTCGCCTTGATGTTCTTCACGGTTTTATGAGATTCAGTCAGATTGAGGGCTACTGTATTTCTTTCCTGCATGGTTCCCCAAGCCGCGTTCATCACATTGACGCTTCCATCTTCATTGTAGGTCGCTACCATCAGTACCGGCATCGGGAAAATGCCCTCCGTGATGTTTAGTTTTGTCCTCATAGCAATTCCTCCTCGTAAACAGATTGACATTTTTGATGTCACGCATATAATTATAGCCAGATGGAAAGATAATTCAAGTACTGGCATAAAATATAGGTACTATCTTAGGAGAAAGCGACATGATTCAGAACTTCATTGAAAATGCAGACTTCGAGAATACAGGTTTCCACTACACACTGTCCCTTATTTCCGGCAAGCATAAGATGGTCATACTATATTGCCTAATGGAATTTAAGGTTGTCCGTTTCAACGAGCTGAAACGGTATCTGAAGAAAATATCGGACAAGACCCTCAGTAATAACCTGAAAGAGTTAGAAGCTGACAGGCTGATAGTTCGAACAGAATATCCGCAAATTCCTCCAAAGGTGGAGTACACCCTCAGTGATCGTGGGAAGTCATTGATGCGTGTGTTAGACCAGCTATGTGTCTGGGGAGAAAAAAACAGGTTGTCGGATTAGTATCGCATTACATAGGCGGTCTTGTGCAACAGCATGAGGCCGTCTTCTTGTCTGGCCAGACAAAGAAACCACCGTCCGCAAGGAGGGGTCACCGCAGGCTAACATCTTATCGATATTTTTCATCTCAGTTTTCTGGGATGAAGAGTATATTTGATTTCTTCATAATAGTCGGAGAAGATTTTTTGTAAGATATTCATAGGACTATTATGACAGAAAAAAGCGGAAAAAGGATCCCCCACCCCTCAAGATTGAGGGGGTGCGGTTCAATTCACATTATTCGTCCAGTTGATTCTCCGTCCATTCAAGATACCCGCTTGTAAACGGAAGATGGTCAAACCATCGAGCCGAGAGACGCAGCTAAGCTGCAAATCCCGATTCTTACGCTGTTCCACGTCCCGAAAAATCGGGACGCTGCCGCTCGTCGTTCAAAAAATATTTGACATCCCGGCTCGGAGCCAGGAGCTCTGTTCGGAAAAAGCCCGGATAGTACGGCACCGGCGTGTCAACAGGTACCCAGTG
>CANQME010000203.1 GCA_947624815.1 uncultured Lachnospiraceae bacterium | reverse complement strand
ATCAGTGAGGAGTTGTTTTATTTTGTAACAAAAAAGATGCCGTATTTATGCGGCTTCTGGCGTTTCGCAAACGCCTACTGGTCAGCCACATGGAAAGGAATGCACACAATCCCGTATCGCAGAAATAGAGCTTTGGGGTCTTGGTCAACCGCTTCAGTTCGTTGTTTGCATAAGGCTGGAGAAGATAGATTATCCCCATTCCTTCCAGAAGTCCCAGCCACTGCTTTGCTGTCGGCTGGGAGATCTCCGCTGCCTCTGCCAACGTTTTATAATTTACCTGCTCCCCCACTCATGCCACCCCAACCAGGATGTTGCAGGGCATTACCAATCAAGCTGATATTATCACATTCCAAAATGGCATAAACGCTGCCCCAAGCATCAGCGGCATCGGCGCTCCATAAAACATCTCTTCCTAGCTCGAGTTGGTGTCGCTTACCTGATGTACTTCTTCATTTTTCAGAGAGATGAAGATCGTTTCCCGTAATCGGTTACTTCATCATATCCAAAACCCACTGGGGTGCCAGCTGGGGCAGCTCTCCGCCCTCGGCTCTCGCTTTGCGGTAGGCGGCAATGGTCTCCTCCCGCTTCTCCTCGTAGGCTTTCTTTTTCTCCGCCTCGGCCAATACCGTCTCAATATATTCCACCGGAATTACGCAGACGCCGTCGGAATCTCCTACCACCAGGTCGCCGGGATTCACTCTCACACCGCCGCACATGATCGGCGTATTGATATTGCCCTCATTCTTCTTGATGGGGCCCCGGGGCATAAAGCCCCTGGAATATACAGGGAACCCCAGCTCAATATTTCCGTCACGGTCACGGGTACAGCCGTCGATGACCATTCCCTCAAACCCTACGGCCTGACAGGCGCCCATGATCAGATCCCCGAAATAGGCCCGGCCCTCGTAACCTTTTCCATCGATCACCATCACATAGCCGTCCGCCTTAAAGCTGTAGCTTGCCACATGGATCGGGAAATTGTCTCCATTGTCCGTCTCCACCGTAAGGGCGGTTCCCACGACAGTCATCCCCCGTTCCACCGCGTTGATATGCATATCCATACAGCCTCCGCCCGGAATCTCAATCCCTGCGGCCTTGACACCGTCCAGAAGCAGCGGAACATTCAATTTTTTTGCTCTCTCAATAACCTCCTGAGGCAGGAGGGGCGCACACGGATTTATCATACTCTTACTTCTCCTTTCTTGCCTGTGAAAAGCCCGACAGAACCATCACCCCATCAGCAAATTCATTCTGTATTAAAAGTTGTATCATTTCCCGTATCAGCGGGTTTCTGGATTTGCCCTAACCAATTGATGATGCTATAATGTAAACAGCAAATAGGAAAAAAAGCTACCGGCCTCCGCCCCCAATGGATAACCAGGAAACACACCCGGCAGGTACCGCCTCATAACCGGTGCGGCAGTCTCCAGGGGGGCCCAGATCCCTTTGCTGCCTGGCAGAACAGAATAAAACGTCCCTTCCTTCTCATTACATCCTGTCCTGCTGCAATTATGGTTGCACATGAATCATTATTAGGCAAAAAAGTAGCAGCTGGCATGACTGGATGTCATCCTGCCGCAGCGGTGCAAGAAACAGAATCTTGGCTCTGATCCTCAAAGGTAATTTAAAAGAAAATACTTCATCGCAGTGAGTTCAGCTCTTCTTATCCTCATCAAAGACTTCCATAACGCCCTCATCGACATGATAGCCCCGGATCAGCAGCTCGTTATAAACGATATATCCATAATATGGTTCGGCTCCTGCTGGCGGAAATTCAGTCTGGTATTTCTGAGTCCCAGATCCATGAAGTAATTCGAGTCTTTCTCAAAACTCAATCATCATAATGGCCACGGCATGATACTATAATAATGCCGCCGTATTTCTCATAATAGACTATCCTATTGGCCTCATCTATGCGTCTGCTCCACATACCGCTTAAATTTTCCTTTAGCGCTTCCGGCTTGCCTAAGCCCTCATATGGGCTTCTCTGTATATCCTTTATTAACATATTTATGCGCTTTAAGGTCTTTTTATCCTCTCCCTGCCAATAGATGTAATCTGCCCAGGCTTCATCCTCCCATGATAACCGCATTAATCCTCCACCTCAATCAATTCATGCTCTGCCAAATGCGCTCTGCCCTCGTCGATCTCCTTCTTTTTCCGTTCCAGATAGCGGATATTGCTTTCCGAATAGAAAGGATCCGCCGAAACCTCAAACGGAATACGCCTCTCACGGCTTACTTTCTTTGCGAAAATGGTGAATGCCGTACTCATGGACATTCCCAGATCAGAACAGGTTTGCTCCATGCTTTTCTTCAAATCCGCATCCATGCGGAAGTTCACATTAACTGTCTGTGCCATACAAAACGCTCCTTTCAGATATAGTATATGCTATTGTAATGAAAAAGTAAAGCGTTTTCATTACTTTTCTTTCAGCATGAGTAAACAGAGGGGAAATAGCGGTAAATAACCTGTTCTCAAATCAAGGTTATATAAAAAATCCAGTTTACCGCCGACCTCCTCGACCGTAATGATCCCCCACCACTCCGGGACGTGTTCCGCAACATGCAGCCCATGTCTGCTGCCGGCAGCTATGATATTATAGTCGTAATAGGACACAAAATACTCCACCGCGTTCTCAGGGAAGAACTCCTTAAACTCGCTGTAAAGCTGCGCCGCCAGCGT
>CANQME010000202.1 GCA_947624815.1 uncultured Lachnospiraceae bacterium | reverse complement strand
CCGTATGCTCCTGACCGCTATCTGGCACATACTCTCAGACCGGAAACCATACTCTCCGGATGGCTACCTGGCCTCCCTGCCTGTGAAAAAGAAAAAAACTCTTACCATTTCACAGGCGCTTAATCTTCTGAAACTCCGTGGATATGTCATTAAAAATGACGTTTCCGCTGTTACTTCCTGATTAAGCCGTGTCTATATCCTTTTTTGAAGCCGCCCTTGGTGGCTTATTTGTTATGCCCTTTATTTTTTCTCTACCCACTACTCCTCTGTTTCAAACCCCTCTCCGTTTCCCTTTCTTTTCTCTGCCCATTCTGGCACTAGTGTTTATCAAATGCAGAAACGTATGGGCAACATAGCTCTGGAAGCTCGTTGCAACCCTCAGAAACGCTCACCTTTCTCAACTGATCCGTTCTCAGAGCAGCAGTCTCTCGCCACCTGTATGTCCACATCCCCACTCTACTCCTTATCTTCCGACCCCAACCGAATTCAGGGCCACGACTCCCGTCCCTCCGTACATGAGCAGTTCTGTGTACTAGCCTACCATTTCTTTTGCCGCGTACTTGACGCTGGACAGATTGGTGAGATTCACATTCTTGTACAGGATAAACTTCCTCCCGATGCGCTTGCAAATCATCAACGCCTTCCTGTAGATATGTGGCATTATACTATGTCCGTAAACGCTTCCATAGTACCACTTTATGCCAGTTCACATGCCACGGCTGGTCGGGCTTTGTCACCTTTACTTGGCACCGTATGACTTGATCCGACCATTTTTGAGTGCCACCTAAAGGTGACACCTTTTCTATCTCCAAGGCTCTTGTATCGGCACCACCTTAAGGTGGCTCCTTTCCCATCTCCAACGCGCTGTATTGGTGTCACCTTTAGGCGGCACTTTTCTGTCTTCTTTCGCCTCAGAGAGAGGGTCAGGTTAAGATAGCACTACATGCTATGGCTGGACGGGGCACGTATACCTGGCATCGGCTCTGGCCCCTGGCTGTGTAATGGGCCACATATAGTTGGTACCCTTCTCTTTTTCCTGACCATTTCCCGCTATCCGGGTACCGCTATGCCGTGGCATGAATCGTGGAGGAAATGACTATCAGTGAACGGGTTTCGCATACACCTCAGTCCATGTTTTCCTACGTTTCTGCAGCTATCCATATTGCTGTCTGGTACAAAAATGGTACAGGCCCACCGGATCAAAGCATCTCACAGAATTCATCCGGATCTACACAAGGTATGCTGCCGCCCACAAAATCATTGCGATTTCTTGTCACAATATAATTCGCACGGAAGGACATAGCACACTGCATCTGCAGACAGTCCTCAAAATCAGAAAAATTGTCGTCTGCTAATGCATCCAGTATTTTTGCCTTATCGATTCCCTCTACCTCAAACAGTTCACACAGATTCCGCAAAATACTTTTTCGCTCATCCACACTGTACGCTTTCCTCAATATGAAAAAAATATTTGATACAGAATGTGCCGCAATACAACCTGCCACCTTATCTTGTTTGCACGCAACCAGGATCCTTCTGGCTGACGAATCAAAAGGGCTCCGGCACAATATATAATCAAGAAGAATATTGGTATCAATTAATATCCGCATTCCCATATTTTCCCTCTCTGTAATTTTCCAACTCCCTGTCATAATCCAACTCGGGAACACTTTTCCTGAGATGTTCCAGCTCCTCAAATGCATGCTCTTTTGCGGTCAGATGCTCTGCTCCATAAAGTCCATCTATCCCCTGCATGATCTGTATCATAAAATACAACTTGTCTTCCGGCATCCTTTCCAGCAAAGCCATAGCATCCTTTCTAAGCGCAGTCATCATTAATCACTCCTGTCACTCATATTATCATAAACAAGCCATCCGTTATCCGAACCAATGGGCTCCCCCTTCAATCTGCTAAAACCTTTATATTTATTATATCCGATGAGTCTCTATCCTTCAATCATTTTGTGTTGGCAATTTCATAAAAAAGAGTACCAGCCGTTCCTGATGGATAAGCTGATACTCCTATTTTCTTGGGTCTATCCCAAAGATTCTATCACACAACCCTGAGGTAGCATTTGACTGTCACCTCCACAGCTGCATAAGGGTTTAGCCTAGTGCGGACGGACCTTATGTACTTGAAAACGGCAAGGAGCATCTTGTCAAATATGTTGTCAAGACATGCATCCGACATGTCCGGTCCTTATATACTTCCCCTTCTCCATGATAAAGCACGCCAGATCGACGGCAGCGAACTCCGGAAGCGGATACCCTGCCAGCTCCGCATATTCCCCGGCAAAATACTTCCGCCCGCCTTCCAAAAGGACTCCGTCAGCCATGAGTCCTGAGATGATCACATCCTGCGTCTGCCCTCCGCAGCCGCCAAAAGCCGCATCCATCCGCTTAAACGGGATCCCATCCGCAAGTTCCCGGCTGCGTTTCCCCAGGCTGTACGCCAGCTGCCGGTAGGTATATCCGATCCAGTACGCCTTGCGTCCGTTGTATTCCCTGCCGGCGGCACACTTTCTCAGCCTGCCGCCGAGCTCCGGGAAGAAGAATTCCCAGATCACCGTTTCATCCTCGATCTGGAAGCGGGAACAGACGGCATCCATGTACCGGCCGCAGAAATCTGACCGCAGGTAGACATCGGAGAACACCTCCATGTCATATCCTTCCTTTGCCGCCAACTGGTAAATATTCCCCTGCGTTTCGCAGATATCCCAGTCAATATCCCTCATATGTCTTATCCCTCCTCCCCAGGGCG
>CANQME010000201.1 GCA_947624815.1 uncultured Lachnospiraceae bacterium | reverse complement strand
GACATCCTCTGCCTTTTCGCGAACTTTTTAATGTGCAGGAAGTCCCCGTGTGTGTCCCCTGTTATATAAATAGTCCGGTATTCCTCATTTCCCATCATGATCATCACCTCTCTGTCGTTTCCCGCCGTCTCTGACAGTTTCCCATCCGGCCCATGCGGGATGCTCCGGACCGGATTACAGGTTCAGTGCGCTTTGCTTCCTGTCCGCATCCATCATTTCCTGGAGCTTCCGGTCGGCCATGTCCCGGAAACGCCCCATGGTCACGGAGTAAACTTCACTTTCCCACAGCGTATCCTCATACTCATTGTACAGGTCTTCTGCCGCCTTGCTGTCACCGGCCTTCAGGACCTTCTCCATCCGGCCGGCAAGTTCTTCCGGCACCATGGCAGTCATGGCCTCCCTGGTCATATCAGGCCCAAGGCACACTTCTTCGGCTGCTTTGATAATGCCGCCCAGATATCCCAGGAAGAGCCCGACCGCACAGTCCCGTACGGCAGGGGAACGGTACCTGCCCGGCTCCGCATTGCTGCAGGCCGCGTCGGTCCAGTATATCGTCTCCACATGTTTCCCGCCCTTTTTCCGCAGGACCAGCCCAGTGACGGTATTTCCTTCCGTTTCAGCCACAGCCCACTGGTCGAAATAATCCAGCAGGTCATCATAAGACCTGTATAGGATATTCAGTGCATAGTCGTCCTCCTCCAGTTCATGGCAGATGGCCTCCCGGTCCTCGCCGTCCAGCAGCATGGCATATTCCGGGTCCTTTTCCGGCCAGTCCAGGAACAGGCACCTTATGAGCTGCCGTACCGCCTGCTTCATGCAGTCCTCCCCATAACCGTTTCCGCTGCCGGCGGCTGCGGCCCGGAGCGGAATCTTGATGCAGAGACGCCCCGGCATGATGTAATACCACCGGCCGTCCAGGTCATAAAAGTAGGCGTGGTCGACAAATGCGATCTTTGAGAAGATCGACTGCTCTGACCTGGCCCTCCAGTGTTTCTTTCCTGTAGGGCAGTTCCGTACAGGCCCATGCCCGTCATCCGCCGGCTCCCTGGGCAGGCCCACCCGGGAAAGCTGGCCCAGACTGAACAGATAGTCCACAGCCTCCGGGTACGGGTAAAAGTAAAGGAGCCAGTATCCGACGCTCCGCGGCGCGCCCCAGTTCCCGCTCCAGCCGTACTGGACCGTTCCGTTTTTAAGTCGCCTCGCTATAATGCTTACATCTCCCATATATCCGTCACCTTCCTTTTCTTTTGATAAAAAAAGCGCAGCAACAAGCCGGCAAAAGCACCGGTCATCACTGCGCATTTCTGCGTCTCCTGTCAGCTGGCGTAAATCATCCAGCCGTAAAAAGATGTTCTGATTATAGCACCGGTCTCAGCGTATGTAAATGGGATCTTACATATTTGTTATATTCTTTGTTGAATTCTGCAAGGAATCTTATCCGTTCCCCGTGCGTCCTGCACCCCGGCCGGCCGATGAAGCTCCGGCCCGTCCGTCCGGCGTACCCGGCATCCAGCCGGAGCAGTTCCGCATAGCATGCTTCCGTTTCCCGTTCGGCCTCCTTCCTCAGGGCATCATCGGCCGGGCAGGATGCCGCGGCCGTGAGCGCCCTGTTCATCCTCTTCCTTGCCGCAGCGAACCTCCGGTATCCGCCGCATGTGACGGATGCTTTTATATAGTCTTCTATCTTAATATCCATGTTCATTTCCTGCACCTTCTTTTTACTCTGCAAGGCATCCCTCACGGCATGCATCTACATACTCGCCGGATATGGGCTGCAGGCAGGTCTTGAATGTCATGTCCACGATCTTCCATTCACCGTTGATCAGTACCTCAGTCCATGCATGATTATACCCACAAACGCGGCCATGCACCGGTCTGATTTCAAGTCCGCAGTTAATTGCAAACATGTAGTAAATCCCCGACAGGCCGTCGCAGTCCCCGTATCCCTCTTTCAGTCTTGCTGCTGTTCTGCAGTCCTGATGACTGACCACACTGAGATGATCTGACACCCAGTTAAAAATGTAGGAAGCGGTATTCTCTGTATCCATTCCAGCTGTCGCTGATTTCATTTTCTGAACCGTATCATATAACAGGTTCAGGCATTGACGGTTATATGCCGCATTTTCCTCTGTCGGAGCATTCTCCGGCTCCATAAGCAATCCAAAGCTGCCGTCGGCATAATCTTTGACAAGGAGATCGTCCCTGCCCAAAGGCACAGAGGTCCAACTATAATCCAAGACATGCTGATCGGAATAACTACCAATAGCGATATAGCCATCATCCCATATGCATCCGCTCTCACCGGTCAGGATCAGACTGCTCTTAAGGGCACATTCCCTGACTTCGCTTCTGGGCTCATGCTCATACAGCGAGTCAATGATCTCCTTCACGGTCAGATCCTCATCCTGTATTGTCTCAGCCCTGCTGTTCAGGGGCAGGGCGAGGATCATTGCGGTTGATAATGCTATCAGTAAACTTTTTCTCATTTTGTTTTCCTCCATTTGTTTGGTACGCCTATTTTATCACCTTACCCCCTGGCGGACAAAATTGGGCAGTCTCGCTGATAGCACTTTTTGAACAATTTTAAAGTTATGAAAAATTTCTTTTTCCTACAGCGGAACGCACAATGATCACCGCTCCTACCCGTCTCGGAAATGCATACAACCTTCTCCGCACGGGGCAGGAGGCCAGGGGGCACAGCCGGGAAGTCACCCTGAAGAATTCGGAATTCATCCATAGTTTTCTGATGCATATACTCTCGAAAAATATGTCATTCGGTACAAAAAACGGGAACCACCCGCTAAGGCAATTCCCGTTCCCATTGTGATATTCGTTATATCCATGCAAGCTGACATAAAACACTACACGAAGCTACAGTTTCGCTTTA
>CANQME010000200.1 GCA_947624815.1 uncultured Lachnospiraceae bacterium | reverse complement strand
ACTTCAAGAAGGTCTATCTCGATCACGTCATTCTGATTCATCTCTTGCATGTCAGCCCTTCGTCCCTTTTCCCTTTCCGCAAAGTCCTTTATTTATTTTTAGTTCCTGTCTCCTGAAGGCTCTATTTTCTGATACCCCTGTTCCCCGGTATCCTTATTTTCCGATCTCTGTTCTCGTTCTCATTCCCGGATATCCTCATTTCGGATCATCCGCATGGCATTGCCGCGGCATACCGCGTCCGCATAGTCCGGACCGTACCTTCGGTACAGCCTGGCCAGGCAGCTTCCCGCCTCCGGCCCGCGCCGTCCGCTGTCATGGGCGTCCGTCCCCAGACAGTCCACCAGACGCTCCCCAAAGAGCCTGTCCAAAAACCGCTTCACCAGGTATCCTTCCGCGCCGCTCACCCCGGACGTGTTGGCCTGAATCACGGTCCCTGCCTCCCGCAGCTCCCTGACACGCCCCCACTCCCGCAGCAGGCACTCATACCGTTCCACATGCGCCAGCACCGGCTCGTATCCCGTCCCCAGGATCCCATCCAGCGCGTCACGGATATGCGGAAAAGCATCCCCCGGGTAGAATTCCACCAGCACGTACCGGCTTCCCGCCAGCGTGAGGATCCGCCCCTCTTCCAGCCCTTCCACCATCCCGGCGAAATACAAAACCTCGTTCCCCAGGTGCAGGACGATGGGCAGCCCTTCCCGTTTCGCCTCCGCGCGCAGCCTCTCCAGCCGCCCGCGCAGCGCAGATGCTCCGGCGTTGTGGCGTCCTTCCTTATAGTGCGGCGTCAGGATCATCTCCCGTATGCCGCTCCCGGCAGCCGTCCGCAGCATGGACAGCGCCTCCTCCATGCTCCCTGCCCCGTCGTCCACACCGGGCAGGATATGGCTGTGCATGTCCACCATCCCCGCGGCCATCCTGTCCCCGCCGGGCGGTTTTCTGTTCATACATCCCATGTCTTTTCCACGTTCCCGCCCTGCATCCGCAGGGCGGGAACCCTTCGAAACCACACATTTTAGAGCTTCGATCTGCTGGAAGCCTCGTTTTCCTTAACAAAACACGCTTCCCTATAACCTTGTAAAGATAAATATCTTTTGCCCGCCGGGCGGAGCTGCGGCTGCTGCCGCGTTCCCTTCACCCGGCCGCCTTCCCGGTGCCGCGGTCCCCGTCAGGTCCTGGGGGATTTCGCCGCGTCCGCAGGAATACTGGACAGCTGCGCGCCCTTCGTCACGAGGAACGTCACGTTCACCGCGCCGCCGAAAGCAGGAAGCGCGATGGCGATAGCGCCGTTGATGATGACAACGGGCACCGCTACCCATGTGCCGTCCGCCCTCTGGTACAGCGCCTGCACGGTCTCATTGGCCGCCAGCTTCTTGCCGCCCAGGATCTCATCCAGCACGAATGCCGTCGAGATGGACCCGTTCTGGGATACCGACTCGCCCGCCGCCGTCATCAGACCGATGGACATGCTGCTGACCACGTTCAGCGCACCGGTGGAATCCGTCAGGGACAGCCCGTTCACGCCGGTGAAGTTGACGATCTTCATCTGCGGGGAGGCCATCGCCTGTACCAGAGAAGCCGCCTGCGCCTGCACCTGTGCAGCGCTTAAGGGCTGGGATACGACAGCTACCGCCGCCGCGTCCACAACCTGCCCGCTCGCCGTGGTAAAGGTGGTGCCTGGCAGGGTCGCGCTGTTCTCAGCAGGAACGGTCTGTACCGGACCTGCCTCGGTATTGCTGATGCTGGGGCTGACGACAACCTGCTGTACTGCTTCTTGCACGATTGTCACACTGTTTCTGGCATAAACTGGCATGCTCGAAAAAGCCAGAGCCAGAGCCAGAACGATCGCAAATTTCCTTTTCATGTCGATCACCCTCCTTTCTTGAGAATAAAAAACATTTGTGTGGCTTCTATATCAACAGTCATACTGCGGCTGTCAATATCTGCTGAAATATTTCTGTTTTATCCGCCTGATCACCGTGAATCCGACAGGGATCTCGGAAAACAGATATTTGATTTTTACAGGCAGATCTCACAGCTCTTCGTAAAAGACCTTCAGGATCAGCTCGTACAGAGCCGTTTCATCCGCATAAAACTCCTCGAACAGCTCACCAAACTCCACATGTCCCTCCAGGGAATAGATATCCTCCTGCGAAAAGGAACAGGACAGCGCTTCTCCCGCCAGATAGACCGCCTGGTCCGCCGATAGATTCGTCACCATGTAGGGTGTGATCTCCCTGTACAGCTTCAGCGGAAGGCTCAGATCCTCCTTCACCGCCTGCTTCGCACGTTCCACGAACGCCTCCAGGTACTGCTTCTGCCGCGCCAGCCTGGCCCCCGCGCTCTCATCCACCTTCACGTCCCGGTATTTCAGAAACAGATAGGACTGCAGGCCCTCCAGACGGATCACATCTCCGGCCTTCCAGTCAGCGGTATACGTCTTCCCCTCGTATCTGGCCCTGGCGCCCACCGCGGACTCCGGGACCGTGACCTCCACGCCGCCCACCGCGTCATTGACCGCCGGAATGGCCTCCATGTTCATCGCCGCGTAGCCGTGGATCGGGAGCCCGTAAAACAGGTTCGATACGGCGTCCACCGTGTTCTCACAGCTCTCCTCCAGTCCCTCCCCATAGGCATGGGCCAGTGCGATCTGCGCCGTGTCCTTTCCCGCGTACAGTCCGCCCCGGTCAAAAACGGAGATTTCCGTCATCGTGTCCCGCGGGATCCCGATCAGGCTGACCTTTTTCTCTGTCGGATCCAGCACGGCCAGAAACAGCGCGTCTGCCTGCCCGCCCCGATAGAGGTCGTCCGACGCATCCGCTTCCCCGTAGCGGTCGATGCCCATGAACAGGAATGTTCGTATTTCTTCCTTATATAGGTATCCCTTCCCCTGATAGCGCAGCGCGCCGGTGGGCAGATCCTCCGTATGTACCACGTCCGGG
>CANQME010000199.1 GCA_947624815.1 uncultured Lachnospiraceae bacterium | reverse complement strand
GTTGGATCGGGCATACGAGAGGATGCTGGAGGAAGAGGAGGAACAGCTGGCGGCGGATTGGGAGGATTGAACCGCCGAAAAAGAATGCTGACGGCCGGCGGGAGAAAAGCCGGCGGGGAGGGATAAATACAGGAAAAGCATATCAGAGAATGCGGGAGGGGGGGAGGGAAATGGAGGAAAAAGCGATGTTAAAGAGGAGCAGAAAGGGCAGCAGAAAGTACAGCTGGCTGGCACTGCTGATGAGCCTGTGCATGATCGTATCCGCATCAGGGAATGCGGAACTGCTCGTGTGTGCGGAAGGGAACCCGACGGATCAGGTCCAGACGGATCAGACCCAGACGGATGTGCTCCCGGAGGATCCTGACGGCGCTACAACAGAGGGACAGCAGATCCCGGAGGAACAGAAGCCTTCTCTGGATGCCCCGGAGGATGAGCAGGAAGACGCGGTCTGGACGCAGGAGATGGAAGACGTCAATGCGGAAGCCGGGTTGTGTGAGCATCATCCGCACCACACGGAGGAATGCGGATATGAGGCTGGCGTGGTATCCCAGTCCTGCACCCATGTGCATACGGAAGAGTGCTATGAGACCGTGACGAAATGTGTCGTCTTTCCGGAGACGGAGAGAGTGGAAGGAAGCGAAGACGGAACGCCGGAGGACGAAGCGACGGATCCGGAGGAAAAAGAAGGCGAAGAGACCGGGGACGCGGAAGCGCAGGACGGTCAGGGCGGTATCGAGGACGAAGAGGATCCCAACGGGGACGGCTCTGAGGAAGCTGACGGGACGGACGAAGGCGTGCTGGATACGGAGAACACGGTCCAGGTGGGCCCTTCCGTGGAGGAGCTCAAAGAAGGCCATGAGTGCAGCGAAGAATCCGGATGTATCACGAGAGTGCTGAACTGCAGGCATGTCCATGATGACGAATGCGGCTATGAGGAAGGAAAGGCGGGAAAGCCCTGTCAGTTTGACTGCCCGCTGGAAGCGGAATATGAATATACGATCGAATTCCCTGAGAGTGTGAAAGTGCTGGAAGGGGAGGCCGCGGAAGAGACCGGTGAAAACGGCGAAGCTGAGGAGAGCGAGCAGGCAGACCTTCTGGACGGCGTGAAGGTCGTGAGCGCGGACGGAACGGAAGCGGACGGATATGAAATTTCCGTGTACTTTGTCGGAGATGAGACGTACGATTCGGAAGGCGTGGAATGGGACGGCGAGAGGATCCTGACGGCGGAGAAGGATAAGCTCTACAAGGCGATCTACGTGGCGTATTCTGCGGATGAGCCGGAGAAATATGTGGCGGCCGGGCTGAGGGATGTGGTCGTGTATGGGATCGCACTTATGTCGCTTGATGTGCCTGCTGTAGCTAAAATTGGTGAGAAAACGTATGCCACTCTGCAAGCTGCAATCGAGGCTGTGAAGGATGGCGAGACGATCGTACTGCTGAAGGACACGGTTGAAAATATTTCTTCCAGCGAAGACAAAACTTATACGCTCAATATGAATAAGCATACTGTTACGGGGAAAGACGCAGCGTTGAGTGTATTCAAGTTCGAGGGCGGAACGGTAACGATTGATGGCGGAGGGACGATTACGAGCACTCCGACAGATCACAGCTGCATGGGTAAAAAATACGGAGGCGGTATTTATTTAGCAAATGGAGCCGCATTGAATTTGCAGGACTGCTCTGTTAAAGAGAATGAAGCAAAATTAGGCGGCGGTATTTATGTGGACGAAGGAGCCGAATTAAATTTAAAAGACGGCGCAAAGGTCGAGAAGAACATAGTTTACTCCGATAATTTTGATATGAACAGGCGGTTTTGTGTAGGCGGCGGAATCTTTATCGCCGGCGGAACCGTGACAATGGAGCCGGGCAGCAGTGTCAGCGGGAATACAGCGCAAGGGTATGATGCCTATGATAGTTCTTACAAAGGCCATGTTGCACAGGGCGGCGGCATCGCCATTGCAGGGGGTTCCTCTTTTATCATGAATGGCGGTAAGGTTTGCAATAACACTGTGTTGGGAGAAAATGGATCGTCGCAGGGCGGAGGAATCTGCATTGGCAGTGACAGTCGATATGATTTTAGAGGCCTGGGCTCTCCGGATGGCAGCGAGATTCAGTTGAATGCAGGAGAGATCAGCGGAAATACCGCCTATCGCGGCGCCGGGATTTATATTCACAACGGAACCACCATCAATTTAAAGAATGTGTATGTATCCGGAAATGATGCTGGAAACGGCGCCGGAGCGTGGTTTTGTGAAAATGGTGTTGGGACCTTCTATTCCAACCATGGCGGTTATTTCAGCGGCAATCAGGCATCCAATAAAGGTGATGATTTCTTCTCTCTGGAATACTATTATGGAAACCCGAAGGAGGCAAAGGGAGGAATCCATCTTCCTACCAGCCTTCCGGATGGGACGCCTGTTAAGTGGTATGTTGATGCTTCTCCCCGTTATGAAAATGGAGCAGATGCCCTTGCGGATGTCAATGAATGGGTGAATGACAATCTGGATAAGGAAACGAAAGCTCTTCACAGTGAGCCTGTCGGGACTCCTGATATGGCGGATTATGAACTGTTTATCACGGGGAATCATGCAGAGGG
The DNA here is from genome assembly GCA_947624815.1 of uncultured Lachnospiraceae bacterium. Classification (GTDB taxonomy): domain Bacteria; phylum Bacillota; class Clostridia; order Lachnospirales; family Lachnospiraceae; genus UBA3402. Next base: position 374 of record CANQME010000199.1, on the reverse strand, counting down.
AACCACAACCGGCGGCGGGTGGTGGCCATTTTTTGATGCTGGATCGGCGGCAGGCGAAGGCGGAGCCATTGCCTGCAACGGCAATCTGATCGTCGGGGAGGAAGGGGGAGATAATCCTACCACATCTGTTACGGTGAATAAAGTTTGGGCGAATATCAACGGCGATCCGATCACTGCCCCGGAGGGAGCGTCCATAACGGTGTATCTGCTGCGGGACGGTGAACGTGTAGAAGGCCGGGAGGCAGTGCTGAATGCGGAGAGCGGATGGAGTTATACATTTGATGAACTCCCTGTAAGAGAGAAAAACGGGAGCGGAGATGCTTACGTATGGTCGGTAGAAGAGGGCGCGGTTTCCGGATGGGTAAGCACTGTTG
>CANQME010000198.1 GCA_947624815.1 uncultured Lachnospiraceae bacterium | reverse complement strand
ATAGATAGGAATATATATATGAATTTTATATTGTTATCCGGTGGCTCAGGGAAACGCCTGTGGCCCCTTTCCAATGATGTAAGGTCGAAACAGTTTATAAAGATATTTAAGCGAGACGACGGCGTCTACGAGTCCATGGTGCAGCGGGTGTACCGCCAGATCATGAAGGCGGACCCGGAAGCCAGAATTACCATAGCGACCGGGAAGGCCCAGGTGTCCTCCATCCACAACCAACTGGGGACGGACGTGGGGCTCAGCGTCGAGCCGTGCAGGAGGGACACGTTCCCTGCCATTGCATTGGCGGCCGCCTACCTGCGGGACGTCTCCGGGGTGGATCCGGAGGAGCCGGTGGTCGTGTGCCCGGTCGACCCACTGGTGGACGACGATTACTTTGAGGCGCTGAAGGAGCTGGGGGAACTGGCCGGGGAGAGGAAGACGGGTCTTGTCCTGATGGGGATCGAGCCGACATACCCAAGCGAGAAGTACGGATACATCCTGCCGGAATCCCCGGACCGGGTCAGCCGGGTAAGGACATTCAGGGAGAAGCCGGATACGGAAACCGCAGAGAACTACATCGCCCAGGGGGCGCTGTGGAATGGGGGTGTGTTCGCCTGCCGGATCGGATATGTGCTGGAGAAGGCACGCAGCCTGGCGGGGTTCACGGATTACCGGGACTTCTATACCAGGTATGGGACGATGGAGAAGATCTCCTTCGACTATGCGGTTGTGGAGAAGGAGCCGGACATCAAGGTGATGCGGTTTTCCGGCCGGTGGAAGGACCTGGGGACCTGGAACACACTGACGGAGGCGATGGACGAGCCGCTGGTCGGGAAGGCCGTGACGGACGGGACCTGCAGCAACACGCATGTCATCAACGAACTGGACATCCCGGTGCTGGCCGCAGGGCTGCATGACGTGGTCATCAGCGCGTCGGCGGAGGGGATCCTGGTCTCGGACAAGGACCGGAGTTCTTTTATCAAGCCCTACGTGGACCGACTGGACCAGCCGGTCATGTTCGCGGACAAGTCCTGGGGGACATACCGGGTGCTGGAGGTTTCCGACGGGAGCCTGACGATCAAGGTGACGCTTGGTGCGGGGCAGCACATGAACTACCACAGCCACCGGAACCGGGACGAGGTATGGGTCGTCACGTCGGGAAGCGGGAGGACCGTGGTGGACGGGATGGAACAGGAGATCCATGCAGGGGACGTTGTGACCATGCAGGCGGGATGCAGGCATACGGTCATGGCGGTGACGGAACTGCAGATGATCGAGGTGCAGCTGGGGAAGGACATCAGCGTCCATGACAAGCAGAAATATGAACTGGAGGAGCGGGGCTGGGAATGAATGAACCGTTTCTGCTGGGACCGGCGTATAAGGACTACCTGTGGGGAGGCCGCAGGCTGAAGGATGATTTCGGCAAGGACACGGAGCTGACGCCGCTTGCAGAGTCGTGGGAATGCTCTACCCACCCGGATGGGGAGAGTACTGTCTTAGGCGGGAGGCATGACGGGGAACCGCTTTCGAAAGTGATGGAGGGGAACCCGGGATATATGGGGAGACATCCCCTGTCCCTTGGTCTGCCGCCGGGGCAGATCCCGGTGCTGGTGAAACTGATCGACGCCTCAGAAAGACTGTCTGTCCAGGTACACCCATCTGACGACTATGCACGCGAACATGAGGACGGGAAGCCCGGGAAGACCGAGATGTGGTACGTGCTTGATGCGACGGAGGGTGCGGAGCTTGCCTGCGGCTTCCTGCATGACATGGACCGGGGGCTGTTGGAGCGGGCCGCGGCGGACGGGACGGTGCTGAACCACCTGCAGTATGTGGAGGTGAGGAAGAACGACGTGTTCTTCCTGAAGGCGGGGACGGTCCACGCCCTGGGAGCGGGCACCCTGGTGGCGGAGGTCCAGGAGAACTCGAGCCTGACGTACCGCCTGTATGATTACGGGAGGACGGACAGGGACGGGAGGCGGAGGCCGCTGCATATTCGGAAGGCGGTGGAGGCGGCGGACCTGAGGGCAGCCGGGCAGCCGAGGCAGCCGGTGCGTGTGCTCCGGTATGAGCCGGGCTTTGCCGCGGAACTGCTGTGCAGGTGCCGGTACTTCCAGACGGAGAGGATCCTGCTGAATACGGAGCGTGTTCGAGGGATGGCCGGTCTGCAGACCGGGGACGGGACGTTCAACGTGCTGCTCTGCACGGACGGCTGCGGGGTACTGTACTGGGACGGGGGGATGATCCCGTTTTTTAAGGGAGACAGCATCTTCGTGCCGGCGTTGTCCGTCCTGTGCCGTCTCCATGGGAAGGCGCAGCTGCTGAGGGTAAGCTGCTGAGGCACTGTAATGGCAGTGACGGGGAAGCCTGCGGAAGGGCTGGAGCAGGAAAGTATGAGGAAGCTGCGGCAAGAAAATAAAGCGTAGTGATCTTGAAAATTGCAGGCAGAATCTGCTGAACAAACAGACTGGCATGGGCCGGTTGGAAGACGAGAGAACCAGAAAAGATGAAGGAAATGGACTGTTTGGACAGATATAAGCAATGGGTGGAGAATGTGGCTGACCTGGAGATGGCGGCGGAGCTCGCTTCCATGACGGATGACACGATCCGCGAAGCGTTCAGCCGGGACATGAAGTTTGGGACCGGCGGTCTGAGGGGGATACTCGGGGCCGGAACGGACCGGATGAACATCTATACGGTGGCCAGGGCATCACAGGGTTTGGCGGACTACATCAACAGGCACCGGAAAACCGGGCAGTGCGGACCATCTGCCGCTGTCAGTTACGACAGCCGGGTAAAGTCGGATGTATTTGCCAGGACTGCCGCTGCGGTTTTGGCTGCCAACGGGATAAAGGTGTATATCTACCCGCAGCTCATGCCCACCCCGTGCCTGTCATTTGCCGTCAGGCGGATGGGATGCGTGGCCGGAGTGATGGTCACCGCGTCGCACAACCCGGCAGAGTATAACGGCTACAAGGTCTACGGGCCGGACGGGTGCCAGATCACGGCAGACGCGGCCAGGGAGATCCAGGGGGCAATCGGTGAGGCAGACATGTTTGAAGCGGCCCGCCGAGGTGATTTTGAATGGGCTTTGGCGGATGGAAGCATTGAGTA
>CANQME010000197.1 GCA_947624815.1 uncultured Lachnospiraceae bacterium | reverse complement strand
CGGAGTAACAGGATTTGAACCTGCGACCTCTCGGCCCCCAGCCGAGCGCGCTACCAAACTACGCCATACTCCGTGCCCAATTATTATAGCAAAAGAAATCGTTTTTGAAAAGACTCTTTTTAAAAATAGTTTATTCCTTCATTTTAGCATAATTTTCCGATAATTCATCGAAGCAGGCCGCTGACGGCGGCCGGTATCCGCCGGCACGCCGTCTGAGCGGTCTGCTTTCGCTGTGCATTACGACGGTTGCTTGCCGATATACGCCTGGATGCCGCCGTCCACGTACAGGATCTGTCCGTTGACGAAGTCGGATGCTTCGGAAGCTAGGAAGACGGCCGGGCCGCCCAGGTCCTCCGCCACGCCCCAGCGTCCCGCGGGCGTCTTGGAAACGATGAACTGATCGAAGGGATGACGGGAGCCGTCCGGCTGCTTCTCACGCAGCGGAGCGGTCTGCGGGGTCGCGATGTAGCCGGGCCCGATGCCGTTGCACTGGATGTTGTACTCGCCGTACTCGGAAGCGATGTTCCTGGTCAGCATCTTCAGTCCGCCCTTGGCCGCCGCATAGGCGGATACGGTCTCGCGGCCGAACTCGCTCATCATGGAGCAAATGTTGATGATCTTGCCGTGGCCCTTCCGGATCATGCCGGGGATCACCGCCTTGGAGACGATGAACGGACCGTTTAAGTCAATGTCGATGACCTGACGGAAATCCTTGGCGGACATCTCGATCATCGGGATTCTCTTGATGATGCCGGCGTTGTTCACCAGAATGTCGATCGTGCCAACTTCCGCTTCCACTTCCGCCACGAACGCGTTCACGGCGTCCTCGTTGGTCACGTCGCAGACATAGCCGTGAGCCTGGATGCCGGCCTCTTTATAAGCCGCCAGTCCTTTGTCCACCAGCTCCTGCTTGATGTCGTTGAATACGATGGTTGCGCCCGCTCCGGCCATGGCCCTGGCGATCGCGAAGCCGATTCCGTAGGAAGCGCCGGTGATCAGCGCCACCTTCCCTTCAAGGGAAAAACTTGTACTGCTCATGAATACCCCTCCTTCTCGTAATTCCCGGCAGCCGTCGTCAGTCTGCCAGTGTTTGTATACAAATTTAAAATTTGTATACAAATTCGTTAGTCTTACAATACCACATTCCGCATGCTTTTGCAAGTGATTTCTGGAAAATAATCAAAAAGGATCGGCCCCGCAGAACCGGAACCATTGCCGGATCCACAGGGCCGCAGCCTTCTCATGCGTATTCACGCTTCCGTATGCCCGCCGCCGGGCTCTCCCGGCTCAGAGGCCGGTTCCGGGCGGTCCGCCCGCCGCTACTGCTGGCAGCCGCAGCCGCAGCTGCCGCTCACGCCGGTGTTCGCCGCGTTGGCCGCCGCCAGCGCGTTGTAATAGCCGGTATAATCATACGTGTACGGCGTCAGGATCTCCGTGGCATTCGACGCGGACGCCGGGGTCGCGGTATTGCCGCAGCCGCAGGTGGTCGTCGTGGTAGTCGTCGTATTGCAGCCGCAGGTGCCGGTGGTACCGCCGGCTACGCCGCTGTTATTGCCGTTGCCGCAGGTGCCGCAGACGCAGGGACGGCAGCATGGGCTGCAGCCGCAGGTATTCGTATTGCAGCCGCAGCTTCCGTTTCCGGTATTGCCGCCGGCCACGCCGCTGTTATTGCCGGAACCATTTCCGCAGGTGCAGGTGCATTTGCACTTGCAGGTGCAGTTGTTTCCGTTGTTATTGTCCGTGGTGCCGCCGCTTACGTTCCCGTTGTTGCTGCCGTCGGGTCTGCAGAAGTAGAAGCATCTCTTCTGGCAGTAGTAACCGTTGTTGCCGTTGTCCGTATTGCCGCCGGCCACGCCGCCGTTATTGCCGTTACTGCAGCCGCAGTTTCTCCTGCAGCATCCGCAAAGATTACATCCAAACAAACTCATATCATCAAATCTCCTTTGATTTTCATGTTTGTACTATAATCTATGAGCGGATGGGACATTGTGTGAATAGCCTGGTCAAACGGCTTCTGACTTCCTAGAACAGAGGCACTACCGCTCCCTCGTAGGTCGTCTCCATGAACTCCTTCACCTCGTCGCTGGTCAGGGCTTCGATCAGGGCCTGGACCGCCGGGTCGTTCTCATCCCCGTTCCGAACGGCGATCACATTGCCGTAGGTTGTGGCGGCGATAGACTCGGAATCCTCCACGGCCAGGGCGTCCGCCACCTTGAAGCCTGCCTCGATGGCGTAGTTGCCGTTAATGACCGCGATATCCACGTCCTCGATGACGCGCGGGATCTGGGCGGCCTCCACCTCGTAGAGCTCCAGGTTCTTCGGATTCTCCACGATATCGTTCTTCGTAACGGTCAGATCAGCGCCCTCCTTCAGCTTGATCAGTCCCTGGGCCTCCAGAAGCAGAAGCGCGCGGGCCTCGTTGCTGGTGTCGTTGGGAACCGCTACCACGGCGCCGTCCGCCAGATCGTCAAGGGAAGCCGTCTTGCCGGCGTAGATGCCGAAGGGCTCATAGTGGATCGCCGCGGCCGATACCAGATCTGTGCCGTTCTCCTCGTTGAAGGACTCCAGATAGGGCAGATGCTGGAAATAGTTGGCGTCCAGATCGCCGGATTCCAGAGCCAGGTTGGGCTGGATATAGTCCACGTATTCCATGACCTGCAGATCATAGCCTTTTTCAGCCAGAAGGTCCTTCGCCGCGTTCAGGATCTCCGCATGGGGCGCAGGACTTGCGCCGACGATCAGCTTGGTCAGCTCCCCGGAAGCGGCTTCCGTATCGGCTGCCGTCGTTTCCGCAGCCGCTTGGGTTTCCGCAGCCGCCGTCGTTTCCGCTGCCGTATCCGCCGCAGGCTGGGCCGTTCCGGACGTCTGTCCGCCGCAGGCGGTCAGGGCCGACGCGGTCAGTACCGCCGCCGTGATTACCGATAATTTCCTCAGATTCTCGTTTCTCATAATGTTCTCCTCCTTAAAAACGTTTGTTCTATCATAAAGACCCTGCCGGATCTTTACTTCATGCTCCATACCGCCCTTCGGCGGTTCTGCTTCCGCGTGGAATACGTCTTCCTTTTCCTAGCGGATCCGCTTATCGCTCTTCCTGGAGAGCCGGTTCCCGGCCTCCTGGATCACCTGCACCATCACCACCAGAAGCACCACCGACACCCACATCAGAAACGGCTCATACCGGTAATACCCGTAGTTGATCG
>CANQME010000196.1 GCA_947624815.1 uncultured Lachnospiraceae bacterium | reverse complement strand
CTGCACCATCACCACCAGAAGCACCACCGACACCCACATCAGAAACGGCTCATACCGGTAATACCCGTAGTTGATCGCAATGGCTCCCAGACCGCCGCCGCCGGTGAATCCGGCCATGGCCGAATAGCTTAAGATCGTCGTCACGGCCAGCGCCGCGCCCAGAAGAAGGGACGGCTTCGATTCCGGCAGAAGAACCTTCCATATGATCTGCCAGGTGGAGGCTCCCATGGACTGGGCCGCCTCGACCACGCCGGCGTCCAACTCCCGAAACGACGATTCCACCACCCTCGCCACATAAGGCGCCGCCGCGATGGTCAGCGGGATTATGATAGCCGGCGAACCGATCCTGGTGCCGATCACAATCTTTGACAGCGGCAGCGCGATGAACAGAAGGATCAGAAACGGCACGCTGCGAAGCAGATTGATCGCCACGCCCAGGATCTTCTGCAGCCAGGGGATCGGGCGGATTCCTCCTTTGTCGGTGACCACCAGGATGATGCCCAGCGGCAGCCCGATCACATAGGCCAGAAGCGACGACAGCGCCGTCATATAAAAGGATTCCCAGATGCCTGTCTTCAGCATATTGACCGTTACCGCGTCAAGCTTCATATCCGTCCACCTCCTCGTATGGGATCCGGATCGATTCCAGATACCGGATCACCCGCTCCTCTCCTTCCGCGTCCTTCGGCAGCTGCACGACCATCTGCCCCATCGCCGTACCCTGGATATCCCTGGTCGCCGCGTACATGATGTTCACCGGCGCCTTACAGGCCAGGACCATATTGGAAATGATCGGCTCCGCGGATTCTCTTCCGTCAAACAGTATGCGGATGCTTCTTCCGCCTGCCGGCCTTTCCGCCGCCTGCGAGGCGGCTTCTCCCATGATCAGCTTCCTTCCGATGGCCGACCGCGGATTCAGGAAGATCTCCGATACCGCCCCGACCTCGGCGATCCGGCTCTGGTCGATGATCGCCACCCGGTCGCAGATTGCCTCGATCACCGCCATCTCATGGGTGATCACAATAACTGTCACGTCCAGAGTTTGATTGATCTCCTTCAGAAGCGACAGGATCTGCTTCGTCGTATTGGGATCCAGCGCGCTGGTCGCCTCGTCGCAGAGAAGCACCTTCGGGTTCGTCGCCAGAGCCCTGGCGATGGCCACCCGCTGCTTCTGTCCGCCGGACAGCTGGGCCGGATAGGCCAACGCCCGGTCTTCGAGGCCGACGGTCTTCAAAAGCTCCATCGCCCGCTCCCGCGCTTCCTTCTTCGGGACGCCGGCCAGCTCCAGCGGGAAGCAGACGTTGCGGATCACGTTCCGCTGGGCCAGAAGGTTGAACTGCTGGAAGATCATGCCCATGGAGCGGCGGATCATCCGTCTCTCCCGGTCGGTCATAGACGCCATGCTCCGGCCTTCGAAGAGGACGTCGCCCTCCGTGGGGACTTCCAGATAGTTGATGCAGCGCACCAGGGTGCTCTTGCCGGCGCCGCTCAGGCCGATGATGCCGAAGATCTCGCCGGGGGATACCTCCAGATTGATGTCCTGGAGGGCGCGGACCGGGCCGTTTGCGGTTTTGAATTCCTTTCCCAGGTTTTTGATCTGAATGATTGGGGTTTCCATGGGGTTGTGGGGGTGCCTCCTTTTGTTTTGGGGTGTTTTGTGTGTATAAGTGGGTGGTGGTAAGCGTTGGGGGTGGGAGGATGCGTCCCGGCTCTGACGAGCGGGTCCCGCGGATTTGATTGGCTGCCCGGACGCGCCACCTCGAAAACGCTTCGCGTTTTCTCGGTCGCGGGCATTGTTCCAATGCCCGCTCTGCCGTCGTCTTTCGGGCTCCGGCTCCTGCAAGCAGGGCCGGCGTCCGAAGGACGGCGGCTCTGGCGCTGTAACATTTGCTTTCGCGAAAAAAATCTCCCGTCCTACACTTACACATAGGACGGGAGCTAAGCTCACGTGTTACCACCTAATTTCACCGGATATTCGCATATTCGGCCTCTGCAGGTACGGCCGTACGGTTGTACGGATTATACCCTGTCGCTGTAACGGGCGCTGCCGTCGCAGCCTTATCGCTTTGATTCGGCCGCGCAACTCCAGGACCATGTTCACAAGCTTTCTTCTGCTCCTTCTCAGCCTTCGGAGCTCTCTGTGAGAATACCTGCCTGCTACTCTTCCCTTCTAAGTCTTTGGGTTCTGTATTCGGTTGACTTGCGTTAATATTATTGCATCATTTTCGATTTGTCAAGTTGTTTTTCAAAAATTTTCGGTCACAGTGCCTGGAACTGCGGAATGAACTGGGTCACGACGAAATAGGCGATCACCACGATGCCCAGCACGATCCGGTAGTATCCGAACAGCTTGAAATCGTTTCTGCGGATATAGGTCATCAGGAATCGGATCGAATACACGCTTACCAGAAACGCCACTACCATGCCGAACAGCAGGATGAAGACCTCGCCTCCGGTAAAATGCAGTCCGAACTTGATCAGCTTGATCAGGCTGGCGCCGAACATGACCGGGATGCCCAGGAAAAACGAGAACTCCGCCGCCGCGCCGCGGGAGCAGCCCAGAAGCATGGCGCCCAGGATCGTCGCGCCGGACCGGGATGTGCCCGGCACCAGAGAAAGCGTCTGGAACAGACCGATCAGCAGAGCCAGATACAGCGAGATCTGCTCCACCTTCTCCGTCTCCGCGCGCTTGCCGTAATTCCGGTTCTCCACCACGATGAACAGGATTCCGTAAAGGATCAGAGCCGCCGCCACCACATACGGCCCCCGCAGGTGCTCCTCCATCCAGTCGTCCAGCGGGATCCCCACGATGGCCGCGGGCAGGCAGGCGATGATCACCTTGACCCACAGCACCAGGGTGCTGGCTTTGATGCCCAGATGGGCGCCGTTTTTGCCGGCGGGAACCGCCAGGGGAATGATATCCTCCCGAACCCCGCCGCGGCCTGTGTGGTACGCCTCCGTCGTCATGACGACGGACTTGCCGCTCTTGCCGCCCAGAGGCACGGACATATCCTTCCGGCCCATGCTCTTGCCCCTGATGGCAGTAAACGGAAACAGCTTCGAAAAGTACAGCACCACCACCGCCAGGATCGCTCCCAGCTGGATCACCACCAGGAACACCTCCTTGAACTCCGGCGTCACGTTCAGCTGGATCAGCTCATCCAGCAGGATCATATGGCCGGTGCTGCTGATGGGCAGCCACTCGGTGAATCCTTCCACGATTCCGAATACAAGAACCTTCAGTATCTCAATTATGTCCATCTGTCTTCCACTCCC
>CANQME010000195.1 GCA_947624815.1 uncultured Lachnospiraceae bacterium | reverse complement strand
ATGTAAGCTATAATTTTGCAGGAGACTGCTAATAAAAAGCCAAGCATAGATTGAAAAGATATGTTCTTGCATTTAAGGCATTAAAATGAGACCGACTGTATTAGTCGGCTAGGAAAGGGGATTGAAATAATATGATGAGAGCGGAGTATGCGAGAATGAACGGACTGACGATCCGGGCAGTTAATATGAAAGATATAACAGCCGTCGACACGGATTACCAGAACGAGACTGGATATCTGATTACTGATGGATTTGCGGTGCGCTTTTGTGAGAACAGGAAGGATATGGAGGATTTCTTGAAGATGCAGAAAGAGCACCCGCTGAGATATCTTGATTGCGATAATGAAGAAAGTGATTGCACTTGTTGTTCTATGAACCATTATGGGTACGATTGCCACAACTATCCAGCTGATGAGACAAGAGATATGAGAAGTACAAGCGTGATTGCAAGGCGCAAGAAGGATGGAACTGTTCAATTTGGCATGGTAAACAATGGCAAGGACCTGCGAAATGTCGGGATAATTTTGGATTGTTGGTACAGCGACCCGCGTAAAGTTGATTACCTGTTTTCAAAGTGGCAGTTATCTGATGTCGGCGAACCGTATAGTGAGAACTCAAAAAGGTCTCCAGAGACGTATAAGAACTATCCGACTGGCTTGCTCTACGGGAAGTCTGAAACTGAGGTTGATATCTTCTCCAGGGTTGCTTCTGCAGAATGCGGGTATTTTTATGATACAGATTGCAACTGGTACTATCTTGTGCCGGGACCGTTCACCTTGAAAATCCCGTACCAGCTGATGTCTGCCAACTTGAAAGAAGACCCGCAGGGATTCGAGTTCCTTAATATGGTATGGCGCATGACCTTTAAGTATATCATCGATGAATATCCAAAGGACGATCCTGAGTTTGCGGTCATCTTGGAAGGGTGCGATAAGGACAAACTGCGGGAGGTGTTGGATCTGGGGTACTCACCCCTGATGCTGTGGATACGATACCCGATGATCGTCGAATACTTTGACAACTGGGTAGTGGTGCTGCCGGATGCCGAAGGGAAGAATGTCGATAGCATACTGGTGCGGAAGCGTGAGGAACCAAGAAAGGAGACTATCGACTGGCCGGGGCACCCAGTCCATGAAACGGGACCGTACTTTAACCACATGATAGTCGACTATGCATTGGCTCATGTCGCAGAATGGCTGGAAAGTGTACTGGAAGCAAGGGAATACAATAAGGCGCAAGAGAATAATGGAAAGCCGGTCAAGGAAGTCCTGCCGTGTGACGTTCCAGAGTGGTTCCTGGAGGAATTAGAGCATACCGAGAGGGAGATTAAGGAAACAGCCATACCGCTGCTTAAATGGCATATGCTTGATCTGTACCACCTCAGTAAGGCGTTCCGCCAGAAGCTGTTGGAGGAAGCCCGCCTTGGGAGAGTAGCTTATGACAATATCATCGAAAGATGTAAACACAGTAGATAAGAAAGGAGATTAAAAAGATATGAAGATACCGGAATATATGGGAAAATACGGACTTACGATTCAGAAACTTACTATGGAAGATATAGGGGAAATCGGTAATCAGGACGTGGTGACTTATGAGATTACTGGCGAAAATGAGCTTTGGTGCTGCGATAGCTTGGAGGAACTGGAGGATTTCTTGAAGATGCAGAAAGAGCACCCGCGGAAATATCTTGAATGCATTCAGGAAGACAGTGATTGTACATGTTGCCCTATGTGTAAATATGGAGTCGATTGCAGGCTCTATCCAATTAATGAGACAAGAGCTATGAGGGATGCACGTATGATCGCAAGACGCAGGAAGGATGGAACCGTTCAATTTGGCCTGTTAGGCACCCTTAAGGAGTGCCGAAATGTCGGGCCGATCTTGGGTTGTTGGTACGATGCCCCGGACAAAGTTGATTACCTGTTTTCACAGGGGCAGTTATTTAATGTCGGCGAGCTATATAGTGAGACCTTTGAACGGTTCCCAGAGACTCATAAAAACTGCCCGACAGGCGTGCCTTACTGGGAGTCTAAAACTGAGACCGATATCTTTTTCAATTACATGGCTGCAGGATACTGCAGGTATCTCTATAAGTCTGATGCTGAGTGTGACGACTTCTATGAGAACAAGGCTCCACAATACGGGTATCTTTATGATACAGACTGCCAATGGTACTATATTATGTCAGGGCTGTTCACCTTGAAAATTCCATTCTCGCTGGAGCTTGCGAACATGAATAAAGAAGAACCTGAATTCTGGTTTATAGAGGAGGTTCAAGGTATGGTCCTCAAATATATCGTGGATGAATATTCAAAGACCGATCCTGAATTTGCATCTATCTTGGCAGATTGCAATCAGGACGTACTGCGGATGGTGTTGGATGGAACGGCCCCAACCATATTGCTGTGCTTTAAATACCCGCAGATCCTGGAATACTTTGACAACTGGGTAGTGGTGTTGCCGGATGCCGAAGGGAAGAATGTCGGCAGCATACTGGTGCGGAAGCGTGAGGAACCAAGAAAGGAGACTATCGACTGGCCTGGCTACCCCATACACGAAGCGAAACCGTACTTAAACCTCGCGATGTTTGACTATGCTCTGGCTCATGTCGGGACATGGCTGGAAAGTGTATTGGAAGCAAGGGAATACAATAAGGCGCGAAAGAATAATGAAGAGCCTGTCAAGGAAATCCCGCCATGTGACGTTCCAGAGTGGTTCCTGTTGGAATTCGCATCCACTGTAGGGTATAAGGAAGTAGGCGTGCAGTTGATAAGACAGCATTTCTCTGACCTGAATCATGTCAGCGAGTCGTTCGATAAGAAGCTGGAAGAGGGCCTCATTCTTGGAAAAGACTACTATGAAAAGTCAGTAGAAAAAACAAAAGCAGGTAGAGGGAGAAGACAAGATGTCAGAATATTATCAGCTTGATGAAAGCTCCACAAAGGTAGCAAATGATAACAATCACATGAACATCTACCAGGAAGAGAGCGCGACAGAAAGAGCCGAGGGCATGGCAAATCGGTACAGTCGAAAACTGACAGAATATGCTTATTATCGCGGTGAGGCATCCTGCCCGTCAATCCTCACTGCTGACGAGAGCAATTTCCCGGTCAGGAAGAGGGAATGGCAGGTCTGCCGGCACGGCATGCTCATGAATCAGTTATTGTTTCTTGAAGAGGATGCCGAAAAGGTTAAGAACCTACTTACGCTGGAGCAGTTGATCTGTTCCAGCGACGAAGGTGCCATTGAGGCACTGGAGAAAATGCTGGCTGACCTGCAAGAGCTGCAGGAGAAGATGAAGGCCGCGAACCTGGCTATTCAAATGATGGATACTGAGAAAAGCGGCGAAGCCCTTGAAGAACTTGGATTCAATGAGGAACA
>CANQME010000194.1 GCA_947624815.1 uncultured Lachnospiraceae bacterium | reverse complement strand
CTCCTTACGATCCCGTGTACTTCGTAACCTTTTTCCAATAAAAATTCGGCCAGATAGGAACCATCCTGGCCGGTAATACCTGTAATTAAAACTTTTTTCACTTATGTCTACTCCTATTTTCTAATTTAATTCTATTTCAAAAACTTATTTTTTTGCTATATTGTCTGTTATTCTCGAATCAGACAATACTTTGCCAACTCCTGAAATGCACACTCAAAATAATAAAGACAGGAGTATCCGTTTTTTCGATAAACCTTATATCTGTCTCCTATTTTTTTAATCGCACCCGGGAATGATTTTTTTGTGCTTGCCCCTCCTACAGAAAAATGAGTCAAAATATTTGGAATAAGAATTACATTTTTCCCTTTCCTCATGGCTCTTAGGTACCAGTCAAAATCACCAGAAATACTGCTATTCTCATAAGTTCCGACATTCTGATAACAGTCGCTCCTCACAAACATTGCTGGGTGATTGAAATGGCGACTGGTTATTATCCAGCTTTTCTTCGCTCTTTTTATAATAGTCTGTTTGCCATTATGCAGATAAATAGCTCCCATTATAATATCTGCTTTCATGTTGTTATTAAATGCTTTTTGAACCACGGAAACAGTATTCGGTTCATACCAGTCATCACTGTTCAGGATTCCAATAATCTCGCCCGCTGAAAGAGAAATTCCTTTATTCATGGCATCATAAATACCCTCATCCTTCTCACTGATAACTATCATTCGCATCCCTTTTTGCTCATACACTGCCCGATAACCTTCAATAAGGGAAACGGTATCATCTTTTGATGCGCCATCAATAAAAATATGCTCAATCTGAATGTCTGATAATCCATTCTGATTAAGCACAGATTCTATTGTTCGTTTTATAGTAGCACCACTATTATAACACGCGGTGATAATTGATATCATATGTCCACATTCCTCTCATTTTCAATCATAATTTGTTCCCTAAGCTCTCCTGTGCCATCGCCGTACTCACCTCATCCGCAAACCCTTCCGTGCTCTCCTTCATAAACAACACCTTAATGGTCTGCAGAATGATTTCTATATCCAGCATCACCGAATAATTCTGTATATACATCAGATCCAGCTTCAGCTTGTCATACGCCGTCGTGTTGTACTTCCCATACACCTGTGCGTACCCAGTCAGTCCGCCCTTCACTTTCATCCGGTACGGGAACTCCGGGATCTCCTTCGTGTATAGCTCCACATGTTCTATCCGCTCTGGCCTGGGGCCCACGATACTCATATCGCCTTTCAGGATATTCAGTATCTGCGGCAGTTCATCAATCCGTGTAGCGCGAATAATTCTCCCTACCGGTGTGATCCGCGGATCTTTATCCGTCGCCGGGATGGAATGTCCTTCCTTCTCCGCGTCCACGATCATGCTCCGGAACTTGCAGATGGAAAATACTTTTCCATCCTTCGTACAGCGATCCTGCCGGAAGAACACTGGACCACCATCATATACCTTGATCGCTACAGCTGTGATAATGAATACTGGCGATAATAAAATCAGTGCCACTAGCGATAATACAATATCCATCAGCCGTTTCACAAATCTCTGGTCAAAAGTCAGTCCCACGTTTCTTGAAAGTAATAAAGGCGTGTCAAATAGATGCAGCTTCTCCGCGCTCCGCAGTAATATGTCCGAGATTTTTGGCGTCGTGTAGGTCCGCACTGATTTCCCATAGCAGTATTTCAAGAGAAGATTTCGAATATGTGAGGGAATATCGCAGATGACCACACCCTCATACTGACTAATCTTTCGCTTGATCTCCTCCAACTCCGCCTGAGCACTTTCCGGGATTGTCGTTTCTATTTCAGTGTTTGCAGATTTGTCTGAGCGGCAAGTTTCGTTTCCGTACACCCGGGCTTCTGTCAGCTCGTCCATGCCGGTTGCATTTCTCTGCTCCACAGCATTCCAGTCTTTATCTGCGCTGATATGTATTGCTTCGCCAACCACAAACCGGTCATTGCGGGTACTCATCTTCCCCATCAGACTGGCTACTGGATGCTTTCCATATATTAATAAAACCCGCCTGGGCGGGTAAAGGATCCGATATAATCTCGTGCTAATCGTACTCCAAATGCAGATGATTATAACCTGTACAGCAGTCATTGCCAGAAGCGGACCCACATTCAGGAAATGCTTTGTCAGCAGCGTGATCTGCAGATAAATCATAAAGTTGGCGCACAAGTCTGCCAATGTCTGCGAATAGATCATGTTCCTGGTCCGCAGGTAGCCGACACGCCAGCCTCCGTAGATGATATTGAAAATGACAAGCAGGAGGCCGTACACTGCAACCATCAGCCAGTGGCCGGTACGGTTATATGGAACTTCCATATGCTGGTTATAATAGTTCACCCACACATACCAGTAGGCGACCATTTCCAGCGACAGGATAACTACGCCAATAACGAATCTAACGATACGCTTATACTGCTCGTACCGGTTTCGTTTCTTACGGACAGCGCTCATGCAGCCACCTCCAGTCGGATGGCTCCGCAGAGTATGGCCGTACATGGTATTACCGGGGTTCTGGCTGTACCTCTATCCTCTGTTATTCTCCGCTTCCAATGCCCCCCCGAACTCCCGCAGGGGGTTCATTTGCCATGGCAGAAATCCTCTCCGGCTCCTTCGTCGCCGTTGTCTGCCCCACTGCAATCCCTTCCGTACTCTCCGGCATGAAAAGTATCTTCACCGTCGTAAACATGATCCTTAGATCCTCCACGATACTGGGATGGGCCAGGTACATCAGATCCATCTGCAGCTTGTCATATGGCTCCGTATTGTACTTTCCGTATACCTGCGCATATCCGGTCAAGCCAGCTTTTCCTTTCAAGCGCAAAGCGAATTCGGGAAGTTCCTCCATATACTGCGCTGCAATCTCCGGCCGTTCCGGTCGCGGTCCTACGATTGTCATTGAACCGCCCAGGATATTAAAAAGCTGCGGCAGCTCATCGATCCGGCATTTTCGGATGATTCGTCCCACAGTTGTGATTCTGTCGTCATTGTCCCCAGCGGACAACCTGGCAATTCCGTCTTTCTCCGCATCCACACGCATGGAACGAAACTTGAATACATAGAATTCCCGTTCGCCTTTTGTCAGACGTTTCTGCTTATATAACACCGGACCGCCATCTTCCGCCTTGATTGCTACAGCGGTAATCAGCATAAACGGTGAAGCGATGATCAGCGCGATTCCCGCAATCACGATATCCATAATTCGTTTTACAATCAGATATTCTGTTGGAGGATTCTGCCATTCCACATTTAGAATTGGAAGATGGAGCATGTGCATCTGTTTCGCACCGCTCATGATCGTGTCACCGATTCTCGGAATCACATAAATCCCAATTCCATCCTGAATACATCT
>CANQME010000193.1 GCA_947624815.1 uncultured Lachnospiraceae bacterium | reverse complement strand
CATGTTATTTGAAAAGAAAGGGTTAATGGCGTGAAAAAGAAAAAACAGCGTGCTCGCATTCGAAACATATGCATCCTGGTCGCATTGATCGTAGTCGCTGTAGTCGCCTTTCGTCTGGCGTCCAGCGACGAATATGAGCAGACACGAGAGGATGTGCTGGCGAAGAATTTAAGCTATGAGAATGCGGAAGCGATGACATACGACGATTACCTCGCGCTTCATCCGGGCGCTTACCCGTCCGGCGCAGCGGAGGCCGTCGTGAAGAATGCTTCCGATTATTTCGAGACGGACATGGAAGGTCTGACCGAGACGGACGGCGTTCTGTGGACGCAGGAGGACGGCTCCGTTACCTATCAGTTTGAT
Source organism: uncultured Lachnospiraceae bacterium (assembly GCA_947624815.1). Classification (GTDB taxonomy): domain Bacteria; phylum Bacillota; class Clostridia; order Lachnospirales; family Lachnospiraceae; genus UBA3402. The sequence goes on along the minus strand of CANQME010000193.1, from coordinate 3,078 downwards.
GTGCCGGAGGCCGGACTGTACCATATCCGCCTTACCTATTATCCGGATACGACCGGAACACAGACCATACTTCGCGATGTATATGTGAATGGCGAGATTCCATTTGAAGATTGTGAAGATGTGAGCATCTCCCGGCTCTGGGTAGATGACAACAAGAACTGGCTTATGAACACCTCCGGCAACCAGGCCGCGCCTACGCAGGTGCAGAGCGCGGGACCGGGAGTTGCCTATGTCGAGTCGGACGACTGCGATACCCTGGGAAGCTATATGTTCTATATGAACCAGGGCAGCAATACTCTGACGCTCACTTCCAAGCAGGCGCCTCTGGGGCTTTCCGAGATCGCACTGGTGCCGGCGTCGGAGATTCCGTCTTATTCCGATTATTTTGCGTCCTATCAGGGCAGCGCTTCCCAGGTGGCGAGCAGCGAGATTCCTGACGGCGCCGTGGTGGTTCAGGCCGAGGACGCGTCTTTGAAGTCCAGTTCTTCCCTGTCGGCCAACAACGACCGTACTTCTGTGGCGACGCAGCCCTATCATCCGTCCTATATCATTTACAATACGATCGGCGGCGACAGTTGGGCAAGCGCGGGACAGAAGATCAGCTGGACGGTTAACGCTCCGAAGGCGGGCCTTTATAAGCTCGGGGTCCGTTTCAAACAGTATCTGAACCGCGGGTTCTATTCCGCGCGTTATCTGACCGTGAACGGAGAGCTTCCGTTTAAAGAAGCGGCGCAGATTAATTTCAATTACGGCCCCGACTGGCAGATCGGCTATCTGGGCGGAGACGCTGGAGATTACTACTTCTATCTGGACGAAGGCGCCAATACCATCGCCATGACGGCGACTCTTGGGGATCTGGCTGGCGCAGTCGACATGGCCAGAGAGAGTGTGGATAATCTGAACGTACTCTACCGTGAGCTGACGGCCGTTACGGGCACGGATCCGGACGAGTACCGCGATTACCAGATCACGTCGTATGTTCCCGGCATGTCGGACGTTCTCGAGACGGAATATACCAGGCTGAACGCCGTGGTGGAAGCCTTTGGCGAGTCCATGGATTCCGCCAACAAGACCTCCAGCGTCGTCGATATGATGAACGCGATGGTCAAGCTGATCAAGAAGCCGGACGACGTGGCCAAGTATCTGGGCGACTTCAACGACGCTCTGTCCGCTCTTGCCGAGTGGCTTACCAGCGTGAACAACCTGCCGCTGGAGCTGGATTACCTGATGGTGACCGGCGACGGCTACAAGCTCCCTGCAGCGGACGGCGGATTCTTCGCAGGGATTGCCCATAACTTCAACGCGTTCATCGGTTCCTTTACCAACGACTTCCAGGTCCATTCGGAAGGGGAGTCAAAGGATAAGAAGACCCTGACCGTGTGGGTGGCGGTAGACGCCAGGGCACAGTACGACATCATCCAGAAGATGGTGAACGCCAGCTTTGCGGATTCTCCCTATAATGTGAATATCAGCATGGTCGGCGGCGACACGGTCCTTCCGGCGACGGTTGCCGGCTCCGGACCGGATGTGGTGCTCCAGTCCAGCTACAGTACGCCTGTGAACTTCGCGTACCGCAACGCGGCCCTGGATCTGACTCAGTTTGCTGATTTTGAAGACGTGTTCAAACGGTTCCCGGAGGATACGAGGGCGTTCCTTCAGTATGAAGGCGGCGTTTACGGACTTCCGGATCAGGTCACCTTCCCGGTGACGATCTACCGGAAGGATATCCTGGAGTCCAAGGGCCTTGAGGTTCCGGAGACCTGGGAAGACCTGATCTCCATTATTCCTTATCTGGAAGCCGACAATATGACCGTATATCTGGGCAGCAACGAATATACCACGCTGGGCGGCGGCACCAGCTCCACCACGGTGCCTGTGAACAGCATCTTCCTTTCCATGCTGTACCAGAACGGCTATGAACTTTATAATAAGGATTTCACCGCGACGAATCTTGACCAGGTGGATCTGATGGAGGTTTTCAAGTACTGGACCGAGTATTACACGAAGCAGGGCCTGAATTACTCCATCAACTTCGTCACCCGGTTCCGTACCGGCGAGGTTCCGCTGGCTGTCGTCGATTACAACAGCTATGTGAACCAGCTGAACGTGTCCGCACCGGAGATCGCCGGCAAATGGTCCATCGCCAAGATGCCGGGTACCCCGAAGGCGGACGGCACCGTGGATCATACCGCGGCCAGCATGATCAGCACCTGCTTCATCGTCTCCACGACGGTGGCGAAGGACGGCATGAAGGACGAGGCGTGGGATTTCCTGAAATGGTGGACAGACGCAGAAACGCAGGCCAATTACTCTACCGAGCTGAAGGCTGAGAACGGTGAAGCTTCCGAGTTCCCGGTAGCCAATGTAGAGGCGATCGCCAACGGAAGCCTGAACGAGGAGTTCAAACAGGTCGTTCTTTCCCTGATCGACGATCTGCGCGCAGAGCCCCAGGTTCCCGGCGGATATATCACAGGCCGTGTGCTCCGCAACGCGTTTACCACTGTTGTAACCGATAACGTGGATCCGGTCGATACGCTTTATATCCAGCTTGACGAGATCAACGCCGAGATTACCAGCAAGCGTACCGAATTCGGCCTGAACACAGCAGAATAGGAGGGGAGTCATGGCTGCGAATAAGATTTCTATGAAAAGAAGGGCGCAACTGACCCTCAGGGATATGAAGCGCAGTGTTCCGCTTTATATCATGATCGCCCCCTTTATGATCCTGTTTTTTGTATTCGTGGTTTATCCGGTCCTTACCGCGATCTGGTACAGTTTTACGGATTTCAACGTACTGGAGAAGGCCAACTTTATCGGACTGAATAACTACAAGAAGCTGTTTTTGGACGACAGCATCTTCATCACTGCCATCAAGAATACGCTGATCATCGCGGTCATCGTAGGCCCCGGCGGATATATCATGTCCTTCCTTCTGGCCTGGATGATCAATGAGCTTCCCCATAAGCTGGGAGTGGTTCTGACCGTGATCTTCTATGCGCCCAGTATGGCCGGCAGCGCGGTGCTTTCCGTGTTCCAGCAGATCTTCTCCAACGACAGCAACGGCTATCTGAACGCGTT
>CANQME010000192.1 GCA_947624815.1 uncultured Lachnospiraceae bacterium | reverse complement strand
TCCCCGCTCTCCTCTGAATTTGCGCTACCGTTTTGCCGTGCAGAATATTTTGGCTGCGCGGCGCGTGGGAGCTTGCTCACTAAGCGCTGCACAGACGGAATATTCTATAGGGCGGAACGCCCGACATGAGCAATTTGGCGAAGCCAAATTGCGAATGCCGCGGCAAAACAATAACAAGTTTATAGTTTTAGATCTGAATCATCAAATGCGTCCGAAATCGGCGCACCAGGTGATACCATAGGAAATACCTTGTCGTCGCAATGGATCTGGCAGTCGATCAGGACCGGAATATTAAGGGCGATGGCTTCCTTCAGCACGTCCTTAAACTCCTCCTTTTTCGTGACCCGGTACGCCTTCGCGCCCATAGCCTCCGCCAGCTTCACGAAATCCACCTGGTCATTCAACACTGTATGCGAATAGCGCTTGCCGTAGTACAGCGTCTGCCACTGGCGGACCATGCCCAGCACATGATTGTTGACGACAACTTCAATAACCGGAATATTATAGCGTGTGGCCGTGGCGATCTCGTTCATGTTCATACGGAAACAGCCGTCGCCGGCCACGTTGATGACGATCTTGTCCTTCCGCCCCATCTTCGCGCCGATGGCCGCGCCCAGGCCGTAGCCCATGGTTCCCAGGCCGCCGGAGGTCAGAAGCGTGTGGGGGTTCTTGTACTTATAATACTGGGCCGCCCACATCTGATGCTGCCCCACCTCGGTAACGATAATGGCGTCTCCGCCGGTCACATCGTAAATGTCCTCGATGATGCCGGGGCCGGTCAGAAGCTCCTTGTTGTACCGCAGCGGATACATGTATTTGAGACGGTCGATATGGGCCAGCCACTCGTCGTGGTTCTGGGGATCCAGGCGGGCGTTGAGCCTGCGCAGGATGATCTTCACGTCGCCGATGATGCTGGCGTCCACGCGGATGTTCTTGTTGATCTCCGCCGGGTCGATGTCCAGCTGAAGGATCTTCGCATTCTGTGCAAATTTAGACGCGTTGCCGATGACGCGGTCGCTGAAACGGGCGCCCACGACGATCAGCAGATCGCACTCGGTGATCCCGAAATTGGAGGTCTTCGTGCCGTGCATGCCGGCCATGCCGGTATACAGCTCGTCGGTGCCGTCGAACGCGCCCTTGCCCATCAGGCTGTCGGCCACGGGAGCCTGGATCTTGTGCGCAAACGCCCGGACCTCCTCGGAGGCATCGGAGAGATTGGCTCCGCCGCCGACGAAGATAAACGGCTTCTGGGAATCCTTGATCATCAGGATGGCCTGCTCCAGATCCTCTTCGGTGATCGTATCCGCCTGGCGTTTGACCTCTTCGGGAGCCTCATACTCATAATCGCACGTGGCGGCGGTCACGTCCTTGGTGATATCCACCAGCACCGGGCCGGGACGGCCGGAACGGGCGATCTTAAAGGCGCGGCGCATGACGGAGGCCAGCTTCGTCACGTCCTTGACGATGAAATTATATTTGGTAATGGGCATGGTCACGCCGGCGATGTCGATCTCCTGGAAGCTGTCCTTGCCCAGAAGGCTGACGCCCACGTTGCAGGTGATGGCAACGACAGGAATGGAATCCATGTAAGCCGTCGCGATGCCTGTGACCAGGTTGGTCGCTCCGGGGCCGGAGGTGGCCAGGCAGACGCCTACCTTGCCGGTGGCCCTGGCGTAGCCGTCGGCCGCGTGGGCCGCGCCCTGCTCGTGGGAGGTCAGGATATGGGTGATCTCATCCTGATGCTTATAGAGGGCGTCGTAAATATTCAGGATCGCCCCGCCGGGATAACCGAAGACGGTATCCACGCCCTGTTCCTTCAAACACTCGATGACAATTTCTGATCCGTTTAATTTCTGCATATAAAACTCGTTCTCCTTGCTGTAACACATACCGCGCAGTGTACCGTTTCCTGAGGTGTGTCCGCTGTCTGGATCTTTCTTGGCCACGGTCTCAGGCCGGTTCATTGCCTGCGAAAACCTATATCTTCTTAAATGATATCCAACTGAATGGCGGGGGTCATACACGCCGTCCGCTGGCCTGTCCGGGTCTGCAGATATCGTCCACTGGCCGGATCTGCACAAACATCAGTCCGCTGTCCGGGTCTGCAACGTCAGTCCGCCAGTACCGCGCCCTTGTCTGCGGACGTTACCAGATTACGATATCTCCGCAGGTATCCGTCCACTTCCTTTGTCTTCGGCGTCCAGTTCGCACGGCGCCTCGCCAGCTCCTCATCGCTGACCAGCACATTGATCGTATTGGCGTCAATATCGATGGAAATGATATCGCCTTCCTCTACAAGTCCGATGGGGCCTCCTGCCGCCGCCTCGGGGCACACATGGCCGATGGAAGCGCCGCGGGATGCGCCGGAGAAGCGTCCGTCAGTGATCAGAGCGACGGATGAGCCGAGACCCATGCCCGCGATCGCGGAGGTGGGATTCAGCATCTCGCGCATGCCCGGACCGCCCTTCGGGCCCTCATAGCGGATCACTACCACGTCGCCCGCCACGATCTTGCCGCCCTTGATGGCTGCAATGGCGTCCTCCTCGCAGTCGAAGACGCGGGCCGGCCCTTCATGCTTCAGCATCTCAGGAACGACGGCGGAGCGCTTCACCACGCAGGAATCGGGAGCCAGATTGCCTCTCAGCACGGCGATGCCGCCGGTCTTCGAGTAGGGGTTCTCCACGGTGCGGATGACGTTGGTGTCTTTATTGACTGCGTCGGCGATATTCTCACCCACGGTCTTGCCGGTGACGGTCATGCAGTTCAGGTCCAGAAGGCCCAGCTTGCTGATCTCCTTCATGACGGCGTAGATGCCGCCGGCCTCGTTGAGGTCTTCCATATAGGTGGGGCCGGCCGGCGCCAGATGGCACAGGTTCGGCGTCTTCGCGCTGATCTCATTGGCGATGTCCACGTTCAGCTCTACGCCGGCCTCATGGGCGATGGCGGGCAGATGCAGCATGCTGTTGGTGCTGCAGCCCAGGGCCATATCCATGGTCAGGGCGTTGCGGAACGCGGCCTCGGTCATGATGTCGCGGGGGCAGATATTCTTCCGGAGCATCTCCATGACAGCCATGCCGGCGTGCTTCGCCAGGCGGATCCGCTCGGAGTAGACGGCCGGGATCGTACCGTTGCCGCGAAGTCCCATGCCCAGAACCTCGGTCAGGCAGTTCATGCTGTTGGCGGTATACATGCCGGAGCAGGAGCCGCAGGTGGGGCAGACATGGTTGGCGAAATCTTCTACGTCGTCCTCGGTCATGGTTCCGGCGGCGCAGGCGCCTACAGCCTCAAACATACTGGAAAGGCTGCGCTTCTGGCCTTTTACATGGCCGGCCAGCATGGGGCCGCCGCTGACGAAGACGGTCGGTATATTCAGACGTGCCGCGGCCATCAGAAGGCCGGGGACGTTCTTGTCGCAGTTGGGGATCATGACCAGGGCGTCGAACTGATGGGCCAGGGCCATGCACTCGGTGGAGTCGGCGATCAGGTCGCGGGTGACCAGGGA
>CANQME010000191.1 GCA_947624815.1 uncultured Lachnospiraceae bacterium | reverse complement strand
ATCCGTTGGGGTACGCCTTAGTAATGTTCTTCAGTGACAGACTTGACATAGCAAATATCCTCCTCTTATGAGTAAATATAATATAGGTGGGACTCGATGCATCTGTCCCTCATAGTACTTCTACCAGTATCATACACGAAACCAGATTTTTTTACCATATTGCAAATTACCAAAAAATTTTTTTTGAATTTGTCTAATCTGCATATTCTTATGACAATTTCAACAATCTTCCAAAATGCGATACGAAAAGCCCGGCCGATTCAGTCAATATTCAATGAAGCCCTCACCCAGCACCTCGCGGACGTCGCTCATTATGACAAACGCTTTCGGATCCATCTCCCAGACCAGCTCCCGGATGCTCACGATCTCCTTGCGGGAGACCACGCAGAACAGCATCTTTCTCTCCTGTCCGGAGTACATCCCGACGGCCGGAACCGCCGTCACGCCCCGGTCGAGCCGGTACAGGATGGCCTGTGCGATCTCGTCGCTCCGGTCCGAAATGATCAGCGCCTGTTTGGAGAACTTCATGCCCTCCAGGATCCCGTCGGAGACCTTGGACACCATGAATATGGCGATACAGGCGTAGAGGGCGCTGGTGATCCCGAACACGCCCGCGCCGGCCAGCACGATCAGTCCGTCCAGCACCTGCATGATCTGCGCGATGGAATAGTGCTTAAGCCTGCGCCTGATCAGCGCGGCCAGCATGTCCGTCCCGCCGGTGGTCGCCTGCATCAGGAATACCAGACCCGTTCCGGCGCCGGATACGATGCCGCCGAACAGTCCGGCCAGAAGCATGTCGTCCGCGACCACGCGTACCTCGGGCAGCACATACAGGGACACGGACAGCGCGGCCGTCGCCACCGCCGTTCTCTTGATGAAGGTAAAGCCCTGGAGCCGCAGGGATATCAGAAACAGCGGGATGTTCAGCACCGTGTTCGTGACCCACAGCGGGATGTCCGTATAGTTCTTCACGATGATGGCGATGCCGGTAACCCCGCCGGTGACCAGTCCCACCGGATCGTACATGTTCTTGATGGCGAAACCCATGATGAAAGCGCCGGTCACAATCAGCAGGTAGTCCACATAAGCCGGTCTGTTTTTGAACATAGGCTACACCTTTTCGATGGAGTGGTCCGTGATCCGGATCCGGCCCTCCTTCAGCAGGTGGCCCACCGCCCGCTTGAACGCATTCTTGCTTAAATGGAATTCATCCCTGATCGTCTCGGGCGACGCCTTATCGGTAAACGGGAGACTGCCTCCGCGGCCCTCGATGGCCTCCAGAACCATCTGCGCGTCGGCGTCCATCTGGATATAGGACTTCTCCCTGGGACTCAGATCCAGCTTGCCGTCCGGACGCACCTTTAAGACCCTGGCCTCCACCACGTCGCCGGGATGTACGTCCCCGTAAAGCTCCTTCTCCGGAATCATGCCGTAGTACTTGTTGTCGACCGCCACGAACGCGCCCAGGCGCTCATTGATCTCATAGACGGTGCCCGTGACCCGGTCGTCCTTCTGGTAGGGGGAGCTGCTGCTCATATAGCGGTACACGTTCATCGTGGCCGCCAGGCGGCCGGACTTGTCGCGGTAAACGGCGACCAGGCACTGCTCTCCCGCCTGTACCGGATGGTTCTGCTCCTTAAACGGAAGCAGCAAATCCTTCTCCAGTCCCATGTCCAGAAACGCGCCGATCCTCCCGACCTCCTTAACGGTCAGCACGCCCACCTCCCCTACGGTCAGAAGAGGCGTCCGCGTGGTGGCGATCAGCCGGTCGGAGGAATCCCTGTAGATAAACACGTTCAGTTTATCACCGATGTGGGTCCCTTCCGGCACCTGCTTCGCCGGCAGGAGCACTGCTGTCTCATCTCCTTCTGCTTCGCTTAAGAAGACGCCGAAGTTCTTCTCTCGCACGACCACAAGTTCCTGCATCTTTCCTAACTCGATCATAATTCCTCCGGCGGCTGTGAAAATGCCGTCCTTACTTCTCCCGCAGCCACACGATGGCATGGGGACTTCCTGCGCTGTCGCACAGCGCGATTACATATCCTTCCTGAACGCGGCTGATGCGGGGAACCATCACGTCTCCCTGATAAGCCGCCTTCTTATATTCAACCCTCAGCTCGGCGGCCGCGAAATTCTCCGGAAGGTACTCCCGGGCGATCTGCACGTACTGGGCGTTGTTCACATGGTGATTCGTATCAAGGTGATGCCTCGCCACCGTGACAGGGCTTCCCTCCGTATATTCCGCCGGAAGCGGGATATGCCGGGGCGCATAATCCATGGGGATGCGCTCCCCCAGCTCTCCGTAGCCGCGCACCTGGTCCTCTCCGGCGCGCACCGGGCGCCCCGCCTCCGTATCGAACAGAAACCAGATGGAATTGGCGCGAACCATGTACTGCCCGTCCATATCGCGGATGTAAAAGTTGCGGTAGCCGTACAGGCCTTTAAAGTCGTAGGGCCAGGTACCGATCCGTATCGCGTCTCCCAGCTGGGGCAGACGGTCGATAACGATCTGCCAGGAGGAAAGCCACCACGCCTGGTGGCGGGCGTTCAGATAATCCAGTCCCAGTCCGACCGATTCCGACTGAAACGTGGAGCAGTCCTGCAGATAATTGATGATGCCCGTCAGGGACAGTCCTCCCTGCGGATCTGTCTCACTGTACCGGACACGGCTCTGAAACTCGTACATGGAGTCACCTTCTTCACTTAATCAGGACAAATATCTGTTGGCCTCTTCCTGAACCGCTTCCTTAATTAGCCTGCGTAAAGCCAACATACAGATTGATGATGTCCCCATCTTTATCATCATATATCATTTTGACCTTAACTTCAATAGCCGAAAGAGGGTTGCCGAAAAATATTCTGTCAACAGCCTCTGATTCGGCTGCGGCTTCTGATCTGCCGCATTTTTCAGTGTGACAGTGCTGATTTTCTCTTCCGTCACCCTGCATAGATTGTAAAACTGCATGTTGTCAATGGGTTCTCATGGTGCAGGAATACCTCCTAAGTTTATCATATCTGATCCCATGTTGCAAGCAGATTCCTGTAACTCGCCAGGGTTGTTTCATGAAGCTCATGTACAAAATAAGGAAGTGCTCTCAGACCCGATACACTCTCCCAACTCCAAGTCTCATTTTTCCATCTCCACAAATTCTCTGATTTCATTCTGAATCATTGGATGCACGATTTACCGCATAAAACAGCCCTCCGGCCAATTCCCCCTGCCTTCTCAGCTATTTCAAATTGACCTATGAATTGACCTATCTTTGCCCATTAGACCATCTTTTCACGGATTTTCCAGAAAATCATCATCTCTTGGCTGATCCGCTGAAACCGTCGCCCAAACGACCTTCATCGCCGAAAAATCCAGTATCTAAGCCATTTCCGGGCATAGAAAAGCCCCGGAAGATCTCTCTTCCGGGGTCTCATCAGCTGGGCTAGAAGGATTCGAACCTTCACAATGACGGAGTCAGAGTCCGTTGCCTTACCATTTGGCGATAGCCCATCAAACTGCTGTCGATGTCTCTCACAGCGACAAAGTGTATTATACATCAAGAACCAAAACGCGTCAAGTAATTTTTAAAAAATATTGCCGCAGCTATAAGCCAAATATGATAATGTCCTAGTATACCGCAAATGAAAATGTCCCAAGTTGGATATCTATTGTGGTAAAAT
>CANQME010000190.1 GCA_947624815.1 uncultured Lachnospiraceae bacterium | reverse complement strand
ATGCAGCAGGAGGACAGGCCCATTTTCACGGAAAAGGAGATCCGGCAGTACCGGGAGCAGGCCCGGCGCGTGCTGACGGCGAAGACGGAGCTGTGGGCGGCGCGGATGGGCGTCTCCTACGGACGGATCGCGATCCGGCAGCAGGCGACCCGGTGGGGAAGCTGCAGCGCGAAGGGGAACCTGAATTACAACTGGGTGCTTATGCTGGTTCCGGAGGAGCTGCAGGACTATGTGGTGGTCCATGAGCTGGCCCACCGCCGGGAGATGAACCATTCGCCCCGGTTCTGGAGGATTGTGGAGGAGCAGCTGCCGGACTACGCCGGCAGGAGGAAGCGGCTGAAGGAATACGCGGGCTATACGGATATCCAGACGGCGCCGGACGATTGGGGAGAACAGGAAGAGATTTATGATTTCAAAATGGATGGTATACGCGAAAAAGGCTGACTTTGACGGATTGTCGCGGGAGTTCGGCATCTCGCCGGTGACGGCCCGGATCATCCGCAACCGGGACGTATGCGGCGGGGAGGCGGTCCGGCGTTATCTGTACGGAACCAGGAAGGATCTGTATTCGCCCCATCTTCTGAAGGACGCGGACAAGGCGGCGGACATCCTCTGCGGCAAGATCGCGGAGGGAAAGCGGATCCGGATCGTGGGCGATTATGATATCGACGGCGTCTGTTCGACCTATCTGTTCTGCACGGCGCTCAGGCGGCTTGGCGCGAAGGTGGATTATGAGATCCCGGACCGGATCCGGGACGGCTACGGCATCAACGAGCAGATCATTGAGGCGGCCGTGGCGGACGGCGTCGATACGGTGCTGACCTGCGATAACGGGATCTCTGCCGTGACGCAGATGGCGTACGCCAGAGAGCACGGCCTGACGGTGGTGATCACCGACCATCACGATATCGCGCAGGATGCGGACGGGAAAGATATTCTCCCGTGGGCGTCGGCCATTGTCAATCCGAAGCAGGCGGACTGCGCTTATCCGTGGAAGGAGATCTGCGGCGCGGTGGTGGCTTACAAGCTGATCCAGATCCTTTATGAGCGGGCGCAGATCCCCTTAAAGGAGTGGGAGGAAATGCTGGAGTTCGCCGCAATCGCTACCGTGGGCGACGTGATGCGGCTGCAGGACGAGAACCGGATCATCGTCCGGGAAGGGCTGAAGCAGATCCCGGAGACGAAGAGCATCGGCCTTCGGATGCTGGTGGAGAAGAACAATCTGGACATTTACCGCCTGAGCGCCTACCATATCGGTTTTGTCATCGGCCCCTGCCTGAATGCGGGCGGGCGGCTGCAGACCGCGAAGCTGGCGCTTAGGCTTCTGCTGAGCCGCGACGCGGCGGAGGCGGACGGGCTGGCCCAGGAGCTGAAGCTTCTGAACGATCAGCGCAAGGACATGACAGCCCGGGGACTGGAGCAGGCGGTGGAACAGGTGGAAGAACATTTTCAGAACGACAAGGTTCTGGTGGTCTATCTGCCGGACTGTCACGAGTCCCTGGCCGGCATTATCGCCGGGCGGCTGCGGGAGCGGTACAATAAACCGTCGTTCGTGATCACGAAGTCGGAGGACGGCGTCAAGGGATCTGGCCGGTCTATCGAGGCTTACCATATGTTCGCGGCTCTCTGCGAGGTAAAGGAGCTGTTCACGAAATTCGGCGGGCATCCGATGGCCGCCGGGCTCTCCATGGCGGAGGAAGCGGATGTGGAGCGGCTGCGCCGGCAGTTAAATGAACGGGCGCGGCTGACAGAGGAGGATTTCATCCCGAAGATTTGGATCGACGTGCCGATGCCCATGGATTACGTGACGGAGGAGCTTATACGCGAGCTGGAGCTTCTGGAGCCCTTCGGAAACGGCAACGAAAAGCCCCAGTTTGCGCAGAAGGGCCTGCGGATCCGTTCCGCGCGGGTGCTGGGGAAGAACCGCAACGCGGTGAAGTTGGCCCTGATCACGCCGGACGGGACGCCTGTGGACGCCATGGTATTCACCGACGGCGATGAATTTGTTGCGGAAATGGGGGGCAGCCGCGTGTTGGACGCCGTCTACTATCCGACGATCAATGAATACAACGGAAACCGGACGATCCAGGCGGTGGTGAAGGAGTGGAAATTCCAGGGTTGAAATTTCCCATATGATTGGATATAATGGGAAAGACCATAGTCAAGCATATAGAAAGGCGGAAACACCATGGTAAATCAGGTAATGGATTTTATCGAGCAGCAGGACCCGGAGGTGGGAGCGGCCATTAAGCAGGAAGCGGCCCGCCAGCGGAGGAATCTGGAGCTGATCGCATCGGAGAATATCGTGTCGGAGGCTGTGATGGCGGCCATGGGCACGGTTCTGACCAATAAGTACGCGGAGGGGTATTCCGGCAAGCGCTATTACGGCGGCTGCGAGTACATCGACGTGGTGGAGACGCTGGCCATCGAGCGGGCGAAGAAGCTGTTCGGCTGCGATTACGCCAATGTGCAGCCTCATTCCGGAGCTCAGGCCAACATGGCGGTATTTCTGGCGATGCTGAAGCCGGGAGACACCTTCATGGGCATGAACCTGGATCAGGGCGGCCATTTGTCCCATGGGAGTCCCGTCAATTTCTCGGGCATGTATTTCCATATGGTGCCCTACGGCGTCGATGAGAACGGATTTTTGGACTACGACGAGATGGAGCGCATCGCTCTGGAATGCAAGCCGAAGATGATCCTGGCAGGCGCCAGCGCCTACGGCCGCGTGATCGATTTCAAGCGGTTCCGCGAGGTGGCGGACAAGGTGGGCGCGTATCTGATGGTGGATATGGCCCATATCGCCGGCCTGGTGGCGGCGGGCGTTCATCCCAGTCCGTTCCCCTATGCGGATGTGGTCACGACGACGACCCACAAGACGCTGCGGGGGCCGAGAGGCGGCATGATCCTGGCGAATAAGGAAGCCGCGGAGAAATTCAATTTCAATAAGGCTATTTTCCCGGGAACCCAGGGCGGTCCGCTGGAGCATGTGATCGCGGCCAAGGCCGTCTGCTTCGGCGAGGCGCTGAAGCCGGAGTTTAAGACGTATCAGCAGCAGATCGTGAAGAACGCCAAAGCGCTGGCGGAGGAGCTGCAGAAGCAGGGCTTTAAGATCCTGACCGGCGGCACGGATAACCATCTGATGCTTGTGGATCTGCGAGGCATGGATATCTCCGGCAAGGAGCTGCAGAACCGCTGCGATCAGGTGTATATTACGCTGAACAAGAACGCGGTGCCGGGCGATCCCAGGAGTCCGTTCGTGACCTCCGGCGTGCGCATCGGAACGCCGGCCGTGACTTCCCGCGGTCTGGTGGAAGCGGATATGGCGAAGGTGGCGGAGTGCATCTGGCTGACCGCGACGGATTTCGAGGCGAAGGCCGACTATATCCGCGCGGAGGTAACGAAGATCTGCGAGAGGTATCCGATCTACGCATAAGCATAAGCGGCGGAGGAAGCTGCTGCGTGATCGTGTTTCTCCTGTGGCGGGGCGGGTTCACGTGGACGGTCTGCTTGCGGACGTGCGGATCTGAAGTGAAATGTGCAGAATATAAGAGGAGCGGCGTCGGAGCTGTCATATCCGGCGGCCGCTCCGTTTTGCATTTCGCTGTTGATTTTGGTTGACGAAACCGGCCGGTCATGATACAGTTATGTTCAGCCAAACAGCATACGCTTTTGCGCCGGGAGGCGCCGGCGCGGATTTCCGCGCCGAGGGAATACGACTGCAACTGTCGGGCTATCCCAGTAACCGTGAAGCTGACGAACGGGCAATCAAGTCACTGCCGCAAGGCGGGAAGGCGCCTT
>CANQME010000189.1 GCA_947624815.1 uncultured Lachnospiraceae bacterium | reverse complement strand
CTGCGGTGATGGGTCCGGTCGATCAGGCGGCTGAAGCTCATCAGCAGCCCCGGCATAAACGTGAATACGGACAGAAGACTCAGGACAATGGCCTTCATCAGAACAAAGCCCAGGTCCTTGCCGATTCCGAACTTCATGAAGCACATAGCCCCCAGACCGGACAGAGTCGTAAGAGAACTGCCTGAGATCTCCGGAATGGCCTTGCTTAAGGCAATGACGACCGCTTCCCTTGCCTCCAGATGCGTTCTCTCCTCCGTATACCGGTGGCACAGAATGATGGCGTAGTCAATGGCCAGAGCCAGCTGAAGAACCACCGCTACGGAATCGGAGACAAAAGAGATCTCGCCAAGCAGGAAATTGGTTCCCATATTCAGCAAAGCCGCCAGACCGAAGGTCATCAGAAGCACCGGGATCTCCGCGTATGTCTGGGAGGTAAACAGAAGAACCAGAAGAATGATGACCACCGCCACCAGCATGACTACCTGCATTTCCGCATCCAGGCTGGCCGAAGCGGAATCGCCGGTGTCCCCGGTGATATAAACGTCATAGCCCTCCAGGAACTCCTTTACTTCTTCCAGGGCGTTCAGACTAACCGGATCTTCGGCCGTGCCGTCATAAGTAACGGAAAATAAGGCCGCGCCGGTCTTGTAATGATCCTCCGTGTTGTCAAATTCCACGGATTTGACGCCGTCAATCAGCTTAAGCCGGCCGGCCAGCTCCTCCGCCTTCGCATAAGAGATATTGTCCACCATGATCCGGTTGGTGCCGAAGGTGACAAATTCTTCATCCATAGCCGTTAAGCCCCGGCGGGTCTCCGTCTCCGCCGGAAGATAGCTGGTCAGGTCGTCATTGACCGAAACCCAGCCGTTTGCAAACGCGCAAAAAATGGCAAGACCTATGTACAGCAGATAAAATGCCTTGCGCTTATCCACAATAAAAGCGGCGATCTGCTCCATCGGAGAGGGTTTTCTGCCGCCCTTTTGATGATTTTCCATATGACCCGTTCTCCTTTTTATGCTTCCCGCTATTTTCCGCAGGTCCCCAGATAGGACAGAACGTTTTCTTCCATCTTCTCGATATAGACATGGAGCCTCGCCCGCTCCTCTGCATCCAGCCCTGCGGTAATGATTCCAAGGAATACATCCCGCGCGTCCTGGCCGGCCTTAACGACCCGCGCAGCCTTCTCCGACAGTTTCAGATGGATCAACCGGCGGTCCGCCCGCCCCGCCAGCCGGGTAAGATATCCGTTCTTCTCCAGAGACTTAAGCGACGTGGATACATGGGATTTGGCCAGACACCGCTGATCCGCGATCTCCGCGGCTGTATCGTAATTCGGATTGCCGTCCAGAAACAACAGAATATCCAGCTCCGTCCTGGTCACGCCATAATCACGGCATACCGGCTCTACGCAAAGGGTATAAAGGGAACGGAGCGGCTGCTGCAGATCCCACAGGCGCATTGGGATATTCATACGACTACCTCCTTCTGATCGTTCTAAACAGAACGTTCTATTCAGATCGAATTATAAGCCCGGATATCGGCTTCGTCAATGCCCCTGCGCAAAGTTTTATAAACATTTCATTTTAATAAAATTCATATGAAATCCGTACACGAAATGGTACAAAAGCGCCGGAAGCCCTGATTTACCGGCTCCCGGCGCTGAATTGCAGATTATGATAAGTGATGTCAGTTAGTCCTGATTTCGGGCTTACATCCCGGCCTGCTTCGCCACCTCCGCGGCGAAATCGTCTACCTTCTTCTCCATGCCTTCGCCGGTCTCAAAGCGGAGGAAGTTCTTCACCTTGATCCTGGCGCCGTTGGCCTTGGCGACCTCGGCCACATACTGGGAGACGCTCTGCTTGCCGTCCTCAGCCTTCACGTAGGTCTGGTCCATCAGGCAGATCTCCTTCATCTCCTTATTGATACGGCCCATGATCATGCCCTGGATCACCTTCTCCGGCTTGGAGGCTTCCTTCGGATCGTTCTGGATCTGAGCCATCAGGATCTGCTTCTCATGCTCGATGAACTCCTCGCTCACAGCGCTTCTGTCGGTGTACATGGGCTTAAGGGCAGCCGCCTGCATCGCGATGTTCTTCGCCATCTCCTTCACGGCGTCGTTCACCACATCGGTCTCTACGTCAACCAGGACGCCGATCTTGCCGCCGCCATGGATATAGGACGCTACGAATCCGTTGGGCTCTTCCACTCTCGCGAAACGGCGGATATCCAGCTTCTCGCCGATGATGGAGATCTCGGTCGCCAGCGCGTCGCGGACCGTCATCGTCGGGTCCTTCGCCCATGTCTCGGTCAGGAAGGTCTCCACATCCGCAGCGTCGGAAACCAGCGCCTGGCCGGCCACATCCGCCGCGTAGGTCTGGAACTTCTCGTTCTTCGCCACGAAGTCAGTCTCCGCGTTCACTTCCACCACGACCGCCTTCTTCGCGTCGTCGGTCAGCGCGACCGTCACCACGCCCTCGGCCGCGATGCGGTTCGCCTTCTTATCGATACCGGCAAGTCCCTTCTCACGCAGGAACTCCACGGCCTTGTCCATATCTCCGTCCGTAGCGCTTAATGCCTTCTTGCAATCCATCATGCCGGCGCCGGTCATCTCTCTTAACTCTTTTACCATTGCTGCTGTTACTGCCATATTTGATTCCTCCATTCTGATTCGGATCTTACGATTACAATATCATTACTCCTCGACCGGAGCTTCCTCCTGAACCTGATAAGCTTCCGCCTCAGCGGCCTCATCATATGCGGCGGTCGCCGCGCCCTGGTTCGCCTCGACGACGGCGTCGGCCATCTTGGAAACGATCAGCTTAACGGCACGGATCGCGTCGTCGTTGCCCGGGATCACATAGTCAAGCTCTTCGGGATCGCAGTTGGTATCGCAGATACCGATCAGCGGGATGCCGAGCGTATGGGCTTCCTGCACGCAGATATGCTCCTTCTTCGGATCGACTACGAAAATGGCGTCGGGAAGTCTCTTCATGCCCTTGATGCCGCCCAGGTTCTTCTCCAGCTTCTCCCACTCCTTGCGGATCTTGATGACTTCCTTCTTCGGCAGCACGTCAAAGGTGCCGTCCTCGGACATGGTCTCGATCTCCTTCAGTCTGGCGATACGGGACTGGATGGTCTTAAAGTTGGTCAGCATGCCGCCCAGCCATCTCTCGTTCACATAGAACATGCCGCAGCGCTCCGCTTCCACCTGGATCGCGTCCTGCGCCTGCTTCTTCGTTCCCACGAACAGAATGGTTCCGCCGTTCGCAGCGATCTCCGCCACCGCGTTGTAAGCCTCGTCCACCTTGCCCACAGACTTCTGCAGGTCGATGATGTAGATACCGTTACGCTCGGTGTAGATGTAGGGAGCCATCTTGGGGTTCCATCTTCTCGTCTGGTGTCCGAAATGGACGCCTGCTTCCAGCAGCTGCTTCATTGAAATAACGCTCATGATACTACCTCCATTTGGTTTTTCTTCCGCCTGCGTCTTCTGTTCCCCTCAGGACCCGCCGGGGCACCGCCTCAGGGATCGGCAGACGTGATTTTTCGTCAACGTTCCAAGTATAGCACGTAAATACAGGAATTGCAAGCAAAAAGGTGCAAAACTTAACAAATCCCCCGCGCCGGTACCCGAAAGGTACTGCGCGAGGGAATTCTTCCATTATTCTTCGTCGCTGTCGTAGCTGTCGTCGCGATCCCTGCGGTCTCTGCCGCCGCGTCCGCCGCGGTCTCTCCGGTCGCCGCGGTCCCTGCCGCCGCGTCCGCCGCGGTCTCCGCGGTCAGAGCTCTCCGTCACCGGTACGTCGCCGGTCATCTCGCTGGGCTTCATCGTCAGGTTGATGCGGCCCATCTTGTCGATCTCGATGACGC
>CANQME010000188.1 GCA_947624815.1 uncultured Lachnospiraceae bacterium | reverse complement strand
GATGGCAATGGAAGAACGGCCAGGCTGATGTCCGGCTATGTCCTCGATTATTCCGGATATGGCTTTCATGGAATCGGATCACTGGAGGAATATTTTGCCTATGATCCGGATGAATATTATGAATCCCTGCAGATGGGGCTTCCGGCTCTTTACTATTCCGGGAGGGACAATCCCCCGCATCCTGAAATATGGGTGAGCTATTTCCTCAGGATGGTGGAACTGTATTCGCGGAAAGTGTACGATTTATCGAAGGGATCAGCGGGGAATGAAGTGGAGGGAAGTCTGTCTTATCTTAGTAGGAAGGAAAAGGAATTTCTCGCCTGGCTCCTGAAAAAGCATATGTATGAATTTACGCCGATCGAAGTGAGCCGGATGATCGGCGTTACCAACAAGACTGTCATCAACCGGTGCGCGAAGCTTTTCAGCAACGGATTTCTGGTTCCAAAGGTCGAGAAGGCGAGGATCCGAGCTTATCGGCTGAGTGAATTTGCCATCAAGAATGAAAAGCTTATTTTGAAAACGATCGGAGGATGAAGATGGTTATTGAATTGATCGGCGGAGTGGGAGCCGGTAAAAGCCGCGTCCTTCGGATCCTGAGAGAAGAATACGGCGCGGCGGTGATCGAGACCGACCAGACGGCCGGAGAGCTGGAGCGCAAAGGGCGGGCAGGATACCGGCGTCTGACGGAAGCCTTCGGGGAAGGAATCCTGGGGGCTGACGGCGAACTTGACCGGAAGAAGCTGGCGGAAATGATCTTCTCCGATCAGACGGTTCTGGAGCGGGTGAATGGAATGATCCATCCTCTGGTGTGGGAGGAAGTGTACCGGAAGGTGGAGGAGTTTCGGAAGAACGGACCGCAGGACACGAACCTGCTGCCGCTTCTTGTGGTGGAGACTGCGCTGCCGGAAGAGCGGAAGGAGGCGGGAAGCAGGGGGTCGCAAGAAGACCGGGAGCAGCCGGAAGACCAGGAGCAGGCTGACGGCCGGGAGTCGCGAAAAGACCAGGAGCAGTCGGATGTTCGGAAAAAACCGGGTGACATTTACGATGAAGTATGGTATGTTTATACCTTGGAAGAAACGCGGATCGGACGGTTGATGGAAAGCCGCGGATATTCCCGCGAGAAGTGTCTGGCGGTCATGGAGCGGCAGCCCACGGAGGAAGAGTACGGGGCGCTGGCGGACCGGATCCTCGATAATAATGGGGACGAGGAGACGCTGCGGCGGCAGATTGCGGAACTTCTGGGCTTCTGTGAGAGACAGCTGCAGGAATGCGGCTGGCCACATTGAAACGGCAGAACGGAGAAGCCGGAAGCTGCCGGCTACGGTGATACGGTAGCAGAGAAGCCAGAAGACAGCAGGGCCGAAAGCTGCCGCCGCGGTGATACGGCAGCAGAGAAGCCGGAAGACAGCAGGGCCGGAAGCTACCTGGCCGCGGGATCGGAAGTAACAGAAGAGGGACAGGTTGAGAGGATGAGATTAGTCAGCATAGCCAGCGGAAGCAGCGGAAACTGCATCTACGTGGGATCGGACACGACCCACGTGCTTGTGGACGCCGGCGTCAGCAATAAGAAGATCGAGGCCGGGCTCAACGAGATCGGCGTGAAGGGAAGCGAACTGGACGCCATTGTGATCACCCACGAGCATTCGGATCATGTGCGGGGCCTGGGGATCCTGGCGCGGAAGCATCCGGTGCCGATCTACAGCACGAAGGAGACCATTGAGGAGATCTTAAATATCAGCGGTCTCGGCGAGTACCCGCGGGAGCTTCTGCACCCCATCGAGCCGGATGTGGATTTCGCGGTGGGAGATCTGACGATCCAGGCGTTTCGGATCGACCACGACGCGGCGAACCCGGTGGCCTACCGCCTAAGATGCGGGAGAAAATCGGTGGCTGTGGCGACGGATATGGGGCATTACGACCAGTATATCATCGACCATCTGCAGGGGCTGGATGCGATCCTCCTGGAATCCAATCACGACGTGCGGATGCTGGAGACGGGACCGTATCCCTATTATCTGAAGCGGCGGATCCTGGGCGATCACGGACATCTGTCCAATGATAACGCCGGGCAGCTGTTAAACTATCTGCTCCACGATAATTTGAAGAAGATCCTGCTGGGGCATTTAAGCAAGACCAATAATTACCCGGAACTGGCCTACGAGACTGTGAAGTTGGAGATCGACCAGGGAGACAGCGAGTACCGGGCATCCGATTTCTCCATCGCCGTGGCGCGGAGAGACGAGATGTCGGAGATTGTGACGCTTTAGTGATAAAGCTAACGGACAGGAGAGCGCGGTGCTTAAGGGACAAGACTGACTAGTCGGAGAGATTCAGGCTGCGCTATTGGAAAAACAGTCTGGTACCGGCAGAAGGAAGAACCTGTGCTAAAAAGCATAAAGACCGTTCGAAGCGGCAGAAAGCGGATTCTGCGGCCGGTATTATGGAGCATGTAGAAAGGCTGACAATAATTACAGACAGCGCAGGGATTGATAAAGCGAGGAGTAAGACCATGAACAAAGCAATCATTACCGTAGTCGGCAAAGACACTGTGGGCATCATCGCGAGGGTTTGTACGTATCTGGCGGAGAACCATGTGAATATCCTGGACATTTCCCAGACTATCGTGCAGGAATATTTCAATATGATGATGATCGTGGATGTCAACGGGGCGGAAAAGCCTTTTGAGGAAATGGTGGGAGATCTGGAGAAGCTGGGCGAGGACATCGGCGTGCGGATCCATTGCCAGAGGGAAGAGATCTTCACGGCCATGCACCGGATCTGAGCGAGGAGACATTATGATCAATATATTCGAAGTCAATGAGACAAACCAGATGATCGAACGTGAGAATCTGGATGTGCGCACGATCACCATGGGCATCAGCCTCCTGGAGTGTTGCGATTCGGATCTGGACGCGTTAAATGAGAAAATATACCGGCGCATCACCACCCAGGCGAAGGATCTGGTGGCTACCGGCGAGACGATCGCCAGGGATTTCGGCGTGCCGATCGTCAATAAGCGGATCTCGGTGACGCCTATCGCCCTGATCGGCGGCTGCGCCTGTAAACGGCCGGAGGATTTCGTGACGATCGCGAAGACGCTTGACAGGGCGGCGAACGATGTGGGTGTGAATTTCATCGGCGGCTATTCGGCGCTTGTCAGCAAGGGTATGACCCAGGCGGACGAAAATCTGATCCGCTCCATCCCCCAGGCGCTGGCGGCGACGGAGAAGGTCTGCAGCTCGGTCAATGTGGGTTCCACCAAGACCGGCCTTAACATGGACGCGGTGCGGCTGATGGGCGAGGTCGTAAAGGAGACGGCTGAGGCCACGAAGGAGCGGGATAGCTTAGGCTGCGCCAAGCTGGTGGTGTTCTGCAACGCGCCGGACGACAATCCGTTCATGGCGGGGGCTTTTCACGGCGTGACCGAGGCGGACGCCATCATCAATGTGGGCGTCAGCGGCCCCGGCGTGGTGAAGGAAGCGCTCAAGGCCGCGAGAGGACAGAATTTCGAAGTTCTGTGCGAAACCATCAAGAAGACGGCGTTTAAGATCACCCGGGTTGGCCAGTTGGTGGCGCAGGAGGCGTCGAAACGTCTCGGCGTGCCGTTTGGGATCATCGATCTGTCTCTGGCGCCGACGCCGGCGGTCGGAGACAGCGTGGCCGAGATCCTGGAGGAGATCGGTCTGGAGAAGGTGGGCGCGCCGGGAACCACGGCGGCGCTTGCGATGTTAAACGATCAGGTGAAGAAGGGCGGCGTCATGGCGTCCTCTTATGTAGGAGGCTTAAGCGGCGCGTTTATCCCGGTCAGCGAGGACCAGGGCATGATCGACGCGGTAACCGTGGGTGCACTTTCGATCGAGAAGCTGGAAGCCATGACCTGCGTCTGCTCCGTCGGTCTGGATATGA
>CANQME010000187.1 GCA_947624815.1 uncultured Lachnospiraceae bacterium | reverse complement strand
CTCACGAATTTGCCGTTGCCCTCAAACCGGCGTTTTTGAATTTAGAAAGACTTCCCTTCGGAGTCATGAGCGCACAGAATGTGTCCCGGCCCCTGCCTGTCTCGCGTACCTTTCGCGTGTACCTTTTACACATACCTATCACATGAACCATCGACGAGCAGGCAGTCCGCCAGACAATATTATTCGCGAGAAACAGGAAAAGCGCTTGCGTTTTCCCTGCATTTGAAGTATAGTAAAACTATCATTTTCGAATTTCCATTTTCAGTCAGATTCTGGAAATCTGGATGATGCGTGTCGCATCGGATTTCGTGTGTTTGGGAGAGCTGCACGAGGAGGTACGGTGTTTAGTAAAGTGTGTGGAATTGGCCTTCTGGGCGTAGAAGGCTGCCTTGTTCATGTGGAGGCGGACGCGCAGGACGGTTTACCGGGCTTCGCCATGGTTGGCGCGTTGGCGCCGGAGGTGAGGGAGGCCCAGGACCGGGTAAGGACGGCCCTTAAGAATGCGGGCTTCCGGTTCCCGCCGAAGAAGGTGACGGTGAACCTGTCGCCGGCGGGCATACATAAGAGCGGAACCGGCTTTGACCTGCCGATCGCCGCAGCGATCCTTGGCGCTTACGGGGAGCTTGACTGGGAGAGTCTTGCGGATGCAGTTTTGATCGGCGAGATGGGACTGGACGGCGTCGTAAAGCCGGTTCGCGGGATCCTGCCGATGGTGATCGAGGCGAAAAACTGCGGGAAGACCGTCTGTTACCTTCCGGAGGAAAATGTACGGGAGGGACAGATGATACCGGGGCTCAGGATCGTGGGAATCGGGCATATCCGTGATCTGATTGCCAGGGCCGGCTGTGAAGAGGCGGCGGACGGGGATGAACCGGGACATGACGACGGTTGTGCCGATGCGACTGGTCGGGATGAACCGGGTGAAGGGATCGGGAATAGAGCCCGAAACGATGCGCCCGGAAAGGATGCGGATTGCGGTAGGGAAGGAGCGGAAGTCCATTTTCCGTATGTTGTGAATACTTATGACGTCGATTACCGGGACGTCCAGGGGCAGTGGCTGATGAAGCGGGCCACGGAGGTGGCGGTGGCGGGACGTCACAACCTGCTTTATATCGGGCCTGCCGGGACAGGTAAGACCATGATCGCCGAGAGGATCCCCACGATCATGCCGTCCTGCACGATGGAGGAGATGCTGGAGATCTCCAAGATCTACAGCATCTGCGGCATGCTGCCGAAGGAACAGCCGTTTATGACGAGAAGGCCGTTTAGGTGCCCGCACCACTCGGCTACGGCGCAGGCGCTGACAGGGGGAGGCAGGTCGCCGATGCCGGGGGAGATGTCGCTGGCCAGCGGCGGGGTCCTGTTTCTGGACGAGCTGCCGGAGTTTTCCAGGAACGCAATCGAATTGCTCCGGCAGCCGCTGGAAAGCCACAGGATCGTACTGTCCAGAGTCAGCGGCCGGTATGAATTCCCGGCGGATTTCATGCTGGTGGCGGCAGCGAATCCGTGCCCCTGCGGACATTTTCCGGATCGAAACCGGTGCAGGTGCAGCGAGGAGCAGATCCGGAGGTATTTCGGTAAGATCTCCAAGCCGATCCTGGACCGGATCGACATCTGTACGGAGGCGGCTCCGGTGGATTTTAAGGATCTGCGCGGAAGGAGGAAGGAGGAATCCTCTGAGAGGATCCGCGAGAGAGTGGAGAGAGTCCGCCGGATCCAGAAGGAGCGATTCGCGGGGAGAGGGATCCGTTTTAACAGTCAGATGACGGGGGAGGATATCCGCGTATTCTGCAGTCTGAGCCGCGAGGAAGAAGAATTCTTCCGGGAGGTCTATCAGAGGAAGGGCCTGAGCGCCAGGGCATACTCGAAGATCCTGAAGGTGGCGCGTACCATCGCGGATCTGGATGGGGCAGAGCGCATCGGCAGGAGCCATCTGTCGGAGGCCATCGGATACCGGAGCCTGGAGGAGAAGTACCGGCAGATCCCCGAGGCATATGAGCGGCAAAAGGCGTCCGACAGGAGCGGGGAGGCCGTGCAGGCGCAGAAGGCAGGACCGGCCGGAAACGATGCAAGGCGGCAGGAATCTGGCCGGTATGAGGATATTGGTCTTCAGCAGGCAGACCCGCGCGGATGCGATGCACAGCAGGAAACATTGTCGGACAGGCATGATGCGAGGCGGAAAAAGGCCGGACCGGACAGAAACGATGCAAGGCGGCAGGAGTCTGACCGGAATGAGTATATTGGGCATGATGCAAGGCGGAAAAAGGATAGACCGGATGGAGGTGATGCGCTGTGAGCATGTATTACTCGGAACGCGACTACCTCTACTGGTTCTGCCAGCTCCCGCCCCTGGGGGCACTGACAATCGGGATGCTGATCGACAGGTTCGGTTCCTGTGAAGCTGTTTATAATATGGAAGGAAGTCGTCTGGCGGAGGAGAAGCTTCTGAACCGGACCATGGCTGCATGCTTTGATGAGATGAAGCCGAGACTGGCGGCGACGACGCGGGAGTACCGGGGACTTGGAGACCGGGGAATCCGTTTTATTACTTATCTGGACGAGGAATATCCGGAGCGTCTGGAGCATATTTATGGTAAACCTGTGGGATTCTATGTGAAGGGCTGCGTTCCGGACGACCACCGGCCTTCGGCGGCGATCATCGGCGCCAGGGCCGCGTCCGACTATGGGCTTCAGGTCGCCCGGATGCTGGGGGCGTCCCTAAGCCGTGCCGGAATCCAGATCGTCAGCGGGATGGCGCTGGGGATCGACGGGGCCGGACATGAGGGAGCGCTGACGGAGCAGGGGGACACCTATGCGGTCCTTGGAAGCGGCGTGGATGTCTGCTATCCGCGGACACACCTGAACATGTACCTGGAGATTCCCGGACGGGGAGGCGTGATTTCCGAATTTCCGCTGGGGAGCGGGGCGCTTAAAGGACATTTCCCGATGCGGAACCGTCTGATCAGCGGGCTGGCGGACGTGATCATCGTCGTGGAGGCCAGGGAACGGAGCGGGTCGCTGATTACGGCGGAGCTGGCCCTGGAGCAGGGCCGGGAGGTGATGGCCGTGCCGGGCATGGTGACGTCGCAGACGAGCCGCGGCTGCAACCAGCTGATCCGTCAGGGAGCCGGGATCGTCACGTCTCCGGATGACATTTTGGAGTATTTTCAGATAAAACAGGAAAAGATGTTAAGACTTCCTAAAAAAAATGAAAATGCTCTTGCAAAGAAAGAAAAAATAGTGTATAGTTGCTTAGATTTACAACCCAAGTTTTTCGATCAGGTTGTAGAAGAGAGTGGTCTGCCGTTGGGGGAGTGCATGACGATTCTGCTTGAGCTTGAGCTGAAGGGTTATGTTATGCAGCCGACAGGCCATTATTATGTGAAAAAGATTTAGAGGAGCAAAGAGGCATGGCAAAGTATCTGGTAATCGTGGAGTCACCTGCGAAGGTCAAGACGATCAAGAAATTCCTGGGAAGCAATTATGAGGTGGACGCCTCCGGCGGACACGTCAGGGACCTTCCCAAGAGCCAGCTGGGCATCGACGTCGAACACGACTTCGAGCCCAAGTACATCACGATCCGCGGCAAAGGCGACGTTCTTGCGAAGCTTCGCAAGGAAGTGAAGAAGGCGGACGTGATCTACCTGGCTACCGACCCGGACCGCGAGGGCGAGGCCATTTCATGGCATCTGATGAAAGCCCTGAAGCTGGACGAGATCGAGGGAAAGAAAGTCTACCGCATCAGCTTCAATGAAATTACGAAGAACGCGGTAAAGACCTCTCTTAAGGAGCCGAGACAACTGGATATGAGCCTGGTGGATGCCCAGCAGACCAGGCGTATTCTGGATCGGATGGTGGGATACCGCATCAGCCCGTTATTGTGGGCTAAGGTGAAGCGCGGACTGAGCGCCGGACGCGTGCAGTCTGC
>CANQME010000186.1 GCA_947624815.1 uncultured Lachnospiraceae bacterium | reverse complement strand
TTCAACAGAATCCTATATTCTGTTGAACTCCTTTTTTACACACAAAAAGACCGCCATGCCCGCACACAGGCACAGCGGCCGGTTCGTTCCAATACCGTCATATTTCTACCGCCGTTTCCGGCCGATCCCACGGATCAGCACCGGCAGAACAGATTATACCCGACAACCATCAGAGCGATAATAAACACCAGAAGCGCCAGCGTAGTCGGGATCAGTACCTTCACCGCCATGCCGACGCCGAAGCAGAACATACATAGTCCCCAGACGCGCCGCATATCTTCCCCCAAGTTTCCTATATGGATATCCTATGCATGACCGCGGTCTGAAATGACAGTGCCGCTATCGCGTCTATTTCCCGTCGTCCCTTGCCATCTGCTCCGCCACCTGCACGGCGTTCTCGGAGATCGGCTCGCCGACGCTGACCTTACCGGAGGTGAACCGGTTCACCAGATCGGGGATCATGTCCAGAATCTTGTTCACGGTGTTCTGGTTCTTGATGTTCACCAGACGGGTGGAGCCGTTCTGGATTACCAGGATTGCGCTGGGGCTCATCTTGGCGCTCATGCCGCCTGCGCCGCGGTTCTTGGCGTTGGCGTCGAAAGCGCCTGCCGCCATGCCGCAGGACACGTCCATCAGCGGCAGGATGATGGCGCCGTCCACACGCACGGCGTCGCCTACCACCGTCTTGGTCGTCACCAGTTTATCGATGCCGGAAAAAAGAGCATCGATGGAAGATGTGATCTGTTTGCTGCTGTCTGCCATTTTATTTCCCTCCACTTTTCAGGAATTTCCTGACCTTCTTGATCATTCTCCAGAGATTTCTGTCTATGAGCACCCGGACGGCCCGCGCCGCCAGCGCTCCGATGCAGATACGCCCCTTTAGCTGCAGGTCCCCGTCGATCACCGCATTCTCAAAGTCCGGCGTGATGGTCAGCTCCGTGCCGTACAGAGCGTACAGCATGCTGCACGCCGCCAGTATCTGACCGGTCGTCGCCGGATTGTCGAAGCCGAAGGTGATCTGCCCCTTTGCCTTCTGCGGCAGGATGTGACGGATTATAGCCTTCAGCTGACGCCAGACGAGCCGGATCGTCTTCTGATTCTTCGGATCCTCCAAGAAATGCACAATCCATCGCCGCTTCTGATCCGCCCACTCGAGCTTCTCTCCGATCCGGTCGAATGCGTCTTCCATCTTATCGATGATATCGCCGGAGTCTTCCGCGTCTCGCTGGCTGCCGTTTTCCGTTTCATCGGCAGGAGGTTCTGCTCCGCTGCCGTCTTCCATTCCATCGGCCGGAAGTCCTGCTCCGCTGCCGTCTTCCATTCCATCGGCCGGAAGTCCTGCTCCGCTGCCGTCTTCCATTCCATCGGCCGGAAGTCCTGCTCCGCTGCCGTCTTCCATTCCATCGGCAGGAGGTTCTGCTCCGCTGCCGTCTTTCGAAGCCTCCGAATCGGCAATACCTCCGTCACCGCTGTCCAGATCCGCTCCGTCCGCGTCCTCTTCGTCCTGCCTGAGCTGCTCTTCCAGCGTGGGAAGTTCCGCCAGATCGATTCCTTCCGTTACGGTTCCGTCGTCCTGCGTCTCAATCGACATGGCGCCTACGGGTTCTTCGCAGCCAAGCGCATCCTCCGCAGCCCCGGCCGTTCCGTCTGTCCCGGCCTCTGCCGCCCCTGTCACGGTTTCCGTCTTCCCATCCGGCGCCGGTCCCGACGCATCACCGGTTAAGCCGCCTTCATTTTCACCGGCTAAGCCGTCTTCCTCTCCGCCGGTTCGGTCGTCTTCATTTGCACCGGCACGGTCGGCCTGACGGTCAGCCTCATTTCCACCGACCCAGTCGTCCTCATCCCCGCTCCGCTCGCCGCCTTCCTCCGGCTGCGCATCTTCGCCGGGAGCCAGATGAAACACCCGAAACCCCAGAAGCTTCGCGGTAATGTCCAGTCCTTCCTCATAGCCCACCAGAACCGAAACCGCGTGGAGCAGCCACGTAACCCGCACCGATCCTGCCGGTTTGCCGTGCCAGCTGCCCTCCAGGCGGTACCGGAACGGAACCAGAAGGAGCAGGAGCACCGCCGTAAGCAGTATCCCCAGGATCGCCAACAGTACGATCCCTATGATCTTAACTATCAACATTTACGAATTCCCCGATCCGGAAACCGCCGGTCTTCCGATACATTTCATCCACAATACGCGCCGCCAGCCGAAGCGCCTCCTGATACCCCTGGGCGATCCCCAGGATGAACAGCTCCTTATCCTCGTAATACTCCTTCAGGATCGTCTCCGTCGGATAGATGTCAAGGATATTATTCCCGTTGGATGGCGGCGTAATCACATAGACGTCGGCGCGAGGCTTCCGCTCCCGGATATCCTGAATGATGGCGAAACGGCGTCGCTTCGCCTTCGCGCCCATATACAAATGCTCGTACCAGACGATCATCCGCCTCACTCCTCCAGAAGTTCCCGCGCAAGAAGCTCCATGCAGGTCTCCCGCTCCGCATAGTCGGTGCAGGCCAGCAGGCTTTCGCGCACATAGTCCTCCAGCTCGTTCACCGACTGGAACGTCATCGGAAGCTGGGCCAGGACGCCGGCCATGACGGCCCGCATCACCGCTTTGGGCATTCCCTGAAAGGACGCCTCCAGTTCCTCGCAGAACTGCCGGCTCTTCGCTTCCACCCATTCCCGGTCCGCCGGCTCCGTTTCACCGCCCTGTTCCTCAAGGGGTGCGAACTCGCTGGCGGACATCAGGATCTCCATCTTCTTCAGATCTTTGTCGGTCTCGTCTTCCTTAAAATGGATCCGCTCCATGGCGGATTCCTGAATGCCTTCCAGATCCTCCAGGGATTCGGTCAGCGTCTCGTCGATATCCATCAGCCCTTCTCTCTGGAAATGCTCCCGCACGTCGGTGACCACATGGCGGAACATATCGTTCTCCCACACGTCGGTCATGGCCTCGTTCCGGCTCAGGAACAGGACGTACAGATCGTTTAACAGGCTTTCAAACATCAGCTTGACGTCCGAGCGGTTATGGTACGCCTCCACGGCCCGGTCGAGACGGAACCGGCAGTTCTCATAGCCGTCCGCGTCCATATTCCGGTAGTCCGCGTCCCGTAAGGCGATGTACGCCTCCTCAAGATCCGGGTACTGCTCCGCTCTTCCCTCCGGCAGATCCACCATGGCGGAGGTCCGCAGCATATACAGGAGTCCCTCGATCCCGGTCTTGTCTGCGCCGATGTAGGTGGTCAGCTTGTCCATGACCAGCCCGTAGAATTTCTGGCGCGTATAGCGGATCGGCAGCTGCGCCACCACGCTCCGCATGCCGCTGTCCAGGATCACCGCATCCTTGGAAGCGCGCAGACGTTCCACGATCCTGGACGCGAATTCCTCCGGCGTCTCCTTCGGCGCTTCCATCGCCACGAACCGCCGCTCCAGCCGATTCAGCACATATTCGTAAATCGTGTAGCAGTCGGCGTAGGACGTCAGTAGCTCCATCTCTCTCACGGTACGGACGCGGAGCGCGTCCACCTCGGCCGTCCGGTCTTCCCCGTTCAGAAATGCGTCCAGGAGACGCCCGAACTCATCCTCCCGGGCGCGGATCTCCTCCTTCATGGCCTGGGATTCCAGCATCATCTCGCAGAATGTATAGTAATTGAGCGCCAACCGCGAAAATGCATAGCGGTAGGCGGACGACATCAGTCTTTTTCTCTCATGGGTCTCCAAAATAGTAAGTCCTCCATGCTCCGATTCTTATGATCACTTGGCGAAGCTTTCCAGGATGCACCGCCGCAGAAGATCCAGCCCCTTTACCACGGCCTGCTCGCGCACCTTCTGGCGGTTTCCTTTAAACTGGTACTTCTCCACCTCGACCTTATCCTTCATACAGCAGCCGATGTAGACCAGCCCAACCGGCTTGTCGTCCTCCGTGTCCGGTCCCGCGACGCCGGTGACCGCCACGCAGGCGTCCGCATCCGAGGCGAACACGCCGCCGG
>CANQME010000185.1 GCA_947624815.1 uncultured Lachnospiraceae bacterium | reverse complement strand
TACAACATCCAGTGCAACGGCATAGGGCCCGGCTACATCGCCACGCCCCAGACCGCGCCGCTCAGGGAGCCTCAGCCCGACGGTTCCATGCATCCCTTTGACCAGTTCATCCGTGCCAAGACTCCCGCCAACCGCTGGGGGGAGGCCGAGGATCTGGCGGGCCCCGCGGTGTTCCTGGCAAGTTCCGCCTCTGATTTTGTCAACGGCCACATCCTTTATGTGGACGGCGGAATCCTTGCATACATCGGAAGACAGCCTGACGGGGAGTGAGCCATGGAGTATATCGCAATCAAACTATACGGGCAGGGGGCGGGAATCCTGCTTTCGACACAGGCTTTTATCCCCACGCCACATCGAGTATTAAGGCGACGAGTCTGGGATTTGCGCCGCGTACGGTCACAAGCGTGACTCTGCGCAACCTGAAGAAGCATGAGGACGCTGCACTCTATACGGCGCTGACCCAGATCGAGGTATGGGGAACGGAAATCTGAGAGGAGGAATCATATTGCGTATCGCATTGATCAATGAAAACAGTCAGGCAGCCAAGAACGGGGTTGTATTAAATACTTTGCGGAAAGTGGCGGAACCGATGGGCCATAAGGTGGACAATTACGGAATGTATTCCGCCGAGGACGCCGCCCAGCTTACTTATGTGCAGTGCGGTATTCTGGCCGACATTCTCCTGAACAGCGGTGCGGCAGATTACGTTATTACCGGCTGCGGCACCGGTGAATTCGGCTGAAGGCAGGGGTGAACATTGTGCGTCCTGAAGTGGACCGGTTGGATGATAGGGAGATATCTATGGGGTGACGGCGGCAGACTTCGAGGGGAGCCCATATTCGATGAGTATATGGCTGCATACCGGGAAGGGTGCCCTGCAGAGTGGAACGGTGAGGAGTCGAGCATGAATACGAATAGGCTTCCATGTTTCCGGGAGCTTACATGGCTGAAGCCGGGGGTTTGGTGGGTACGCCGCGAAACCGGTGTACCCGAAGCGCCCTGCAGCGATTGGCTGCAATCTGCTAAGACTGGCGGCGGATATACCACCGCAGGCAATATGCTGTAGATTGCTGGCTTGGGGCATACACATATAACTCGCCTTTGCGGCTGCCGCCAGCAATACGTACCGGTTGCCTGGCCATGTCCGTAGTGCGGGATACATATCCGCGGCACCAGGTAATGTCGTATACGGTGTAACCCATATCCAGTGCATCGCCATGGGTTGCAGGTTTGTAGGCATTAGACATCATTTCCATTCCTCCTCGTTTGGTAGATCTGTGTTGACTGCTGCTGTATTAACGATCAGCTTATACGTGGCAGGTGATCCTGACGGCTATTGCCGTCTGCCATTGTAATTATGGTTAGGTTTTTAATACAATAGGTATAAGTCTATCATTCTGGTTTCTTGCGGCGCTTGGAATAGTATTTTGGGCAGGCGACTATGGTGGCGCGGAAACTCTGTTTGCAGCCGTGGATACATCTCCGGCATAGCTCATTGTAAGTAATCCGATTCCGGTTATTGAGGAAGAAGGACCACTCCTCCTTCCGTTTTTTGCTCATACGCGGCATGCCAACCCTCCTTTCTTTCGTGCCGGCGCACCATGCGGCGCGGCCGGGCTGCAAAATTGTATGTTTTCGGTATCATTTTTGGGGATTTTATCGCTTCTGATCGTCCTGAAATCGAAAGGGCAGCCATCTGATAGGGTTTAGAGATTTCTCAGACTTCTGTGCGTTTTCGGTATCATTTTGAGCCCGTTTTCTGTGCGCATGTTCCTTTTGCTTCTGTTGGCACGGCACTCTGTGCGGCTTTTGTCCGATTTGGTCCCCGATGCTTTTGATCGTCTTACTAACCAATTTCCATTCCTGCTGGTAAGACAACGACGAAAGCGATTTAATTATGGCAGCGGATGATTGGTTATTGGCACAACACATGGAATGCGCTGATACAGGGTAAGATGTGGGGGAATTCTGTCCCTGAATTGTAAAATGTGATGCAGGAAGAGGTTGCATTGCTGGACATTGTACATACAGCAACAGGCAAAAGGATTGCGGACTGCAGGGAAAGGAGATCGCCCGGCTGTGCCGCACGGTATTTGCGGGTGGGGCAGGTATACCTGACGCAGATATATTTTTAAGAGTGCGTCAGCTATACCTGACGCAGATATATTTTTAAGAGTGCGTCAGCTATACTTGACGCAGATATATTTTTAAAAGTGCGTCAGCTATACTTGACGCAGGATGAAATCAAATTGCTTTAGCAATTTGAAATTGCTAGTAAGTTAACAATTTTTGCTGAAGCATCTTCCGGGTTTGCATTTTTCTTTTTCTTTCTTTTCTTTCCCAAAAAAAGATTATAAAATTCGATGTGCAAAAAGGACGCGGAGCTGTCACGCACGAAATCTTCAAACAAAATCACTTTGCTTCCATTTTGGCAAGAGAATCGTAGATGTTCGTAGACGATTTGTGACCGAAATAACGTCGGTAATTCTTAGGACTGATGATGCTTTGGCTTTTTATATCAGAAAACGGCCGATTTTGGGCCTTCTGGCCTGTCCGGGTGCATAAATAAATGGCGAATACCTTTCCGTAAAGATATGAATGATAAGAATATTTAAAAGAAATGTGTATATAGGGTAGTCGGATCCGTTTCTCAATATTCAAATTTGTTAACAAACGCAAACGAAAAGATGACTAAAGATAGCTAAAGTATATGCATTGTAAGACATGATGTCATACTCCGTATTACTCATTATCTGAGTAGTGCGTCACCTATACTTGACGCAGGAAATCAAAGTAGTGCGTCACCTATACTTGACGCAGGAGATCCAGTATGTGCGTCACCTATACTTGACGCAGGAAACCAAACATGTGCGTCACCTATACTTGACGCAGGAAATCGAAGTGGTGCGTCAACTATACTTGACGCAGGGAATCAAAGTGGTGCGTCAACTATACTTGACGCAGGGAATCGAAGCTGTGCGTCAACTATACTTGACGCAGGGAATCAAAGTGGTGCGTCAACTATACTTGACGCAGGGAATCGAAGCTGTGCGTCAACTATACTTGACGCAGGAAATCGAAGTAGTGCGTCACCTATACTTGACGCAAAGAATCGAAGTGGTGCGTCATCTATACTTGACGCAGGAAATCCAGTATGTGCGTCATCTATACTTGACGCAGGGAACCAAACATGTGCGTCATCTATACTTGACGCTCCATACCACTAGACTTGAATTGATAATCTTTTATAGGCGGCAGGAGTCCTGCTGCCTACAGCACCACCCCCTGGCCGCCTGCTGCCCACAATGCTTCCAGTATCCCTGCTGCCGGTGCTGCTTTTCAATGTGCTTTTCAGCAAGTCTTTTATTATGATGAAACAGGTGTGTAATGGATGTTGAAGTGGATCCTGCCATAGCTTCCCCGTTCGAGAGCTTGATTAATCTTGCAATTCTACGCTATGGCAATGACGGAATTAATGCTTTCCGCAACGTCCCCATTCGAGGATTTGCCTAATCCTGCTGCCACTGGTGTAATTCCATATCCCGCAGCATCACCGACCGCAGCTTTCCCGTTCCGGATCTTGCCTGATCCACGCGATTCCACGTCACTGCAGACACATAAACGAATCTCTGCCATAACATTCCCATTCCGGAATTTGCCACATCAGGGCAGAAATCCTTTTCCAATATTCCTTTCAGTTATTTCTTTTGGGGAAAGAGAGCGCCCTGAGTTTGCTGGTGCAGGCGAAACAGTGACTGGAAGAAGGAGGAGAGAGTAGCAGTGGCTCTGCTGCCCGTGGAGCCTTATGGGAGCGTCTGCTGCCGTATCTTTCCCAAAACAATGATGAAAAAAAGATTAGAAAATAATGTCAGGCATCAATAGCAAGATTTGGAACGGAGAAGCCGAGGCAGGTAATGCGCTCTGAGTATGGGATTTTCCGGAGGCAACAGGACCAAACAAAATCCGGAACGGGAATGTCGCAGCAGGAATGAATCTGGATATTTGATACAACGTGGAATCGCATAACACAAACAAATTCAGGAACGGGGAAAGAAGGTTTCTTTATAACAGACAAAACCGGGGAAAGATGTATAGGATACGAATGGTACCAAATACAAGCGAAAGGGCTTCCGGCGTTTGATCCATACACCGGCGGCCCTTCGTGATTATT
>CANQME010000184.1 GCA_947624815.1 uncultured Lachnospiraceae bacterium | reverse complement strand
GCAGATAGCGGAAGATATCCATAACAGGAATTCCCTTTTCTTTACCGGCGTTGCATTTGAACAGCAGCCTGCCGACCGGGAAGTCCTTCATAAAATTTGCGACAAAACTGGAAATATCATTTTCATTATGAGCAATCTGTGGTATACTGGACATGGCATAAATCTCCTTGCTGTGTGATTGTTTTTGGCAATTCAATTATACCACCAAGGCCGGGTTTATGCCATTTTTATCGGTTAAAGTATTGATTTTTCAAGGTTCATCACACCAAATGGTGTGGGAAGTTTGAGTAAATTACCTTTGAGGATCAGAGCCAAGATTCTGTTTCTTGCACCGCTGCGGCAGGATGACATCCAGTCATGCCAGCTGCTACTTTTTTGCCTAATAATGATTCATGTGCAATCATAATTGTAGCAGGACAGGATGTAATGAGAAGGAAGGGACGTCTTATTCTGTTCTGCCGTGCAGCAAAGGGATCTTGGACCTGTAGACTGCCGCACTGGTGATGAAGCGGTACCTGCCGGGTGTGTTTCCTGGTTATCCATTGGGGGCGGGGGCCGGTAGCTTTTTTTCCTATTTGCTGTTTACATTATAGCATCATCAATTGGTTAAGGCAAATCCAGAAAACCGCTGATACGGGAAATGATACAACTTTTAATACAGAATGAATTTGCTGATGGGGAGATAGCTCTGTCGGGCTTTTCACAGGCAAGAAAGGAGAAGTAAGAGTATGATAAATCCGTGTGCGCCCCTCCTGCCTCAGGAGGTTATTGAGAGAGCAAAAAAATTGAATGTTCCGCTGCTTCTGGACGGTGTCAAGGCCGCAGGGATTGAGATTCCGGGCGGAGGCTGTATGGATATGCATATCAACGCGGTGGAACGGGGGATGACTGTCGTGGGAACCGCCCTTACGGTGGAGACGGACAATGGAGACAATTTCCCGATCCATGTGGCAAGCTACAGCTTTAAGGCGGACGGCTATGTGATGGTGATCGATGGAAAAGGTTACGAGGGCCGGGCCTATTTCGGGGATCTGATCATGGGCGCCTGTCAGGCCGTAGGGTTTGAGGGAATGGTCATCGACGGCTGTACCCGTGACCGTGACGGAAATATTGAGCTGGGGTTCCCTGTATATTCCAGGGGCTTTATGCCCCGGGGGCCCATCAAGAAGAATGAGGGCAATATCAATACGCCGATTATGTGCGGCGGTGTGAGAGTGAATCCCGGCGACCTGGTAGTGGGAGATTCCGACGGCGTCTGCGTGATTCCGGTGGAATATATTGAGACGGTGCTGGCCGAGGCGGAGAAAAAGAAAGCCTACGAGGAAAATCGGGAGGAAACCATTGCCGCCTACCGCAAAGCGAGAGCCGAGGGCGGAGAGCTGCCCCAGCTGGCGCCCCAGTGGGTTTTGGATATGATGAAGTAACCGATTACGGGAAACGATTTTTATGAATCCTCATACGCTCTTTGGGCGCCACGGCAATATCCCAAGAATGTTCCGAAAAGCCAGTAAAATCAATGATTTCACGAATCGGAAAGGCGCTCGCTACACCATTATTACACCATTTGGGAAAGAGTTTTGATATGACGCATTAAAAAAGATTAGAAAAAAATGTCAGGCATCAATAGCAAGATTTGGAACGGGGAAGCTGAGGCAGGTAATGCGCTCTGGGTATGGGATTATTCCAGTGGCAGCAGGATCAAACAAAATCCGGAACGGGAAAGTTGCAGCAGGAATTAATCCGGATATTTGAGACAGCGTGGAATCGCATAACGCAAACAAATTCAGGAACGGGGAAGCTGCGGCCGGTGATGCTGCGGGATATGGAATTACACCAGTGGCAGCAGGATTAAGTAAATTCCCGAACGAGGATGTTGTGGCAGGATTTACTTCGACTTCCGGTATATGTCCCGCCGCAGCTTAATCCATAAAAGACATCTCCAATTGGTTAGGGTGAATCCTAATTGCGGGATCGGAAAAATAGAGAGAGACTTGAAATTTAAAATGTCCCATGTTAGAATATCATTACTAAAAAGTGTGCAAATGCACAAAAAGAGGGAATGGCATGATGGAAATTAAAAGAGATATGTATCTGCAGCAGCTGATAGAGCGAAAAGATAACGGGATGATCAAGGTGATCACCGGCATCCGAAGATGTGGAAAATCCTATCTGATTTTCACGATCTTCAAGAGATATCTGATAGAGAACGGCGTTGATGCGGGCCATATCATTGAGATCGCGCTGGATGGTATCGAAAATGAAGAACTGAGGGATCCCAGGGTGTGCTTTCAGTATATCAGGGACACCGTGAGGGATAGCGGCAGATATTATCTTCTCCTGGACGAGGTGCAGCTCATGCCGCGGTTTGAAGAAGTGCTGAACAGCCTGCTCCGTATGGGGAATATTGACGTATACGTAACCGGCAGCAACTCAAAATTCCTTTCCAGCGATATCGTGACGGAATTCCGCGGGAGAGGAGATGAAGTCAGGATCTATCCGCTGTCATTTGCCGAGTTTTATTCCGTGTATGACGGCGATTATGACGATGCCTGGGAAGAATATATGCTTTATGGCGGCCTGCCGCAGGTCGCCGGGTTTCAGAGCGAGCGCCAGAAGGCGGAATATCTGAGGAATATCTTTGCCAATGTATATCTGAAGGACGTCATTGAAAGAAACAGGGTCCAGAATGTGGAGGAGATCGGTATCCTGGTCGATGTGCTCGCATCCGTGATCGGCGCGCCGACCAATCCGTCGAAGATCGCCAATACGTTTGCCAGTGAACGGCAGATGAGCTATACCAATAAAACAATCTCGAACCACATTGATTACCTGACGGAAGCTTTCCTGATCTCAAAGGCAGGCCGCTATGATATTAAGGGCAGAAAATATATCGGCGCCAATCTGAAATACTACTTCACGGATCTGGGACTCAGAAATGCCAGGCTGAATTTCCGCCAGCAGGAGCCGAACCATATTATGGAGAATATCGTTTATAACGAACTGCTGATCCGGGGCTATCATGTCGATGTGGGCGTTATGGAAGTCTTTGATAAGGATAAGGAAGGCCGGCGTGTCCGAAAGCAGCTGGAGGTAGACTTCGTGGTAAATCAGGGGAGCAGGAGATACTATATTCAGGCTGCGTATGACATAAATTCAGAAGCAAAACAGACCCAGGAGTTTAACTCACTGCGGAGTATCCCGGATTCCTTCAAGAAGATCGTCATTGTCAACGGAACCGGGAAACCATGGAGAAATGACGAAGGTTTCGTAATTATGGGGATGAAGTATTTTCTTTTAAATTTGGATAGTTTGGAGTATTGAACCAGCGGGGACTCCGGGCCGTTTTTATCCCTTCTTTATAAAGCGTGGTGGGACATTACCTTTGAGGATCAGAGTTAAGATTCTGTTTCTTGCACCGATGCAGCAGGATGACATCCAGTCATGCCTGCTGCTACTTTTTTGCCTAATAATGATTCATGTGCGACCATAATTGCAGCAGGACAGGATGTAATGAGAAGGAAGGGACATCTTATTTTGTTCTGCCATGCAGCAAAGGGATCTGGGAGCCAGACCGGGTATGGCCATCTTACGCAGGCGTACCAGTGAAGGACCGGGCCGGGCAGCAGGGGACTGGATGATTCTACCCTGTTGATTATGAGGCGGGTTGACCCCCTGGAGATTGCCGTACTGGTGATGAGGCGGTATCTGTCGGGTGTATTTCCTGGTCGTCCCTTAGGGGGCGGTGGATCCTGGTCGTTTCTTTCCTATTTGCTGTTTACATTGTACCAACCGGTATCAAAGCCGGGAGGCGGAAGGGAGGAAAGGCCGGCAGGAAGCTCTGTTTAAGATGAATGGTAATAGAAAAGACTATGGAAATGAGGAACAGGTGTACTTTTCCAGACTGATCTGGGAGGTGAGGGAACGGATGGCAGACGCAGAGAAAAGTCTTGCATATGAGGTGGATTTTGAGTATACTAAAGGTAACAGGCAGATTGTTGGGACAGGAGGGAATTGCTGATGGCGGAAAAAGATATGACTGAAAAGACGCTGGAAGCGTATAACGATGTTTTCGCCGATATCGTTAATGTACTCCTGTTTGATGGCAGGAGGCTTGTGAGGGAAGATGATCTGGAAGACGAAACGCCCCGCTCCATGTATAAGGCGGATGGGC
>CANQME010000183.1 GCA_947624815.1 uncultured Lachnospiraceae bacterium | reverse complement strand
AAACTCGCGTTCCCATTTTTCCAGTTTTTTGCCCTTTGCCTTTTTCTGTCTGAGGTTCAGTACCGTGGCGTAGATACTGTCTTTGATCTCCATGAAAAATCCCATAAAAGTCCACCAGTGGATGTACTTTGCGGATCGGGTTTCAAAGCCGGCCACGCGGTTAATGGCCGGAAACAGGATAGTAGCATCCTGTTCCCAGTCCATTGTCCGCGGTGAATGGCCGTCATTTTCTGCGCCATTGTCGATAAAGCGAATCGCCGCATCATAGAACGCCTGATACTCCCCAGGAGGGATACTGTCAAAATCCTCATAGAGAATGAACATACAGATATACTGCTTTTCGTTCTTCTCCAGCTCCGGGTCCTCAAAGGCGATCAGGATTTTCAGGATGTCCCGGAAATCCGTGCGAATGCTCCATGTCTGCCCGTTGACCTCTAAACAGGTGGGCAGGTCAAAGACCATTACCGCCCGCCAGCCTTGCCCCGCTTGGTGTAGCCGTCAGTGTACCGGCTGACGCGCTTTGTAACCTTGCGGGTTTCCTGCTCAAACTGGGCGGAAATGTACTTGCCGACCGCCTCAATAGCAGTCTCACAGTAGAAAACGCCGTTGACAGGAGAAAACGGGTGCATCTTACCGAAAAACGCCTCCGCCATGTTGCCGCCGAACATATAATCCACGGCCTGATAAAGGCGCTTTTCCGCTTCATGCAGCGCGTCCACTTCCTCCTGAGTTGCGCCATCCACGGTCCCGCCGTCCGGCGCGATGCTGATATGCTCCAGCGGCGCGGTGATCTCATCGAATCTGTCCGCCATCTTGTTATAGCGGTCCACAATACCAATGTCGGTAGGACGGAAGTAGAAAACGCCCACTTCCTCCCCGAACTTGTTTTTGATGGGTACGCGCTGACTACCATCGTCAACGGTGATTTCCATAACGGGAATGTTGGTGATCTTTTCGTCTGCCATGATAAAAGCCTCCTTATAATTGACAAAAAATAGTGACAGACGGGAGGTGCGCCTCCCGTCTGTCTGCACTGGTTATGTGGTTATCCCACTCCTGCCCCCGCCAGCGTCGCGGTGGCAAAATTGAGGGTGAAAATCTCCCGGCCATCCGCCTTAAAGGTGAAGATGGTGCTGCCGTCCGGGACGCGCAGAATCCACAACAGATCAACAGCGGTTTTTTCTTTGCCGCCGTTCCGGGAAACGGTGATATTCTGGCCGGCGTACTGGTCATCCAGCTTGACCGGGAAAAAATTACCGTTCTGCTCATCCTCGTTGCCGGGGTTGAACTCCGTCCAGTCCGTGACATATTTTAAGTTGCCACGGACTGAACCGGCTGTTCCGCTCCAGGAAATGCTCACATCCGCATCAATAAGATCAGCTGCGGTTTTCTCACCCAGATTTAGGGACTGCTCCTGCGAAACTACGCTGACAGAATCAGCCCCAGTTATTCCCCCGAGTCAGGGGTGAACTTCTTGGTGCCGGGCACGTACTTACCCTTGGTCTTTTCCCCGACATAATTGACGGAGAACGGGATCTGATAGCCGGAGGTGTCGCCGCCGTAGCTGGTAGGCACGACGTAGCAATCCTGCTTATACGCCGTGTAGCCGCTCTCCGCGTCACCCTCCCACAGGTGGACCTCCAGAGAGGAAGTCTTGCAGGTGTCATCGTTGGCCTGCTCGTCCACGATCTTCTGCAGGCGCTCAAAGAGCTTGTCGCCCACGCGGGCATAGAACGGATCAGCATCGCCGGAGGGCTCGTAGCCATTGTGGTTGAACGTGGTGTTGCCCAGGATGTTCTTCTTGACCTCGGTATCCGGGTTCATGTCCACGTTGTATTCCTCAAGGTCCTCACCGATCCGATACCAGTCGGCGCTCTCAGCCCCGAAAGAGGCGTCCAGGAAATGCGCCATGTACTTGCGCGCGATCTTGCCGGTAATTTTAGTAGGTTCAGGCATAGTTAATTCCTCCTATACGTGATTTTTAGTTGGATTTGATACTTCGCCGCGTTTGATCCCACCTGCACCGGCGCACCGGTCAGGGTAGGAACGATGGACTGTATGCGCCCGTCGCTCCAATCAGGGAAATTCCGCGTTGCGTTCTGCTCCAGAATCCAGTTGATAATCGCCTGGTAAAAGCCCAGATTGAGCAAATTCTGTTGAATATCTGCCCCGTAAGGCTCTCTGGATGCAAAAATGAAATTCTGGGTTTGTTTGTCGTCCAGGACTTCCTCACCCAGAATGTTCTCATGGTACTTTAGCGGCGTAGGCACAGAATATATCGCGTATTCCGTGGGATTATCACCCACATAGTCAACACGGAATCTGTTTGCCGCTTGAATCGTGGGACAGGTACGGAACCAGTCCCGGAGCTGTTCGGTATTATTCAGACTTGGCTCCGACAACAGACCTCGCCTCCTTTACAATGTCCTCTAAGTGGTCCGCTTTCATGCGCTCGAACCAGAATGGCCCAGCCAGCGGATTAGGGTCAGTGCTGTATTGCAGCTCTTTCCCCGTGGGATGCTTCTTCTGGCCGGGAGGGGACCAAAAGCCGGTAGGCTCTCCGCTGTCATCGTCAAAAATCGGAATGTTCGGCCCATAGACCTGGCCGTAGTACAGATACCGCGCATACGGTCCGGGGTAGATCACAAGGCCCTGGCCTATCTGCGTGGCGGAGTAGGCGCTTTTCGCTAATGTGCCGGTATCCCAGGGGCAATACTGTAAGCACCAGTCGATAACAGATTTGTCAATCGTCTGCTGCACCAGCCCCCCGGATTGCAGGTTGAGCCGCTGGAGCGCATCCGCCTCATCAAAGCTCAGTCCCACTCTTGCCGACAGCATCATCAAGCGCCCACCACCTTCCAATGCGGACTGTTCGGGGCTCTGCGGTTATCCGTCACACCCAGAATCGTAACGATCTCGCCGCAGCGCTTTTGCAGGTCAGCGGGTTTCAGCCCGCTTTCCTCGATAGCGCCCTTAACGATAATGTCACCAGTTTTCAGAGTGAAAAGACTGTCAGCATCCCCCGCAGCGTAGGCCAGCGGGTCCGCATACGCTTTGCCGGAAAAGTCC
This sequence comes from uncultured Lachnospiraceae bacterium, assembly GCA_947624815.1. Taxonomy (GTDB): domain Bacteria; phylum Bacillota; class Clostridia; order Lachnospirales; family Lachnospiraceae; genus UBA3402. The sequence continues at coordinate 1,156 of CANQME010000183.1, read as the reverse complement.
GCATCCACAGGGATACGGATGTGATACTTATTCGCCGCTTTCAGGCCAGAGGAATCCACGGTAGAGGCTATCTCACAGAACCAGGACACGCCAGTAATCACCGTGGGGATATACACGTCATAGCCCTTTTCCTGATCCAGCCTCGCATTGAACACAGTTACGGTTTCATTGCACAGTTTCAATACGGATACACCCCCCTATACAGGAGAGGCACACCGAAATCATCCTGTTCACCGTATAGCATTTCCCGGATGGTGGAATCCGCGCTCTTTTGGAGGGCGGCGATCTGCGCCTCGGCGCTGCCGTAGCTTTCGGAATAGCCGTCAGTGTTATAGGACGCCAGGAGCGGTTTATCCGCCAGCGCGTCCACACCGATTTTTCCGTCCACTTTGATAAGCGCCATGATGCACAGCTTGACCGCCTCCGGGACTTCTGCCATGTGCTGTACTCTGGAATCCGTCAGGTAGTCGATCCTCTTTCGGGCCTTAAATTCGGCCAGCGTGAAATCCTGTTCAGAGAGGTTGCCGCCGTACCCCTTGTACTCATCGTAGGTTAGATACGTCATAACAATCCCTCCCTCTCTATGACTTTGCAGCTCTCCGTTTGGTCGTAGTCTTACGCACCGCCTGTGTAGCCTTTGCCGCCAGCATCGCGGGCGCAGCTCCCGCAGAGAAAGTGGAGTTTGCAAAGGACAGGGTGATACACAGCTTATCGTCCACAGTGATTTCCAGCGTATCCGTTTTGCCGGTCAGCCGGATAATGATCTCCGGGTCAAAAGCTATGCCTTTCTTGTCCTCACGCTCAACACCGTTTTTCTTCAAAGTCATAGTTGTTCCCGTAATGCCGGTGAGCTTAAAGGGGAAATAATAGCCGGACTGTTCAGCCAAATCCCCCGGATTAAATTCCGGGAAACTTGCGACGTTGTAGAAAGTGGCGGTGACGCTGCCGTCAGCCGCCACTTTTGCGCCGTCAGCTATCATGTCCTTAACCTTGACTGTCTCACCTAACGGGCTCTGATCGCCGGGAAACAGCGTTATACGGTCAGAGCCGATTATTCCCCCGCCTCGACGACGAACTGGAGGGCGTCCTTCTTCTTGTTCAGCACGAAAACGTCCTCGTAGCTTTCCTCGAAGTAGATGTACTTGCCCTCGGTCAC
>CANQME010000182.1 GCA_947624815.1 uncultured Lachnospiraceae bacterium | reverse complement strand
CCAACGGCCGTGCAGTAAAGGCTGACCAGGGTGATGTTTGCACAACTGCGAAGCTGAAATGGAGCGGCGGCGAGAACCTTTTCGTATTCAACGAAGACGGTTACATGATCAGCGGCTGGTACAAGCCGGATGATGTTAAGAAGAACGGCGGCGCTGTTATCTACTATCTGGGATCCGAAAATGAAGGATGGGCAAGAACCGGTTGGGCGAAGCTTCCTGTACCCCAGGATCATGTCTGCCCGGACAGCGCGACGGAGCACTGGTATTATTTCAACCTCAGTACCGCACAGGCATTAGTGACGGAAGACGGAGAGAAATATATCAATGGCAGATGGTATTCCTTTAATGATGAAGGCGATCTCCGTGAGGGATGGACAGCATACAGCGGATATCTTCCCGGCGTAACTGCATCTCCTGCGACGCCTCCGGATACCACGCTTGACATTTACAACTATGTGAATGGTTCTCAGGGATATGGCTGGGTATATACCGCAGCTCGTTCCGACAGTGATGGCGATTGCTTCGATCCGGTACACAGGGACGCCCTTAACGGAAGCCACTGGTACTATCTGATTACCTACAGAGATGACGATAAGGTGACCCGTTCCATCCCCTTCAACGAAGGCGGAAAGTTTGACCAGGTTGCCAAGTCCATCAATGGCAAGACCTATCTGTTTGATAACAAGGGACGTATGGTATATGGTCTTGTAGAAGTGAAAAATACTGTAGATGGTGGTACTCCGTCTCTGGAAGGATGGAAACACGACGTTACGAACGCCAATGGTATTTTCATGAATTCTGCAGTAACTCATCTGGATGCTGGTTATTACTACTTCAATGATCCGGAGAACCCGAAGGCCTCCAACGCCGGACAGATGGTAACCGGAAAGGTGACCGTATATGACGAGGAGAATACTGTAACGAATTACTACAGCTTCGCCAAGAAGAATACAACCTATACCAGGTACACTTATGAGAGAAACTGGGAGAAGAAAGATAATAATCTGTATGTAAGCGGAGCAGATCAGATTAAGGCAGAGATTCTGGCAGCGAATCCGAATGCCACTGCAGAAGAAATTGCAAAACGGGTTAAAGAAGATTTTTGGCGTTGCAATCGCTACATTCAGCAGGGCAAGGCCTTTACGAGAGCAATTGCTGACGGAACCCTTTATGGTGAAGACGGCAAGCGTATCCAGGCTGAGGATGGCAACACCTATGCATTAGTAACTATCAAGGAGCCCGGATGGTATTATCTCAAGGGCAGCAATGCTTACGAGATCGAGATGGGTACTCAGCTTGTTGTAAGCAACAATGGCCGTGTCAAGACTTCCGGTATTGTGAAGATCGATGGTGTAACTTACGACATCAACAGCACAACGCTGAATGCGACCGCCAGAGCAAACTAATATCTGCTGATCCAATAGGACAACAGATGTCCTGGGATACGAACCCCCGGAATCCTTTCCGGGGGTTCGTTCTGTACAGGGATACTTTCCATTACATATGTGAGATATGGGTCAGCTAGTTATCCATTTGCATATAAAAAGACGGTTTTTTGACTGTCTGTACGAAAGTTCATGATGTGTCATATATGAGGAGAGATTATATTATGGACAGAAAAACTCTATGGTGTATGTTGACAGCCGTAACTGTCGCAGTCTCGGCGACAGCCTGCTCCCCTTCCCGCTCTACCTCCGACGGCCCTGCTGAGCCGCCCGCGGATGTAGTAGCGGCAGCTGCCACCAGCGAAGCGAATGTACCGCCAGGTGACCGGAACCCGGAGGTTACTGAGCCAGGCCTCGATATCCTGATCATCTTCCGTAGCAGTGACGGTACCAGTTTGGAACGTGTCACGAGTTTCGCTGAGTCTGTAGATGAACAGGTTATCGTGGATAAATTGATCGAATACGGCGTGCTGGAGGAAGGGACGGATATTCTTTCATTTGAAATTTCGGAAGAAGCAGATCCGAATTCTGAAGTTGAAAGCAGCGGTCCAATGGGAGGAGGGGCCTCGACACGTATCGGCCACCTGGATCTATCCATGCTTCCGGAAACCGCCGATGAGAATGAAAAACAGATCCTTCTGAACTGTATTACCGGATCCTTCATGGAAAATTTTGCGCTTGACGGGCTCGAATTATCGGTTAATGGCGAAATGTATTCTGACAGTCCACTGACTATGAATATGAAATATAAAAATGTCTCAGAAGAATGATTAAGACCATATCTATATACAAAAATGACCGGGCAGGAGGCTTGGTATGAACTGCTTCCTGCCCGGTTCTTGTATTTTAGCAACGAATGTCTTAACCAGAGGAAAACCGCTATCCTTCTGTAACATTCTTATACTTCATGTTTATTGTTAACAGTTCGTCTGAATATGGCTCCCCGTTGACTGATAGTTGAAGTCCGTCAAGAGCGAAGTCCTCCATGAATGACCCGGCGATGCAGTTTAAAAGGACATTTTCACTGTTTTCATCGGGCGTTTCCGGCAATTTCGAGAGATCCAGGTGGCCAATGCGTGTCGTGGCCCCGCCTCCCATTGGTCCGTTACTTTCAGTCTCTGACTCTGCGGTGGAATTACCTTCTTCCGTGATCTCAAACGAAAGGATATCTGTTCCATCCTCCAGAACACCGTATTCGATCAGCTTATCAACAATGACCTGCTCATCCACTGTTTCTGTATAGCTCATAACCCTCTCCAGAGACGAACTGTTGTCATTACCCCGGAATACGATTAGGATATCCAGCCCTGGTTCAGTAACCTCCGGGTTCCGGTCGCCCTGCGGCACATTTGCTTCGCTGCTGGCAGCTGCCGCTACCACATCCGCTGGCGGTTCAGCAGGGCCGTCGGAGGCAGGACGGGAGGGGGAGCAGGATGTCGCTGAGACTATGATGGCCATGGCTGTCACTATGCAGCATAGATTTTTTCTGTACATTAATATTCTCTCCTCATATATGATACAACATGAACTTCCATACAGGCAGGGCGAAAATATCTTATATGTGCAATAGATATAACCTATAACAGCCCGTTCTGGAAATAGACATGCAAACTGTTCCAGTATAGAAGAACCCCCGGAAAGGATTCCGGGGGTTCTTCTCCCAGGACATCTGTCGTCCTATTGGATCAATACCAGATTAATTTGCCTTCAGAGTAGCATTCAGCGTCGTGCTGTTGATCACGTATGTTTCGCCATCGATCTTTACAGTACCGGAAGTCTTAACACGGCCATTGTTGCTAACTACAAGCCGTACACCGTCCGGAATAATATAAGCGCTGCTGCCCTTCAGATACCAAATACCACTGCCATTAACTAATGTATAGGTATTGCCATCCTCAGCCTGGATACGTTTGCCATCTGCGCCATAAAGTGTGCCATCAGCAATCGCGTAGGTATATGCCTGACCCTGAGCGCTTCTCCAATAATAGCGCCAGTATTCAGGATCATTTTCCGTCAGCTTTGCGAATTCATCCTTTGTTAATTCTTTGTCCGCAATGGCCATATCACTAGCTGTTACAAATTTCTTGTTAGCATAGTCATAAACATAAATGGTATACTTTGTAGCCTTCTTGGCGAAGCTGTAATAATTGGTGACTGTATTCTCCTCGTCATAAATGGTCACTCTGCCAGTTACCATCTGTCCGGCGTTGGATGCCTTCGCATTCTCCGGATTATTGAAGAAGTAATAACCACTATCGAGTTCAGCTATAGCAGTATTTGCAAACGGCGTCCCGGCCTGTGCGTTAATAGATTCCCAATCATAGCCCTTGTGAGCTGTTCTGGAGGCTTCATCCAGGTTTACTTTCTGAAGTCCATACATCATACGTCCGGTTCTGCCTTCGAACAGGTAGATCTTTCCGTTGATGGACTTGGCTGCCTGTACGCCGGTTCCTGCATTGAACGGAATAGAACGTACCACATATCCTGTACCATTAGCATCTTCGTCCCTATAGGTAACCAGATAATACCAGTGGCTTCCGTTCAGGGTCTCTGCATGGGCCTTGTCAAAGCAGTCATAATCATCATTGTAACGGGTAGACGTGTATACCCAGCCGTATCCCTGAGAACCATTCACATAATTGTAAATGTCAGCATCTTCAACAGGAGGCGTTGCAGTCGATGCCTTCGGATATCCGCTGTATGCAGACCATCCCTCACGGAGTGCCGCGGGATCTCCGGTCTCACCAAAGGAATACCATTTGCCGTTGATATACTTCTCGCCGTCTTCCTGCACATACGCCTGGGCAGTGTTCAGATCAAAGTAATACCAATGCTCG
>CANQME010000181.1 GCA_947624815.1 uncultured Lachnospiraceae bacterium | reverse complement strand
ATACTTCATAATAGAAATATAGTCTATTATCCCATGTCTCCTCTCAACAGTCTAGGTACATCCTGTCTACCGTTTACCATTGCTCTGGCAAAGGCGATGCTGTATCTGGATAGTATATCAGTGGAGGAAGTCTCGGCGGCAGTCGGATTTAACAATTTCAGTTATTTCTGCCGGGTGTTCCGGCAAATGGAGGGGATTTCGCCTACAGAATATAGGGAAAGGATGCAGCGGGAAAGGGCAGGATAATAGACCTCACAAGAACTATGCTCTACGCTAGTCCGCAGCATATGCACGGAGCAATTTCTAAAAGGCAAGACGTTTCTTCGCCGCCTTCACGGAGTCGTCTTCGTTGGTCAGAAATTGATCCACGAATCCGTCCTCGACTTTCTTAAAAGCTTTGCCGAAGCAAAGCAAAGAAATTAAAGATAGGACTACGTCATTTTGCTCACCTTTCGCGATTTTCAAAATGCCCACGAGCCATTGAAAATACTAGGTTTTTTCGTGGGGCGGTATTCTGCAATAAACTGTTTTTATAAACTGTATTTATAAAGCAGGGCACCCTTCCCGGTATGCAGCCATATACTCACCGAATATGGGTTCCCCTCGAAGGCTACCTCCGTCACCCTATAGATATCTCCCTATCATCCAACCGGTCCACTGCAGGATGCACAATGTTCACCCCCTGCCTTCAGCCGAATTCACCGCAGGCATCCTTGGGCCGATCGACTTCCCGTCTCAAAACAAACCTGTTTTTCCCCCTTCGATACATCTTATTAATATGCCGCTGCCGCAACGGGGTGCAAAAAAATCTGATCCAGTATAATTATTATATCCATATACATAAGCTATGACTGTCGATCCCATTCATGCCAATCTCTTACGATCTGCAGCCATAATAACGGCAGCCATTGGTTAAGAAGGACACCATGGGGTCTGGAATACGATAGATGGATTAATTCTGAGATCAGAAAAGAAACATCGAATCCTCATAATATTGCAATGTCTTTTGGATTTCAAAATCAATTACAATCTTATCATCGATCATGATATCTCCTCCTGCTTTGCGCCTCATTCTATTATCAGTATACTGCCGCAAAGAGAAAGACTCAACGATTAATAATGCAGAAAAAGGCGGAAGCGCATCCGCACTCCCGCCCATAAATAATATTCTTTACTTCACCCACACGCCGCCCGCGTTCACGGTGTAACCATCCGGGGTAACTTCATTGACATACATGGATCCGTACGGCCTTGCCTTTGTTTTGGAATACACCCACTTCTGTGTTGTCGCATCAAATGCATAGGTCGAAGCAGTTGTATCCTGTGACAGATAATAATAATTGCCTTTGATCAGCTGCCAGCCGGTCTTCATTGTGCCGTTGGCATCAAGGTAGTACCACTTCCCGTCCGTCGAATCCTGGTACCAGCCTGTGGTCATGTCTCCGTTTACGTCGTCCAGATGGTACCATGCATTGCCTATCAGCTGCCATCCGGTCACCATATACCCGTCAGCATTGAAATAGTACCACTTGTTCTTGACCATCTCCCATTTGTTGGCCGGATAACCGCCTGTCGTATACTTGAACCACCAGCCCCTGGCATCAAGAACCCACGATCCGGAAGCGTTCCGGTTAGCCGGCGTTTTCCTTCCGCTTCCTCCGGATACGGTTCCATAGCTGCCTGAGGAAGGTCTGTCAGGCTTCTTCTCAGGTTCTGGTTCGGGTTTCGTATCCGGCTTGGGATCGGGTTCTGGCTCAGGTTTCGTGTCTGGCTTGGGTTCCGGTTCTGGATCCGGTTTCGTGTCTGGCTTGGGTTCCGGTTCCGGATCCGGTTCCACTTCCGTCTTCTCAGTGATAATAAACCGTCCTAACGTATCCGTTGTAAAGGTGATCATATTATTCGACTCATCAAGCTCGAACGGAATCTCTTCGCCGCCGATCTTCAATGTATAGGTCTTGCTTGCATTGGCCATCGATGCAACCAGATCCGCAGGCAGCGTGACGGTAATCTCTACCGGAACTTTAAGCTTGCTATATGTTTGGCCACCAGCTTCAACTTCGACCGTGAATTCACCCAGTCGGCTTGCATTGCCTGATGTTGCGACATTGCTCTTCAACCCCAGCGTGACAGTTGTGCCTTTATCATCATATGAGGTAAGTCCAATCGCCACAAAAATGCTGTCGTCTGTTGTCTTTACACCATCTTTCTCCTCTAACTTAAGCCCATGGACATCTTTCAGTTTTGATCCAAGAGCAGAAACAAGTCTGGTCTTCCTGTCTGCTTCGATCTTATTGCTGTCTAAGTCTTTTATGATCTCCGAAACTGCATTATTGAAATCTTCAGGCTCCATCGACTCATCCAATACTGCCATGGCATATAAATAGTATTTTTACCATCTCAAATATATCCCTTCATAAGCCTGCAAATCCCGATATTTCGGGCTTTTCGGCGCTTTTCTCTGATTTTCTGTTTTGCCTCAAATCCACGTAATTCTCCGCAAATCTACGCAAATTCCCGGGCAAATGGTGTAAAAAATGGTGTAACAAACCGGTATAAAATCAACTTGATTTTCTTAGCTTTTCCAGCTTTTCCAGCTGCTCAAAATCAACGATTTTTGTCATCTGTTCAGCAGCCCGGTCATAACTGGCATGGGTGTAAACATTCAGTGTAACCCCCACATCAGAATGTCCCATCAGATACTGCAAGGTCTTGATGTCCATTCCAGCATTTGCCATATTCGTACAAAAGGTGTGCCGGAACACATGCGGGGTGATATCCGGCAGAGGCTGGTCCGGATGCAGCTTTTTATACTTCTTCATCGCCCACCGCATCTCATTCTCAATGTGCAGCGCCACTTTTGGATGAGCATTCTTGTCCATCAGCAAAAAACCGCTATATCCGTCCACAATCATTTCTGTTTTTAATTTTGAACGGTTAGCAAGGATATTCTTCAAACTCCGACACACATCATTTGTCATAGGAACAAAACGGATGCCGCATTCTGTCTTAGTTTTCTCTACATAATACTTTCCGCCCCGTTCTCTAACAAGCTGCTTATCAACCCTAATTCTCCGGTTTTGGAAATCAAGATCACTTTTCGTTAAACCGCAAAATTCACTGACTCGCATACCAGTTCCCAATAGGGCCACAAATTCATCATAGTACTTTTTATAAGTTTTATCCTCACGGATAAACTCCATCCAAATTTTTTGCTGCTCATCAGTCAAAGCAATGCGTTTTTTCAAATCATTTGGCACAACATCAACCAGCTTGAAATCAAATGGATTCTTACGGATAATATCCTCATTGTATGCCATTTGAAACGCCGGCTTGAGAACGCCCCTGACGCTGGTGATCGTGCTATAGCCTTTCCCGTCGTCATGGAGTTTCATAATCCACTTTTGAGCATCTGATACTTTTATATCCCGAATCTGAAGATATCCAAAATCTTCTTTCTTTACCAAATTCAACACAAAATTATAGCCAACTTTAGTGTTATAACGCACACCTTGCTTCAAACTGATATATCGCTCCAACAGCTTTATTACAGTAACCTTTCCGGCTGCATAATCAATCCCATCATCAAGTTGCCTCTGGATTTCTTTTTCTTTCTCCCGCAGTTCTCTTAAATCGGAAGCATAAACAGTACGCCGCTTTTTCTGAATATCAGTATACCGGTATTGATAACTCAGATCCTTTCTCTGGCTCTCTCCTGTCCGCAGGATTCTTCCTTTATTATCTTTACGCTTTTCGGACATTGCCAAACTCCTTTCCGTGATGGAAAGAGCCTTGATATGACACCTTCATTGTATCATATCCATGCCACTTTTTACATCACAAACTTCCTCTAATTGTCAAAAATAGTTGTGGCTCCATCGGCGAACGCGTAATAACGTGGCCATGGAGCCACCGTAAGTCAAATAGAATACGAACTTTCAAGGAATTCATCCAGCTTTTTTCTTTTCAGCAGACGCTTATTTCCGACCCAAAGAACGAACGGACATCCTTCGTCATCAGAGAGCTGCCGCAGCTTGTTTACTCCGATGCCGCTGTATGCTGCAGCCTCTTCCAATGTGAGATTGCTCTTTTCCCATAACGGAACGCTGTTTTTTTCATGGCGGTTCTCCCCCTTTCCTTATTTATGGAAAGTATGGATGATGCCGCCAAAATATCCGCACAGTAATATAACAGCTTGCAGAAACGTATTTTTAATATAAAATTAGATAGGAATTTTGATTATCTCTTTAGAAGTTCTTAAATGTCGGTATAGCCCGTATTTTCGGGCTTTCC
>CANQME010000180.1 GCA_947624815.1 uncultured Lachnospiraceae bacterium | reverse complement strand
AACAGATCTGCATGACGAACGCGGAAAACATCAAGGTGCTCCTGCGCCGCTATATCGAATCGCTGGAGACGGTCTACGGCGATCTCGACCGGCATGACGGCGACGCGATCCACCGCCTCTTTGAGGAATCCGGCAAATACCGCAGCACTCTTTCGGACCGGAACCGCGGACCGGTCGTTCCGGAATACTCGTTCTCGGTCGACGTCGTGGACCAGCCCGGCTCGATCTCCATCATCTCCGCGATCCTGGCCGGAAGCGGGATCAACATCAAGGACATCGGCCTAAACCACAACCGCGAATACGGCGAGGGCGCTCTGCGTGTCTGCTTCTACGACGGCGAGTCGCAGGCGGCGGCCTATTCCCTGTTAAAAGGATACAATTATACGCTCACGAAATAAAGGAACTGCCGGGAAGGAAAGGAAATCATCTATGATCATAAGACCTGCCAGAAACATGCGCGGGGAGCTGAAGGTCCCCGGCGACAAATCGATCTCCCACCGCAGCATCATGTTCGGCTCGATCGCAAAGGGCCGCACCGAGATCACGGGCTTTCTCGAGAGCGCGGACTGCCTCTCGACCATCTCCTGTTTCCGGAACATGGGCGTGGAGATCACGCGCGGAAGCGACGGGACCGTCACTGTGTACGGACGCGGGCTGCGGGGGCTTAAGGCGCCGTCGGAGGTCCTGGACTGCGGAAACAGCGGGACCACGACCAGGCTGATATCCGGCATCCTCGCGGCGCAGGATTTCGAGACCACGCTGACCGGCGACGAATCGATCCGAAAGCGCCCGCTACGCCGACGGGGACCGGAAGAACGATTACTCGAACCTGGATCTGTTCAGCCGGATGTACGCCAGCATTGACGAGATGCATGCGTACTTTGCCGCGAATCCGGACAAGCCCTTCGTGCAGTGCGAATACAGCCACGCCATGGGCAACGGACCCGGCGATCTGGAGGATTATTTCCAGGTGTTCCATCAGTACGACGGCGCCTGCGGCGGATTCGTCTGGGAGTGGTGCGACCACGCCATCGACATGGGAGAGTGGGAGGATGAGCGGTACGCGAACCGGACCGGGGATGCGGCGTATCTGCACCGCCGCACGAAATACGCCTACGGCGGCGACCACGGCGAATATCCCCACGACAGCAATTTCTGCATGGACGGTCTGGTCTATCCGTACCGGAAGCCCCATACGGGACTTCTGGAATACAAGAACGTATACCGGCCGGCCCGGGTCGTAAGCTTCGATCAGAAGATGCGGACGGCGGTGCTGCACAATTATATGGATTTCGTCGATCTGGCGGACTATGTGAAGTTGGTCTACGAGGTGGACTGCGACGGGAAGATCCTGGCGGAGGGAAGCCTGCTTCTGCCGCGGATCGCTCCCCACGGGGAGAATGCGGTGACGCTGAGCCTTCTGACCGTTCCGGAGAAAGGAAAATGCTATCTGCGGATGTTCTACAAGCTGCGCAAGGACGCCGGCCTTCTGAAGGCGGGCACGGAGCTGGGCTTCGACGAGATCCCGCTGGAGAACGCGGACGGCAGGAACCAGACCGCCGTGGCGCTTCTGGAAGGCACGGCCGGAATCGGGGCAGAGGCGGCGGAGGCTGGGGCTTCGGTGGCTGCCGGGGCTGCGGCCGGGACGGTTAGTTCGGAAGCCGGTTCTGCGGCGGCTGTTGGCGTTGCAGCGGAGACGGCTGGAACGGAAGCCGGTTCTGCGGCGGCTGTTGGCGTTGCAGCGGAGACGGTCGGCACAGAAGTTGGTTCTGCGGCGGCTGTTGGGACTGCTGCGGTCTCTGTGACGGAGGACGACCGGTACCTGTATGTCGCCGGGGCAGAGTTCACTTACACCTACAATAAGCTGACCGGTATCTGGGCTGCGATGGAGTATCAGGGCAAGTCCCTTCTGGACCGGCCCATGGAGTATAATATCTGGCGCGCGCCGACGGACAACGACCGGAATATCAAGAAGAAATGGTACGAAGCCTGCTACGATAAGGCGTCGTCCCGGGCGTATGAGACGAACTGGAAGGCGAAAGACGGGGCGGTTGTGATCCGCTCGAGACTGTCCGTCTCGGCTGTCTATATCCAGCGGATGATCGAGGTGGACGCGGAGTGGACGGTTCGTCCGTCCGGCCGGATCGATATCCGTATTCACGGCAGACGGGACACGGAATTCCCGATGCTTCCGCGGTTCGGACTGCGCCTGTTCCTGCCGAAGGAGCTGCGCTGGGTCACTTACTACGGCATCGGTCCGGCGGAAAGCTATATCGACAAATGCCGTTCCGGCCGCCACAGCCGTTTCGTGTCGTCGGTGGAGGGGATGCACGAGGATTATATCCGTCCCCAGGAGAACGGCAGCCATTATGACTGCGACTATGTGCAGCTGGCGGGATCCGCCGCGGAGCTGACTTTCGCAGGGGAGAAGACCTTCTCCTTCAACGCCTCCGTCTACACCCAGGAGGAGCTGGCTGCAAAGGCCCATAACTATGAGCTTCAGCCCTGCGGCAGCACGGTGCTCTGCATCGACTACCGGCAGAACGGCATTGGCTCCAACAGCTGCGGCCCGGCGCTTCTGAAGCAGTACCGGCTGGACGAGGAGGAGCTTGATCTGGCGGTCAGCCTGATCGTAAAGCCGGGGAAGCAGATATCGTGAGATAAGGGGCCGGCCGCGCGGCCGGCCCCTTAAACTGCAATTTGGTGGCCCCTTAAACTGCAATTTGGTGCTTGCAATATCCGAAAAGTGTGGTATAATCAATATTGTCTTTAAGACGATGCGTGTGTAGTTCATTGGTAGAATGTCAGCTTCCCAAGCTGAAGAGGCGGGTTCGATTCCCGTCACGCGCTTGCGAAAAACCTAGAATTACTAGGTTTTTTCTTTTTCGCGTTGCATTTCGTGCTGCGGGGGCCGCATGGAAGACAGGATCATCCGAATAAATGGGGAGGTATGCAGAATGAACGGAATAACATGTACGGCGGCCGAGGCGCTTAAGAGGCTGAAGGAAGGGAACGAACGCTACCTCAGAGCGGAGACAGGCGGAGGGGATATCTCGCAGAAACGGCGGGAACAGACGCTTAAGGAGGGACAGACTCCCTATGCGATCGTAATCACATGCTCCGATTCGCGGGTGATCCCTGAGAGTATCTTTGACGCCGGCATCGGGGATCTGTTCGTGATCCGTGTGGCCGGAAATGTGATGGACAATCATCAGCTGGGAAGCGTGGAATACGCGGCGGAGCATCTGGGGAGCCGTCTGGTGGTCGTGCTTGGGCACAACCACTGCGGAGCCGTGGACGCGGCGATCAACCACGATCCGTCGGGTTACATCAAGTTCATCACCGACGAGATCCGCAAGGCCATCGGCGACGAGACCGACGATTATCGGGCGTGCTGCCTGAATGTGCGGCACAGCCTGCAGATCATCGAGGAAAGCCTGGAGATCCGGCATGAGGAAGAACACGGACTGAAGGTCTGCGGCGCCCTGTATCATCTGGAGGATGGGAGCGTAGAGTTTCTGTGAGATCAAAGGACGGCGCCGGCGCGCTGCCTGCAAGAAAATAAAAGGAAGCTTTCTGATAGAACTGGCGCAGAAAGCTTCCTTTTTCCGTATTTGCTCAAATTGTTTCCGGCAGGCGCTCCGCGAACATCCTCGCTTAGATCAGGACGCTTCGGATACCGGGCTTCAGACGGCCCGCTTACAGGTTCGCTTTGATCTTCGCGATCATTTCCTCATATTCGGCGTCGGTCAGGAATTTCTCGCCGGGGTTCATGGCGAAGACGCCGCCCCATTCGTAACCGTCCTTGTATTTGGGGACCAGGTGCATATGGAGGTGGCAGCCGGTGTCGCCGTAGGCGCCGTAGTTGACCTTGTCGGGATGGAAGGCGGCGTGGATGGCCTTCGCGGCCCGGCAGACGTCGGCGAAGAAAGCGTCGCGATCCGCGTCGGAAATGTTGACGATCTCGCTGACGTGATCCTTGTAGGCCACGATGCAGCGGCCCGGATGGGACTGCTCCTTGAAGAGGATAAGCTGGGAGACGCTAAGGTCGCAGATCTTGATTCCGAAGGCCGCCAGAGGCGCGCCTCCTACGCAGTAGCCGCAGTTTGGATCTTTCATGTGATTCGCTCCTTTCTGTCATAATTCGGTCATATTATGCAGGAAACATCGTTGATACCATTCATTTTAGCGGTATATTGCCGCAAAGTCAATGCAATCCTTCCGAAAACCGGCAGCAATCCTTCCGAAAACCGGCGCGTTTCCGAAACGGTTGTTCTTCGCGGCGGCAGGGTGACCGTGGGGGCCGCACGGCCCGCCAAAATGGGAAAACGAATGGTTTTGCTTGCAAAATCCCACAATTTGTGTGTATAATAGTCTGAGACTAACAAGATATGGAGGAATTGCATTTTTATGGCAAAGGCGCA
>CANQME010000179.1 GCA_947624815.1 uncultured Lachnospiraceae bacterium | reverse complement strand
ACTGGAAGTTCGTATTCTATATTGGCGGCTAATTACCAATATAAATCGAAAAAAGGGAATTTGGTAAATCCATCACAAAAAATGCTTGCTTCATGGATACAGGGCGTTTCAGTATTGCGTAATATGTGTGCTCATAATTCCAGAATTTACAATCGCACAATACATACGACACCGGAAATTCTGGATGCTGATAAAGTCACACCACCGCCGATACATAATGGTTTGTATCAAATCCTACTGGCGATGAAGTATCTGCGATCATCTAATGAGGAGTGGACAGTATTTGTAGATGATTTTGATAAGCTGATTCAAAATAATATTGGTGTAGTCAGTCTTACAGCAATGAATCTTCCAGCGGATTGGAAAGCGCATTTAAGTGTATAAATGGCAGTAGAGCTGCATAAAATAGTAAAGCAGACCTAACCAAGCATTCTTTGCTCAAATCGGTTAGGCTTTCGGCGGAGTGTTACGATAAGCACTTCGCCATTTTTAATTTGAAAAAAACATTCGTCGCATTGTGAAGTGAAGTTACTTTTTAAGGTATAGTTTGGTATAATACAGAAGATGATAAAATTAAGATAAAATTTTGATAAGGAGTGTTGGGAATGTTGCAGATCAGACCTGTTTCGGATTTAAGAAACAAATTTCCTGATATTGAAAAAATCGTAAATGCAGGAGAACCAGTTTATTTAACAAAAAACGGATATGGGACTATGGTAGTGATTAGTTTGGAGGAATATTCCAAACTAACGGATAGTGTTGAACTTGCTTTGGATAGAGCAGATAAAATAGCAGAGGAAAGCAGCGCCCGCATGAGTCATGAGGAAGTTTTTGGAAACTTGCGGAGGAAGATGGATGCGAGATGAAAGATACAGATTAAGATATCTTCCGCTATTTTATAAGGATCTTGATGAAAAGATAACTTATATTGCGGAAGAATTAAAAAATCCGAGAGCTGCAAGTGATTTATTAGATAAAGTAGAAACAGCTATTCTAAAACGGCTTCCAGTAGCAGAATCTTTTGAGCCATATCAATCTCCATTCCGCCAACTGAAAGGCGGCGGAATGGAGATTGATACTGAGAAATTGGAAGGCAGATTTGTTCTGCTTTCCTTTTCTCTTATATTAGCGAATCGGGGTTACACCGTTGCGGTTATAGTCGGGAAGCATTGATTTCGAGGTTCCATGAAAAAACATAACGAATTAACGATTGATGAGCAGACACTTGCCGAATATGACAAGCACTACTCTATAACGTGCGTCATACTTTAAGACTAAGTTGAACCGCCGTATGCCAAACGGCATGAATGGTGAGAAAACAGAGAAAATCCGCTCTACTTAGAATGATAACTCAAAAGTACTTGACCAGATAATAACTTTTGAGTATAATAATAGTGAGAAAGGGGAAAGCTAAGCTTGCATAAGATATTTTTTTATCGAGATAGGAATGGGAATGAGCCGGTGCTGGACTATTTACGGGAGCTTTCCCACAAGAAGGATAAGGACAGCCGAATAAAGGCTGGTAAGATAAATGACTATATCGAGATACTGAGCCAATATGGGACGCAAGCCGGAGAACCATATATAAAGCATCTTGACGGGGAGATTTGGGAGCTTAGACCTCTCAGGGACCGAATATTTTTTGTGGCATGGCATGATGGGGGCTATGTCCTTCTCCATAGCTTTATGAAGAAGACGCAGAAAACCCCGGCAAGGGAGATTGCACAGGCGAAGCGGGAGTTGGCAGATCTTATAGAGAGGGGCGTTGAATATGAGCAGGAATAGCGCAATAGGGCATAGCTGGGACGAAGTGCGGGGAGAACTCTATACCCCGGAGGAGATAGCAGAAAGCAATTTGAGAGTAGCTCTTATCGGGGAACTCATCAAGGCCAGAAAGGAAAAGGGCATAAGCCAGAAACGGCTTGAAGAATTGAGCGGAGTAAAACAGCCGGTCATAGCCCGTATGGAAAAGGGTAGTACCAGCCCACAGGTTGATACGATTTTAAAAGTATTAGCCCCGCTGGGGAAGACACTTGCTGTAGTTCCGCTTGACAAGTAAAAAGAGGCAATTAAGTTTCTTTTCCTGCTGTGGTATTAGTTCACATTTTAAGATAGGCTCTCGGAATCTTGGGCCTATCTTTTTTGTGTATTATATCATCAAGACCCATTTACAAATATCCTGATAATGGATGAATAGGCCCCGCTCAGGGCGCCGACCAGCTTTTCATATGTGGGCGGTGTCTGATAAGGGTTTTCCCGCAGCAGGTCGATAAGAGCCTTTGCCCTGGCATCCAGATGGGTAGCCTTCAGCTTTTGGATATCCTTGACAGCGGTTTTGGTATAGACGATGCTGTACTTCACCATGTCACCTCATCCCCCGGCACGCAGTCGTCAAGGGCCGTGTGCAGGCCATTAAGGATCTTCTGCTTCATCTGCGGGTCGGCGGAAAGTTCCGCCGTTGCTATCAGGCCCTCATAGTCTTCCTGGCTCAGCACGACAGCATTGCCGTCCTTGGTGGAGATGTTGATGGGTTCATTGTATTTGATGGTCGTATTCAGCATAGCAAACAAGTTTTTTCGGAAATTGGTCGCACTGGTATTGAGCATAAATAGCACCTTCTATGTACACAATAGTGTACATGGCCAGCCTTGTCAATAGGTATTCTCTTTCTATTAAGAGAAGATAGTTCAGTTGTCTCCCCTGTCGTTACTGGATCCTTATGATATCCTCGTACAGGATATCTATCTCATAAAGAATACGCTCATTTCATGGCAGTCGCCGGTTATATAGATCATCTTTAGTCATTACTCCTTAGATTCGGTGTACGGGTCTTTCAGCAGCTCCAAATAAAGCGGCGGCACTTCTCTGGCGAGCCATAGGCCGTTGGTAGAACGGAAGAAGGGGAACCCATCCCTGTACATCTCTCCGCTTTTGATCCTGAACACCACTGGATTGCCATGGCGGCGGCCTACCTCCATCGCCGTTTCGATATCCTCCGAAATATGGACATATACCCGTTCCATCGGCAGGATCCCTTTTTCAAGGATGCTCCCGACGTTTTTTTCCGCCGTCCCATGAAAAAGGAATTCCGGCGGATCCGTTTCCTCCGGCCCCGGATCCACCTTTACACTGTGGCCGTGATTTGCCCGGATACGTGTTCCGTCGCTGCTGATGGTGTATCTCTGCTTGGCGTCCGTGCGCACTATTTCCTCCAGCACATCCCTGGTGATGGGGTGGGTTTTCGACACTCCGTCTATCAGCGCATCTACATCTGCCCAGCCGTGTTCGTCCAGGATGACGCTTGCGGCTTCAGGATTGTGACGCAGGATATAGCTAATATACCTGCTCAGTTTGACGTATTGCATACATATCCTCCTCAACTTATGTTTTCGATACCATAGATCAACGGAAAAGTTCAGTTTTGCAGCTCACAGGCCTTTCTGTGGACACTATGACATCAATATATCATCATAACCCATTTACAGGCATCCAGGTAATAGATCAGTCTGAATTCCTGGTTGAGACCGTCAATGACGGCCCTGCATCCGAATTCTTTTGCATGTTCAGGCCCCCCATTAAAGTGGAATAGTTCAATTATATATCGAACATACGTTCGCGTCAATAGGAAGATTATGGATATGCAACTAATTTTAGTTGCGTTCTGTTGCGCGAAGTGATATATTATTGATGGAGGAATGCAAGATGGGACAAAAAGAAAAGCTTATCAAACGGCTGAAATCGAAGCCGAAAGATTTTACGTTCGAGGAAGCGGAAACCCTGTTGGGTTATCTGTCTTATCAGCGCTCAGATAAAGGTCGAACAAGCGGTTCCCGCGTGGCATTTATCAGTGAGGATCATGCGCCAATCTTGCTGCACAAGCTACATCCGCGTAAAGAGCTGCTTTCTTATCAAGTTAAGCAACTGTTGGAAACACTGGAACAGGAGGGGTTATTGTGAACAATACAGTAGAATACAAGGGGTATTTGGGCAGTGTTGAGTTCTCCGAGGCTGATGGTCTGTTCTACGGCAAGGTCATGGGTATACGGAGCCTGCTTTCGTACGAGGGGACCAATGCCAAAGAACTGATCGAAGATTTCCACGGCGTTGTAGATGATTATTTGGAACTTTGTTCGGCACAGGGTAAAGAACCAGAGCGGGCTTATAAGGGCAATTTCAATGTGCGTATATCGCCCGATCTGCATAAGCAGGCAGTTATACAGGCGACTGCAAACGGCCTTTCGCTTAATAGCTTTGTGGAACAGGCTATACTAAAATCTGTGGCCGGTTGAGCCGTATTGACAGCAGTTGTATTTTTTGGTGGAACAAAAAAAGGAGGGTGCCGACCCCCAATGTCATTTAGTTAAGGCATTGACGGGGTCGCTCCTCTTTGGGACAGAGATATTGGAATTCTTATCTCTGTCCTTTCAAAAAGCGCATTCTTCATTTGTGATTTCCTCCCACATCCGGCTGAGAGATTCGTTTTCCAGAGAGTTTACCGTTTTGGCGGCTGTTTCCGCAGCGGTGTCGCCTAAGCTGTCGAAGGCTGTCTGTTGTTTTACCGCGCTTACAAAACGCAGGCTGCCAGCGGAATAGTCGGGATCCCGGTCAAATTC
>CANQME010000178.1 GCA_947624815.1 uncultured Lachnospiraceae bacterium | reverse complement strand
CCGTAATACATATTGGCGTGCATGGTAAACGAATATGCCACCTGCATCCAGCAGAGCAGGATCCCGATCATGATTCCCGGAACATAGGGATTCCCGCACTTCTTAAACAGCCTGCGGATCAGGATCACGGCGACCGGGAAAACCGGGATCGCGTTGATCGTATAGGTGTAGGTATAGGTGGAGCCGAAGACAAAGGGCTTTACCCCGTTCTTCATGTACAGGGAATAACCGATCACGGTGATGACCAGGGCGGGAATGGTGTTCATGGCCGCGAAGAACAGGTCGTTGGCCCATTCCGGTTCATTGGCGATCCGGCAGTGATAGGCGCTGTTGACCGCGATGGACACCGCCAGCCCGAAGACCAGGAAGGCGGGCAGGTAGGCGAAGAACACCTTCAGGTTCTCTGCCGGGATATTCTTAAGTCCCCAGAAGTAGTACCGGAAGTCCACGGCGAAGAACCGGTTTGCCACGGCCACGACCGCAAATACGATCCCGCAGCCCAGGACGGCGGCCAGGACGCTTTTGATCAGGCCCGCCGCGGAAATCTTAAGCCCCCAGCCGGCCATGGACGCTCCGTTCTTACGGCCGTAAAGGGCGTAGGAAACGAAGGACGTAATGAGCATGAACAGGCCGTTTAATAGCGCCCACAGGCTGTAGATATTGGTCGTCTGCTGTGCGAAGACCGTGTGGCAGCAGTAGCCGAAGCCCATCATGAAGATCCCGGTAATGCTTAAGAAGGCGAACACACAGTTCAGAATGGTCAGGACCCAGAACAGAACCCGGCCCCGAACGTCCGCCGGAGCGGGACGGAGCACGGCCGCTTCCTCATTGCGGATGTCTGCGAAGAAGCGAAGCTTCATCAGGCAGGCGATAAAGGAAACGCAGCTGGCCAGAACCCCGAAAAGTCCCAGAAGATTGCTCAGGATCAGCCAGAGATAGTTCTGGCTGCTTCCGGCGATGTAGTTGGGCGCTTCGAAGGCGTCCTGGAAGAAATCGCAGACAGCCGCCAGCGCGTGGAAGCCGCCCTGGGGCTTCGGATGGATCTCCGAAGCGGCGTTCACGCGGCGGAACGCCTCCCTGCCGTCGATCTGACTCACATAGGTATGGCCGGGGATCACGGCTTCGCCCTCGAACGCATCCGGAGACTGTCCGAACGCGAACAGAGACTTTGCGCTTTCGGAGCTCAGCCACTGCCGCACAGGCAGGGGCTGGCCGTCCGGTCCTTCCCCGCGGAAATAAACGTGGTCGTACCGGGTATAGTAGATACCGAAATCCCGGGAACCATAGAGATTCGTCCAGTTGCCCTCGGCGTCCTTAAGGAAGGGATCGGAGGATACCAGATAGATGGCGGAGATGGTCTGACCGCCTTCCTGGTTGTCCAGAACCACGCAGTTATTGGACGCCTGTCCCCCGGCGGAGTGTCCGGCTACGCCGATCTGCGTCTTGTCGACGAAGTCAAGCGTCGCGGCGTAGCGTACGGCCGCGTAGGAGCCGGAGGCGTCGTTGACCTGCGGCGGCGCCAGAAAGACCTCCGGTCCGGTGATCTCGGAATCTCCGTGGTTCAGCATGTCCGGCAGGAGAACGACGAAGCCTCTCCGTGCCAGCTCCAGTCCGTACTGGGAGTAGCTCTCCTTATTGACCGTAAGGCCGTGGGTAAATATGACCGTCGGCGCCGGCGTCTGCGCGGTGGCGGATTCCGGACGGAATACGCGCACGTTCAGACGGTGCCCGGCCTGGGTGGACAGCTGTGTCTCATAAATGTCGATATTCCCCCAGTCGCGTAGGATGCAGGCGGAAAGTACCATGAAGAAAAGTGTGAACAGAAGCGAGAAGATCAATGCTTTCTGAGCCGATAGTGACGCTGCTTTTTTCATAAAAAAGCCCTCCTGTGATGTGATGTGGTGTACGATTAGCTGGTGACTGATCTAGGGGGGGAATTCCTCCGCCGGTAAAGCGAAGCGTATTTTCCAGTGAGCATTATTATATAGATTTGCCAGAAGGGTGTCAATAAAATTCGGAAAGTTTGTGCTATTATGAAAAAAAAGGAAAAGGAGTTACATTTTCTGCAGCTCCTTTTCCGGTAAGAGGTTTATTTTTTGTTCTTCTCAAGCTCCGCCATCTTCATGGCACGGACCTTTAACGGCAGACCGAACAGGGTGATGAAGCCGTCCGCGTCGTGATGGTCGTACAGCTCGCCGGTGGTGAAGGACGCCAGGGACTCGCTGTACAGGGAGTAGGGAGAGGTGGTGCCGGCCTTGATGATGTTGCCCTTGTAGAGCTTGAACTTCACCTCGCCGGTCACGTACTTCTGGGTGGACTCCACGAATGCCTGAACGGCCTCGCGAAGCGGCGTGAACCACTTGCCCTCGTATACGATCTGGGCCATCTTATTGCCCATATCCTTCTTTACCTCCATGGTAGCGCGGTCTAAAACCAGCTCCTCCAGCTGATCGTGGGCTTCCATCAGGATGGTGCCGCCGGGCGTTTCATAGACGCCGCGGGACTTCATGCCGACCACGCGGTTCTCCACGATGTCCACGATGCCGATGCCGTGCTTGCCGCCCAGGGCGTTTAATTTCTTAATGATATCGGAGACCTTCATCTTCTCGCCGTTGACGCTGGTGGGAACGCCGGCCTCGAAGGTCATGGTCACGTATTCCGGCTCGTCGGGAGCCTTCTCGGGCGTCACGCCCAGGACCAGCAGATGGTCGTAATTGGGCTCGTTGGCCGGATCCTCCAGCTCCAGGCCCTCATGGCTGATGTGCCACAGGTTCCGGTCGCGGCTGTAGCTGTTGTCGGCGGAGAAGGGAAGATGGATGCCGTGCTGCCTGCAGTATTCGATCTCATCCTCGCGGGACTTCATGGTCCAGATATCGGTCATTCTCCAGGGAGCGATGATCTTCAGATCGGGAGCCAGAGCCTTGATGCCCAGCTCGAAACGGATCTGATCGTTGCCCTTGCCGGTGGCGCCGTGGCAGATGGCGGTAGCGCCTTCCTTCCGGGCGATCTCCACCAGTCTCTTGGCGATGGCGGGACGGGCCATGGAAGTGCCCAGCAGATATTTATGCTCATAGACGGCTCCTGCCTGGACGCAGGGAACGATGTAGTTGTCGCAGAAATCGTCCACCAGGTCCTCGATGTACAGCTTGGAAGCGCCGGACAGTTTGGCTCTCTCCTCCAGTCCGTCCAGTTCGTTGCCCTGTCCGCAGTCGATGCAGCAGCAGATGACTTCGTAGTCGAAATGCTCCTTCAGCCAGGGGATGATCGCTGTAGTGTCAAGGCCGCCGGAATAGGCCAGAATTACTTTTTCTTTCATGTAATGTTTTCCTCCTTTGAAATTGACTTTCATAAATATACAACAGGTTGCAGAGAAATGCAAGAGGAAAATAAAAAAGTTTTATGGATTGTATAAATATAGGCAAATAAACCGGGAAAGGCTTGCCGGAGCAGCAGAGGGACACAAAAATAGTGGTTGCATAATATTCATAAATAATGTATAATTATGAGAAATGTACAGAAGACCGGCTCCAAAGGCGCGGAAGGCTGTACAAAAGGAAGAAAATACGAAAAATGAAAGAAAAGACTTCCATTATAATGGGAAAATCACTATAATGGATAGCGTCCCTGTCTGCGGGAGTCCGCCGGGAATCGGCGCAGGGAGAACCATTGGGACTGTGACAGAGTATGGACGGAGGAAAAAGGATGATCAAGGTTGGAATTATCGGGGCCACAGGATATGCCGGCGCGGAGCTGGCGCGGCTGCTTCTTCAGAGAGACGACGTGGAGATCGTGTGGTACGGTTCCAGAAGTTATGTAGGAGAAGATTTTGCATCTATTTACAGAAACGTGTCTCATCTGGCCGGGGAACCCTGCAAGGACGACGATATGGCGAAGCTTTCGGAGATCGCGGATGTGATCTTCACAGCCACGCCTCAGGGCTTCTGCGCGTCCCAGGTGACGGAGGAGATCCTGTCCCGGACGAAGATCATCGATCTGAGCGCGGATTTTCGGATCAAGGATGTGGATGTGTACGAGCAGTGGTATAAGCTTAAGCATCCCACGCCCCAGTTTCTTCCCGAGGCGGTCTACGGCCTGCCGGAGATCAACCGGGAAAAGATCAAAAAGGCCCGGCTGGTTGCCAATCCCGGCTGCTATCCCACCTGTTCCTTCCTGACCCTGTATCCCATGGTGAAGGAAGGGCTGATCGATACGGACACCATTATCATCGACGCCAAGTCCGGGACCTCCGGAGCAGGCAGAAGCGCCAAGGTGCCCAGCCTTTACTGTGAGGTCAACGAAAGCATGAAGCCTTACGGCGTGGGCAGCCACCGGCATACTCCCGAGATCGAGGAGCAGCTTTCCTATGCGGCGGGCAAGCCGGTGACCATCAGTTTTACGCCCCATCTGGTTCCCATGAACCGGGGAATTCTGGCCACTATTTATGGAAGACTGACGAAACCGGTGACGGCGGAGGAAGTCAAGGCGGTTTATGACCGTTATTATGAAAACGAATACTTTATCCGGGTCATGGAACCGGGCGAGGTGCCTCAGACCCGCTGGGTAGAGGGCAGTAATTTCATGGACATCGCGTTCCAGATCGATCCCAGGACCAACCGGCTGGTGATGATGGGCGCCATCGACAATATGGTGAAGGGCGCCGCCGGACAGGCCATGCAGAATATGAACCTGATGTTCGGTCTGCCGGAGAATACAGGACTGAAGCAGATCGCGGTATTTCCGTAACGACAGAAAGGCAAGGGCAGAATATGCCGGGAACCATGAG
>CANQME010000177.1 GCA_947624815.1 uncultured Lachnospiraceae bacterium | reverse complement strand
TCTTTATACCAGACGCCGCTCCCGTCCGGAATGTATCCTCGCTTGACATACATTCTCTGGGCGCTTCCGTATCCGCTATGCAGTCCCACTCCGAGGTATATCACGTCCGAATAAGAGAATGCGATCTGTTCCGCGATATCCATGAGTCTGCTGCCGATTCCCCTGCGCCTGTACTTCTCCAGAACGCTGAAGTCAACGATCTCCGCATAGCCCCGATTTGCATACGCGCCGCTTTTGGCATCGGGATAAACATTAATATATCCGGCAATGCTGCCGTTCCATTCGGCGACCAATGCAATCGACCTGCCCTCGGCCTGGTGCCTAAGCCGCATTTCGTATTTGTCGATTGTCGCATCCCAGCCCTGCGCGATTTCTTCATCTGTAATGATTTGGGCATCGCTCTGCTGCAAATCCCGAATGACGATTCCATCTTTATCATAATAGACCATGCTCATATCCCCTTAAACGCCATTTTGTTAAACAGCCGCCTTCGATACTGGGTATTATACCACTCGAATGCAGAGAAATCTACTCTCCGTCAAGACGGTTAACCAAATATTTCCCCTGTGACTGCCCTGATTTCGCCAATCGTCTGAAAAATAATTCGCCAATCGTCGGAATAATTTCCCGCCAATCGTCGGAAAACAGTTGGGAGGCGAATTAAATTTCAGGTGCCCGAAAAGGATTCAGGCGCGATACTTTGACGCCTGGGTACGGAACATTTCCGCATAAATCCCATCCTTCTGCATCAGTTCGTCGTGGTTTCCGCTCTCCGCCACTCTCCCGCCGTCCAGGACATAGATGCGGTCCGCCATGCGCGTGGTGGAAAGGCGGTGCGAGATGAAGAGTATGGTCCGATCCTCCGATTCGGTCAGGATATGATTCAGCTCATACTCTGCCGACGGATCCAGCGCCGCCGACGGCTCATCCATGATGATCAGGTCAAAATTTCCCGCCAGCACGCGGGATATGGCCACCTTCTGGGCTTCACCGCCGGATAAATACACTCCGTTCTCATCGAACTCCTTCGTGAGTACGCTGTCAAGCCCATCCGGCATGGATCGAAGCCGGTCATCAAAGAGCATCTGTCTTAAGGCTTCCCTTATATGCCCATCCCTGGCAGGATCATGCTCCCCGTTGGAGACATTCTCCGCAAGCGTCGCGGCAAACAGCTTAAAGTCCTGGAATACGGCGCCGATGCGCGAGCGGTATTCCGCCAGACGGTATTCCGATATTTCCCTCCCGTTGTATCGTATGCTTCCCCGCTGCGGCTCGTACAGACGAAGGAGAAGCCTTGCCAGTGTCGTCTTGCCGGCGCCGTTTACGCCGACTATGGCGACCTTCTCGCCTCTTTCCACTTTTATGGAAACCCCGTTTAGTACAGCCCGCCCGCTTCCCCGATAAGCGAATCCCACGTCTGAGACCTCCAGGCTCCGAAACGGCTCCATTTTAAGCGTACCCTCGTCAGGTTCCGTCTCAGCGCCGAGAAAAGTGCGGAATTTCTCTATGTACATACTGTGCTCCTGCAGCCCGGCGACTCCCATGATCAGGGAATTTACCTGCAGGAAAAGTTTCCAGACCGCATTCACGCCTACCGCAAAGCCGCCCAGTGAAAGCGAAGGATCGACAGCATAACGGAGGATCATATAGCCCGTTATGACGATCTGGAACACACAGCTGACCAGTATCGACGACACGATCTGCCCCAACAGGATGCGGGGCGCATACTGTTTCAGGCACGCCACGTCATCATCCGCCGCCTTGCGGTAATTCTCCTGCATCAGGCCCGCAATGCCGCCCATGCGCATTTCCTTGGCATACTCCATCCGCCCGAAGACGCGGCCGGCGTATTCCTTCCGCCGGATGATCCTGTTCCGCGCCATGGCCTTCTCATAGCGCAGGCCGTTCAGCTTCTTATTCAGGAAATAATTGGCAATCCCCACCGCCAGCACCGTGAGAGCCGCAAACACGTCAATCGAGAGAAATACGGCAAAAATGCCCGCTGCAGAAACCATGCTTGACAGAAAGCTGCTGCATGCGTCGAGCATGGACATGATGCGGGCGTCGGATTCCCTGATCGTCCAGATAAAATTGTCGTAAAACTCAGGGCTGTCATACAGCCCGAAGTCCAGCTTCAGCGCCTTTTCGTACAGCTCGCCCTGCATCCTCTCATGCAGGGTCAGCTCCGCCCGCGGGCGGCACAGATCCTGCACCCATTTATCAAAGAGGATCAGCACAGCGCGCAGTACCGCCACCGCTGTCACTGCGGCGAAAACCCACCGAAAATCCGCATCGCCCTCAATGGCGTCGAACAGCATTTTCAAAAACAGCGTACTCGCGAATACCGTCCACAGTGCGTTCAAAAGCGTTCGCACGATCAGCGCGGCAAGATACCCCGGAACATACCTTGCGGCATATCGCATCATGTATAACAGATTCGCCGGCGCGGCGGGACGGTCCTTCCCGTTTTCCTGCTTCATCCCCATACCCTCCTCATACTTCCTGAGCGCTTGCCGCACCAGTCTCCTCTCCGGGCGGATCCTGCCCGTCAAGGTAATTCTCTGCCTGCATGTACCAGAGTCTGGCGTAAAGCCCTCCCTGCTCCAGCAGTTCATGATGGGTTCCCTTCTGAACGACTTCGCCGTTGTTGATCAGATAAATCCGGTCAGCCGAGATCACGCTTGAAAGTCTGTGGGATATGAAGATCATCGTCCTTCCCTGGCAGCAGTCAAAGAGCGTCCTGTACATCCTGCCCTCCGCAATGGGATCGAGAGCGCTGCTCGGCTCATCGAGCAGCACAATCGGCGCATCCAGCGCGAGGGCGCTTGCGACAGCAAGCTTTTGTGCCTGCCCGCCGGAGAGCACAATTCCCTCCGGGTCGAATTCCTTCGTAAGCGTGGAGTCGATTCCCCCGGGACATTCTCCTATCCTTTCGCCGAGATCCGCCTTTTCCAGAGCTTCCAAAGCGGCCCTTTTCTCCGCATCCGTAAGATTTCCTCGGCGCATCACGTTCTCGGCAACGGTCGCCGAAAAAAGCCGGAAATCCCGGAAAACAGTGGCGAACTTTTCCCGATAGGAAGCAAGGCAATAGGACGCCGCCGGCTTCCCATTATAGATAATCTTACCTGACTGCGGCTCATAAAAATGCAGCAAAAGCTTTGCAAGAGTGGTCTTGCCCGCCCCGTTCGCTCCCACGATCGCAATCTTCTCCCCCGCCCGCACCGTGATGGAGACATCTCTCAGAGCAGGCTTTTCGGCTCCCGGGTAGGTGAAAGTAACGTTCTCCAGCCGCAGCTCCTTAAAGTCGCCGGCCGCAGGGCCGTCTGGGTTCTCCCCGATCGCATTTTCATATTCAAGCTAATTCCTATTTCAAGCTAATTTTAAGTTTCCATTACATTCTGACTATGATATAATTTGAATGCATATTGACAGAACAGGAGGGACAGAATTGAAACTTTCGATTGCAGCCGTATTATGTTGCGGCGTTCTCATGCTTGGAAGCGGATGTGGCGTACAGACGACGCCGCAGGCTTCCGCACCTGACAGCGCCGGCCCCGTGCTGGAAACAACTACAGTTGATAACGAAGACTACTATTTACTTACATCCGAAGAGGATTTACAGGCTATCGGAACGCAGTATCCATTATCCGGCAACTACATTTTGGGAAATGACATTACCCTGTCAGATGAATGGATGCCAATCGGAAGTCCCGATGCGCCTTTCACCGGTATATTTGACGGGAACGGTTATGTTATTGATAACCTGACCGTAACAAAGAAGATCGATAATATGGGATTTTTCGGAGCCGCCAAAGGTGCTATCATTAAAAATGTAACCTTAGAAAACGCCAGTCTTGTATCTCTTTTCCCTATCGTGCATTACGCAAAGGATACGGAAATCATAGGATGTTCAATCAATGTGGAAGGCGGGACACAGTCCGGTTCACAGGAAAGCAGCCGGACTGTTTACAGCTTTGATGAGGAAGAAGAAATGATAGGGCAGCTGATTTCCGCTGAATATCAGAATATGCCTCTTGCGGATTTCCGCGCAATCACATTAGATGTATTTCATGATACCAATACGCTGGTCTCGGTATTGAGTGATTTAGAAGATTATTTTAAAAATGGAAGTACCGAAGCCCGGCTAGTCGCGTATTCGTTACCGGCGACCTGCTCCGAGCTGCTCTCCGATGATCACACAGGGACGTTTACCGATCGTGTGGAAATCGAAAGAACCGCCGGCCGTGTGATCCTGGACACCATAGAATTTGGCTGCAGCATTGAATATACGCTTTCCTATGCGGTTTCAGATGAAGGTCTGACCGTTTCCCAACGAGATCATGTATTGGAGAAGATACATGACCAAATGCAGGAATATATGGAGCATACTGATGAAAAAGTTTTAGCTTCATCAGAAGCAGGAAATACGATTGATGAACAGCTCCGGAGCATAGTCAATGAGAATGCAATGGAAGGAATGAGTATTCGCGGTACTCTTGCAAATGTTTCTGTTCTTGATGACAGCGGAGAGTAGCAGAAAACCAGCCGTTACTGGCGGCACCACCGGGCAAGAAATCATAAAGCAGGTTCGCATGCCCTCTCCTGCCCGGCCACATCCGGGATTCTCCGCATCAGGTCCCATGCCGCATGCCATGCAACACGAAATGCAAAACAAAATAGAAAAAAGCCCGTATCTGCGAGCTTTCTAAGTCGGAGTAACAGGATTTGAACCTGCGACCTCTCGGCCCCCAGCCGAGCGCGCTACCAAACTACGCCATACTCCGTGC
>CANQME010000176.1 GCA_947624815.1 uncultured Lachnospiraceae bacterium | reverse complement strand
CCGCTGATATCCTTTCCAAAAACAAACAGCAGCGGCGGCTGTATATCATCTTTATCGATCAGTGTTTCCGAATATTCTTTCACTGTCAGTTCCATGATACTATGAATGACATCTGTTGCCCCCTGCTATGCTATCAATTGATAATGCATCAATCATTTGATCGTTTGTCAAGAGTTTTTTAAGAATCACCTTCACCATGCATTGCAGCTGCATTAGACAGTGCAGAAATATACTCGGCAATCCCTGTTTTGTT
Source organism: uncultured Lachnospiraceae bacterium (assembly GCA_947624815.1). Taxonomy (GTDB): domain Bacteria; phylum Bacillota; class Clostridia; order Lachnospirales; family Lachnospiraceae; genus UBA3402. Next base: position 4,587 of record CANQME010000176.1, on the reverse strand, counting down.
ATACCAGTTGCATATAATACCGGATATGACGCGATAATGAGTTTCTGCATAGATACCGGATTCACTATGTTTGGTCTTGTCAAGCAGGACTATACATTACCGGAGGATATTCTGGAAGCAGTCGGTATGGAAGTCTTTCAATATGAACATTTCAGGCCGGAACAATTTCATGTGCAACAGTTTACACCTATCAGCTTTAAACCGAATGTTTTTCAAGCGAATACGTTGGAAACGCATATTCTGCGCAGAGGTGTGATAAGTGTTTCTGAAAGCCGGATCATTCCCAAAGAGACAAGCGTGTTTCAGGCTACCTTTCAAGATCGTCGGAATCGAGTTCATAGTTTTTTTCACGTATTCTAATTTCGTGAATAAATTCCTTTTGAACCTGCGTGAAAAACTCTTTTATTTTATTCCAATCATACTCAACAAAAGTTTCCGGCAATTCTTCCTCTTTTGCATCTTCAAAATAATTCATTCCCATTGCAATATATGAGAAATTTACGTTTGATCCATATTTTTCGTTTAGATCATTCACCATCCGATGAGTGTCATAATCCGTAAAATGAAAAATATGATACAGATCGAAAAAATCCTTCGCAGAACCGCGTCCTCCTATAGCAAGCGCCTTCATCGCAGCAATATCAGCTATACCTGCCAACGCTAACTCGGGCATTGCAGGGTCATAAACATAGTCACACAGCGAACGATAAGGGTATTCAAAAAAACTCACCTGCACACCGCGCACAACCACATCGCAAGTTCCACGATTATCAATATTGATGACGAAAAGATCAGGGCATATTTCCTTGAGCTGTGCCAAAAGCGAGTGCGTATTGAACTGATGCGGTACAATAAAATCAAAATCTACAGATTTACGCAGTCCAAGCTGCAAGGAAAGAGCTGTCCCTCCAGCCATGTAATATTCGCCAATGTCGATATTTTGTACTATTTCTTGTAAGAGAGATATCCGTCCATCATCCAGAATATTCCAGTACATGCTTATTACCTCCACGTCATTCCGTTGTTCAGTCGATAGTAATTCATATCCTCTTTCCGAATAGCATATTTCTCTTTTAAGTAATTCGCGACAATAGGATCCAGGTCGCGACGGTTTTTGGCTGCATGAATGATATCATCACTGCTATATGTTTTTTCAACCCAAAAAATCCCCGGGAACCCACCTTTCGTATACAAGCGGATAATAATGAAGTCGCTATTATTTCGGATATCCAGTTCGTCAAATTTAGCATCCCAAAAACATGTACTAAACTTTGCTGGTATCTGCGCCATAGATGATCCTCCTCGTATCGGTAAGTTATATTGGGCTTAATAGTATTATACCGCTCCTTATCATGAAATACAACTTTTCCCGCAAATTACACAATACTTATCCTTCAATTACCTTTACAACATATAGAGAAGACCCTAAGCCCATCATTACGTGCTTTCCTGCCAGCGGAACCGGCGCTGAAAACTGGGTATTGTACGGACAAGCAGATCCCCTTTGAGCTGGAAAACGTCCGCGCCGTCCGTTACTCCACAGATAACGTGACCGTAACGTCGCCATTCCCGAGAAGCCCGGCCATTTCCTCCGCAGTCCTGTCCGTAATATGTCCGAGTCTCGTGTAAGCCCAGGAATTGGAGCCATAAAACACCACGATCTGATCGCCGGAATACAATACGATGTCGCCGGCCTGGGTCGTGGTCTGAACATCATTTCTCGGTACCTCGGTCCCCAGCGCTCCCACCTGCTCGAAGCCGCCGTACATAGACAGACTAACGGTAAGCGGCTCGTCCTTCACAAGATCCTGAAGGAAGGCGACGGATTCGTTCTCCTCCCATTCCACCTTGACGGCCGTATCTCCGATCATCATTTTCAGACTTGTTTCTTTCCGTTCCACTTGTTCTTCCTCCGTTTCCAAAACCGTTGTCTCATATGTCTCTACCTCGGCTTCCTGCGGCGCGTCAGGCGCTCCCGCTCCGCCGCTTCTGCATGACGTTGCGGCAAACAGCAGGGCCAGCACGACCAGGCCCGAAGCCAGCTTTCGTTCCACATCCATCAGATCCATATATTATTCCTCGTCAAAGAAACCGCACAGTCCTAAAATCAGGCAAATCAAGCCCACAATGACAGCTCCTATTGGGAAGTAAAAAGACCAAAAGCCCCCCATGATCCTGTTAATGGACATCACCTCACAAAAATGCCTGACAGAATAAGCCCGATTCAAAATATCATAATACGAACTGATTTCATATATAACAACCTCCATCCACGCTGTTCATGATCCCTGTAGTGCCTGCTGTTGTCTTATTCTTTCTCAATTCTGCAATTCTTGTACTAACCTCGTATTATACTGTATCAGCGCAGGAATGTCAAATTAGCCGTTTTCCGCATACTGATCCGCTTGGATCTTGTATAACCTGGCATACTTTCCGCCCCTGGCCATCAGTTCTTCGTGAGTGCCTGTTTCTTCTATGATTCCTTTTTCCATATAAATGATCCTGTCTGCATCCCGGGTCGTGGCAAGTCGGTGAGAGATCATGATCAACGTTTTGCCTACAGCTGCTTTCATGATCTGTCTGTTCAGTTCATATTCAGCCAGCGGATCCAGCGCGCTGGACGGCTCATCCAGAATCATAATGTCACAATCCCTGGCAAAAAGCCTCGCCAACGCCAGTTTCTGCATCTCCCCTCCTGACAAGACTACGCCGTTATTGTCAAATTCCTTTGTTAATACGGTATGGATCGTATGCTCCAGAGTATGGACCTTGGCATCAAGACCGCTCATCTTCAGCGCCTTCCATACCAGTGCCTCGTCCTCCGCCGTCTTCGGCTCACGCATCAGAACATTGTCGGCAATAGAAGCTGCGAAGCACTGGAAATCCTGGAAAATAACGCCGATTCTGTTTCTCAGGCTATAAACATCGTATTCTTTGTAGTCACGTCCGTCCAGAAGGATTCTGCCTGATACCGGGTCATACAAACGCAGTATATTCTTGATCAGTGTCGTCTTTCCCGATCCATTATATCCGACAATAGCCACCTTATCTCCCGGATAGATCATCACAGAAATATCTCTCAGCACAAGATTTGCGTCCTTCGCATATCGGAAATTTACATGATCAAGCTGTATGCTATGGGGACACGCAGGAACCTCTGTCCCTCTCTCCTTTACTTCGATTACCGATTCATAATTCATAAATTCCATGATATTTTCAACATACATTCCATTCTGGGTGATCTGAGGCAGAAACATAAAGATCTGCTGTATGGAGTTGCCCAGATCCTGGGCCGCGTTTAACAAAGCCATAAAATCACCTGCGCTCAAAACACGGGCAAGCATCTTGTACCCCAGAAAACAAACAATTCCAAGCACCATGGAAATCTGCGTCATCACCTGTAAGAACAAATACAGGAACAGTTTGTTTTCGTGCTTTTCCCGAACCTGATGCAGCTCTTCTATTGCATCGTTAAACCTGCCGATAAAGAAGTCCTGCATTCGAAACACCTTGATCTCCCGTACAAATTGCTGCAGATAAAAAACTCTTCCTACATAGTCCTTCTTTCTCGCTCCTTCTGTCTGCTCCATGCTGTTTTGATAGCTCTCTTTATTCTGCACATTGCTTACAACAATACTCAGGATAACGGAAACCATGACAAACAGAATGATGACGGGATCCAGCCAGATGATAATGGATGCCACTCCTGCGAAACTAAGCAGGCTGCTCAGCAGATTTGTCATTGTATTCAAAACAATAAGCGCACGGGAACTTGCCTCATTAACAGCTTTTGTATATATATTATAAAATTCCGAATTGTCGAAGGCCGCCATGTCGATGCCTTCGATCTTGGCATATATCCTGTTTTGGATATTCTGCTGAATTGCCAGGTCACTGTGAACACAGTACTTTTGCATATACCAGCTGTTATAAGAGACTGCAGCCACATAGACCAATGCGACCACTCCGATAAAGGACATCAATTCTGACAGACTGCCGCCAGTGGTAATGATGTCCATGACAACCTTCACAAGAATAATACTCATTAGCGGCGTCACCGCATTCTGAAGCGCATTTAAAACAGCAAAGAAAATTCTGAACCTGGAAGATTCCTGAATCAGTTTCAGCATAAATAAATTGTTTCTAATTGTCTTCTTCATGCTTATAATCCTCCTTTTGGCCATATCAAAATATGTAATAATATTAATATAGCACATGATGCCCCGATAGGATGAAAATGACCCTGAATGGCACAAATTTGACCTCCAATTCTTTATACGTTTCTCCAATCACTCAATGTTCTTCGGCATACCTGGAAAAAAGGCATCAAAAAAAGCAACCTCTCCGGCCAAAGGTTAGGTTGCCTTTTGGATTTCCTTTCAAATCTGTTACGGCTTTCTCGCCAGTTCCAGATCCATTGTGTAATATACAGTCATAATTCCGCCGTGATGGTTGATCGCGGAATGAATGCCTTCAAAGAGCTTCTCTCTGCCTGGTGGTTCCATTTTCAGGTTCTTCTCCAAAACTTGGTGATTCTTCTCCATTTCCTGGTGTTTCACCAACTTTCATAGAAGAGCTTCTCTGTTC
>CANQME010000175.1 GCA_947624815.1 uncultured Lachnospiraceae bacterium | reverse complement strand
ACCATGACCATCACGGAGATGAACAGCGTGGAGGGGATATTGCCGAGGATATTGTAGACCTCGTTCATGACCATATCCACCTTCCGGGAGAAGCCCCAGATCGCGCCCAGCAGGATACCGATGGTCATGTTGATGGCCGCACAGATGACCGCCAGGGAGATGGAGATCCTCGAACCGTTCCAGATGGCGTCAAACGTCGCCGCGCCGGTGCCGCCGGAGCCGAAGAGCCACTTCACGGCGAAGCCGTAATGGTCGAAGGCCTCCTGGGGCGTCAGATGCTGTCCGCCGCGCTCGTTGACATAGAGGTACGGATTGACCTGATCGTCATATCCGATCGCCATGGGGTACAGATACGCGAAAAGGACGAGGACGGCCAGGATCACGAGGACGATGACATTGATCTTCTTGCGGAAGAACACGCGGAACACAGACTTCCAGTAGGAATATCTGGGCGCCGTGATCTTCTCCGATTCCAGTTCGTTGTAGTCCATGACGGAAAAGAGCTCCGCGTCGGACATATTGTATTTTTTGCTAAAATCTTCCATGCCGCTCACCTCGCTTTCTCCGTAAAGGAAATCCTGGGATCCACCATCGCCATCAGCACATCGCCGAGGATCAGCGACAGCACCGAAAGGATCGCGTAGAACAGCGTCACGCCCACGATGACCGCGTTGTCGTACTGGTTGATGGCGTCGATCAGAAGACCGCCCGCGCCGGGCACCAGGTACACGCGCTCCGTGATCAGCGCGCCGGTCATGGCGAACAGGAGCGAACCGGGAATGCCCTGTATGATGGGGATGGCCGCCACCTTCATCACGTGCTTGAAGAAGATCTCCGTATCCGACATACCGCCGGACCGGGCGAACTTCACGTAATCGGAATTCATCTGGTCGATCATGTAGCGCCGCATCCACTTCATCATGCTGGCGATGGAGGGCAGCGCCAGGGACACGATGGGCAGCACGTACATGAGCTTCGTCACATTGTCCATGTCAAAGGTCCAGGGCAGGCCCATGGCCCGGCCGATCCCCTTGAAGATGAAGATGTAGGCGAGGGAGGGAACCGCGGAGATGAACATGATATAGACCGTTCCCACCTTGTCCAGCACGCCTTCCTTGTATCTGGCCATGAGCACGCCGATGGGCAGGCCCAGGATATAGACCATGATCGTGGAAATGATGCCGATCACGAAGGAATAGCCCATGCGGGACATGTTGTTCCGGTAGGTCTGCACGTTCGTGTAATCGTCGGTGTAGCGCTGCTGATACATGACGTTCACATCCCGGGAGCCCTGGATATAGGTGGCAGTGTGCAGATTGTCCGCGCTCTGCTCCGTGAGGCCGGTGGGATAGGTCAGCGTGGTCTGCACATAGGACCCCTGTCTCTGCGTCATGCTGGTGAACACGTCCACGCCCCTGGTGACGGAGTAGGAGGTCCCCAGACGGATCTTCAGGAAATTCTGATGGATGTAAGGGAACTCCCCGTCAAAATACAGGAGATACTTATGTGTGGTACCGTTGCCGATGATGGCCGGAGAAAAGACCTTCTCCCCGCCGTCCTGCGGCTGCTTCACCGGATCGTAGAGCGTGAACGTCAGCCCCCGCTTCCCGATGTCCTGATCGGCCGGGACCTTGTGGATGTTGTCCACCTCCAGGATGCCGGTAAAGTAATTCCACAGCCTCTGCAGCACCGACCTGTCCTTATAGGCGAAGACCGCCTGCGCGCCGCCGGTGGCCAGCCTGTCGCGGGAAAGGACCGCTCCCAGGCGCACCGCCTTGTAGCCGTTTTCCCAGCAGTAGGTGTAGAATTTGTTCAGATACTCCGCCACGAGCTCCGGATCGTCGGTCCCGTCCGCGGCGCGGCCGATGGCCGTGGCGGAGGTACGGGTCTCCTCGTCGATCTCCCCGTTCTCGAAAAGCATCTGCAGATAGTCGTTATATGGCAGGTAATCCAGATAACCGTACTCTTCCCAGCGCTGGTACTTATAGGTCGTCCTCTGATTGCTCACCTGCTTTGTGAACTGGCTGTCCATCTTGAAGATCTTGTCCCGGTCCATGAGCCCGTAGACCAGGATCATGACGATGAGAATGACCATCACGATGGAGAACAGACCGTGTATCAATCTTTTTAATACGTATTTTCCCATGATCGCCCAACTCTCTTACAATGTGACTGCAAACCGTCCCCGCCCCTCACAGGACCGCTTCCGGTTCTTTTCCGGCTGCCGCTTACGCATAAGGGGGCGGATGACCCCGCCCCCTTTGCGAGCATTATGCTTTTATCGCATTTCTTTCATCTGATCTCACAGGATCAATACAGACCCCAGGCGATGCACTCGTAGCCGTGAGGAATCACGGTGTCGAGATAGGTCTGAGGATCGCCGTAGTCGGGACTCCAGCCAGTCGTACCGCCAATGTCGTAGTTCATCATGTAGCCGTTGGTCGGGTTGTAGTTAGCATCGAGCTCGGTATCCTGGTCACCGGCCGCAACCAGGTTGATCATGACCAGACCCTTGAGAGAAGACTCGTAGGACTGCTTCACGGCCTGCTGTGCGGCGGAGCCGTCAGTGTCATAATCGGAATAAGGCATGTCGAGATAGATCGGATGCTCTTCGTCGATGACGACGCCCTGCGCGGCGAGCTCTTCCACGGCCTTGTCCAGATATTCTCCGGCGGCTTCCGGATTGTACCAGCCGTCAAAGCTGAAGCTGGAGCCTGCGCCGTCGGCCCCTTCGGGATCCCACACCTTCATCGGATAGCCGTCAGCGGTGATGGCCGCCTGAAGGACCTCGCCGTAGTAGGTGCCGGCCGGGAAGGTGGTAGGCTCTCCGGCGATATCAACGGTGAACTCAGCGGAGGACACGGTGAAGTTGCCGGGCACATAGGAGTTGGTCATCTGGCCGTAAGCATCCGCCTCGCCTAACAGAACGCTCATGTAAGCGTAACGGTCATAGGAGAGGGCGAGCGCCAGACGGAAGTTCTGGTTCAGCATCGCGGCCGCGGTGCGCTGCGCATCCGTAACGGTCTTGGTGGAACGCATGGCGCTCGCATCGTTGTAAATATTGGAGTATGCGTAACGGTTGACGTTGTTCCAGTTCATGATCGCGGTGGTGCTTTCATGGCTGGAGTAGGAATAAGCTTCCACATAGTTGAGCTCAGGATCGACCTCGGAGGCAACCTCCTCCGCCAGAGGACGGACCGTGCTGGAAACGGTCACACTGTAGAACGTGCCGTCCAGGAAGTTGTTCCATACGAACAGCGGATCCGTGCCGTCGTTGTAACGGCGGGTGATGGTCTTGAGCTGTACGTTGTCCTTATCCCAGTAAGTCGGGTTCGCCGTATAAGTCACGGTGTTCTGATACGTATAGTTGCTGATCAGATAAGGACCGCAGTAAGCGATATGCTCGGGATCGGTGCCGTAGAGGTAATCGGAAGCGGCGGAATCGAACTCCGCGCCGAACTTACCGCCCTGAGACACATAGTAGTCGCGGCTCATGGGCGCCAGCGCGCTGTAACCCACCAGGGTGAGGAACCAGGGAGCGTTGACCTCCAGCGTGTACTCCAGCGTGTAATCGTCCAGCGCTTTCACGCCGACGGTGGAGAAATCGGTGACTTCACCGGTGCCGTACTCTCTCAGGCCCTTGACGGTGCCGTAGATCAGATCGGCCAGACCGGCTTTGGTATCACAGGAGTGCTGCAGACCGGCTACCCAGTCGTCAGCCTTCACTTCGCCGACCTCGGTGCCCTGGCTGGTGACCCACTTCACGCCCTTGCGGATGTGGAAGGTGTAGGTCAGGCCGTCGTCGGAAACCTCATAGCTCTCGGCAAGGCCGGGCTGCTGAATGTTCTCGTTGTCATATACAAGCAGACCGTCCCAGGTAGGGGAGATCAGCTCGCCGCTGGTCGCCTGCACGGAACCCAGCGTATCCCAGGTGGTGGGAGTGGCGGTGTATGTGAACGTGATGTTGTCCGCCAGCGTAAGGCCCTTATCGGCCGCCCACTGCTTCAGGGCCTCATAGGACTCGCCGGTGCCCATCTTGGAGCTCCAGAGGGCGGTGGCCTCGGCGCGCTCGTCGGGAGTCAGGGGACGCTCGTTGACCACGAGCAGGTTCTTGTAGCCGCGGTAGGTCTGGTCATAGCCCCAGGTAACGGTAGGAACCGAACGGGGGATCACCTTGGAAATGCCGCTGCCGCCGGTATTGTTCTGCATGGGAACGCCCATGGCCGCTTCCAGTAACTTGGCCTCGGCGACAGCCATCAGACCCATACGCTTGTTGGAATCGACCTCGGCAAGGGCGGGCTGATAAGCCTCATAGAACTCGCCCAGAACCTGATCGTAGACTTCGTCGGACTTCGCCTCGTAGTTCGCCGTGTCAAACGCGTCGATCGTGTTCACATCGGCTGCCGGGCGATCATCTTCCGTGATCTCAACGGCAGGAGCGGTTTCTTCCGCAGCCGTCTCTTCCGCGGCCGTGGTCTCTGCAGGCTCCTGGACTTCCACAGTGGGACCGGGAGCGTCGGTGCCTTTATTGCCGCAGGCCGCCAGAGTGAATACCATGGTTGCCGTCAGCAGCAATGCTATCCATTTCTTTTTCATATTTTCTCCTCCTTCTTGAAATGAATATTTATCTTTAACCTTCTGAATCCTTCTTCTTCCGCCCGTTCCGCCCTGTTCCCCTTCCTCCAGGGCTTCGCAGACCTTCCAAAGACGATATCCATAAGGCCAAAGTCACAGTAAAGCGCATCCTGCAAGTATAAAAAATATGTACAGATATCCAGGATGCCCCGGCGAAGCCCTCTCCGCGCGCGGATCCGGGCCGGTCTGCTGCCGGTCCCGCTCCGCTTTTGCTTTGCCTTCGCTTTGATTCTTCACCGCGTCAAAGTGCTATTATACTCCACTGAATTATAATTATAAGGTTTCGTCAAAAAAAGTCAAGCTATTTTTGTCCCTTTCTCGTGGAAAT
>CANQME010000174.1 GCA_947624815.1 uncultured Lachnospiraceae bacterium | reverse complement strand
GATAATTTCCATTATAGGAAGTATAATTACCTCGTAATGTAACCAAAACAGGCCCTGCAGAAGGGCCAAAAAAGGAAAAAGGAGAGTGCATTATTATGAGAAAGCAGACAAAAATTGCTGCGTTAGTATCCGCAGCAGCTCTGTTGGCCATCGGCGCTTCCATGACGTCACTCGCCGCCACTGGCTGGGTTGAGACCAGCGAGGGTGAGTACCAGTGGCTTGATGCGTACGGCGATCCGGTGTACGACGAGTGGAAACGCGGCACAGGTACCTCCGCTGACAAGTGGTATTACCTGGGCGAGGACGGCTACATGCTGAAGGATCAGGTCTTCACCGATACGGAGAACCATACCTTCTATGTAGACGAGAACGGCGAGAGAAAGACCAACTACTGGTATTCTCTTGACAATGAGGATGATGTGGATCTTAATGAGGACGGCGAAGAGGAGTCTATCCTGTGGATGTATTTCCAGGCCAACGGCCGTGCAGTAAAGGCTGACCAGGGTGATGTTTGCACAACTGCGAAGCTGAAATGGAGCGGCGGCGAGAACATTTTCGTATTCAACGAAGATGGTTACATGCTGAGCGGCTGGTATAAGCCTGACAAGACGAAGACGATCCACAAAGCCAGTGGTACTTACTATGGCGATGTTATCTATTATCTTGGCTCAGAGAACGAAGGCTGGGCGAGAACCGGCTGGGCGAAGCTTCCTGTACCTCAGGATCATGTCTGCCCCGACAGCGCGACCGAGCATTGGTATTACTTTGATCTGAACACTGCCCAGGCGTATGTGCAGGAAGACGGCGAGAAGTATATCAACGGCAGATGGTATTCCTTCGGTGAAACCGGAGATCCCGCAGCACTCCGTGAGGGATGGTCTGCATACAGTGGATATCCGAAGGCATCGACTGCGACACCTCCTGTTGAAGGTGCTTACATTTATAACTATGTGAACGGTTCCCAGGGATATGGCTGGGTATACACGTCTACCCGTTACAATGATGATTATGACTGCTTTGACAAGGCCCATGCAGAGGCCCTGAACGGAAGCCACTGGTACTATCTGGTTACCTATAGGGACGAAGATGCTAATGGTACGGGATATGTGGTACGTTCCATCCCGTTCAATGCAGGAACCGGCGTACAGGCAGCCAAGTCCATCAACGGAAAGACCTACCTGTTTGAGGGCAGAACCGGACGTATGATGTATGGACTTCAGGAAGTAACCTGGGAGAATACCGCTCACAAGTACAATTGGTACGGCATTAACATGGATAAGGGCACGCCGTTTGCTGAGACTGCGATAGCTGAACTCGCACCTGGCTATTACTATTTCAATAATCCGGAGAACGCGAAGGCATCCAACGCCGGACAGATGGTAACTGGCAGAGTGACCATTTATGACGAAGAGAATACAGTCACCAATTATTACAGCTTCGCCAAGAAGAACACGAAATATACTAGGTATGTCTATGTGAAGGATTGGACGAACAAAGATGGTGATAAGGTCACTGGATTTATAAGCGAGATTGAAAAAGCAAAAGTAGAGGATGGTCTGACAGACGAGATCCTTGGTAAGCTGAAAGAAGCAGGTGACTCTGTTGATGGCTTCGATTACGACCGGTTCTATTATACGAAGTATCAGGGCCAGGCATACTGGAACGAGATTGCAGATGGCACGCTTTATGACTGGGATGGCAAACGTATCCAGGCTGAGGATGGCAATAGTTATACATTGGTACCTGGATATCCGTACAGGTATCTCAAGGGCAGCAATGTCTATGAGTTAGGCTCCGTTGTTGATGCCACTCAGAGTGGTCTGTCGCTTGTCGTAAGCAATAATGGCCGTGTCAAGACCTCCGGTATTGTGAAGATCGATGGCGAAACATATGAGATTAACAGCACAACGCTGAAGGCTACTCTGAAGGCAAATTAATCTGGTATTGATCCAATAGGACGACAGATGTCCTGGGAGAAGAACCCCCGGAATCCTTTCCGGGGGTTCTTCTATACTGGAACAGTTCACATGTTTATTTCCAGAACTGGCTATCATTGGCAAATGTAAGATATTTTCAGCCCTGCCTGTATGGAAGTTCATGTTGTATCATATATGAGGAGAGAATACTTATGTACAGAAAAACTCTATGCTGCATAGTGGCGGCCATGGCTATCGCAATCTCAGCGACATCCTGCTCCCCTTCCCGACCTGCCTCTGACGGCCCAGCTGAACCGCCCGCGGATGTGGTGGCGGCAGCTGCCACCAGCGAAGCGAATGTACCGCAGGGCGACCGGAACCCGGAGGTTACTGAACCAGGGCTGGATATCCTGATCGTATTCCGGGGTAACGACAACAGTTCGTCTCTGGAGAGGGTTATGAGCTATACAGAAACAGTGGATGGGCAGGTCATTCTTGATAAGCTGGTCGAATATGGTGTACTGGAGGATGGAACAGAGATCCTGTCATTTGAAATAATAGATGAGTCAAGTCCTTCCGCCGAAGCAGAAAGCAATGGGCCCATGGCAGGCGGAGCTGCGACACGTATCGGCCACCTGGATCTATCCACGCTTCCGGAAACCGCCGATGAGAATGAAGAACAGATCCTTCTGAACTGCATTGCTGGCTCATTCATGGAGAATTTCTCTCTTAACGGGCTGGAGTTATCGGTCAACGGAGAGTTGTATTCGGACGAATTGCTAACGATGAACATGAAGTATAAGAATGTTACAGAGGGATAGCGAATTTTCTCTTGACTAAGACATTCGTCGCTAGAAAACGTAAAAACCGAGCAGGATGCGGTTCCTACTAAGCCTCCTGCCCGGTCATTTTTGTATATAGATATGGTCTCAATCATTCTTCTGAGACATTCTTATATTTCATATCCATAGTCAGTGGACTGTCAGAATACATTTCGCCATTAACTGATAATTCGAGCCCGTCAAGCGCAAAATTTTCCATGAAGGACCCGGCAATGCAGTTCAGAAGGATCTGTTCTTCATTCTCATCGGCGGTTTCCGGAAGCGTGGATAGATCCAGGTGGCCGATACGTGTCGCAGCCCCGCCTCCCATTGGCCCGCTGCTTTCGGTCACAGACTCTGCTGTGGAATTACCTTCTTCCGTGATTTCAAACGAAAGAATATCTGTCCCTTCCTCCAGCACACCATATTCGATCAGTTTATCCACGATAATCTGTTCATCTACAGACTCGGCGAAACTCGTGACACGTTCCAGACTGGTACCGTCACTGCTTCGGAAGATAATCAGGATATCGAGGCCTGGCTCAGTAACCTCCGGATTCCGGTCACCCGGCGGGATATTCGCTTCGCTGGTGGCAGCTGCCGCTACTACATCCGCGGGCGGTTCAGCAGGGCCGTCGGATGCAGGACGGGAAGGGGAGCAGGATGTCGCTGAGACTGCAACGGCCACGGCTGTCAACATACACCATAGAGTTTTTCTGTCCATAATATAATCTCTCCTCATATATGACACATCATGAACTTTCGTACAGACAGTCAAAAAACCGTCTTTTTATATGCAAATGGATAACTAGCTGACCCATATCTCACATATGTAATGGAAAGTATCCCTGTACAGAACGAACCCCCGGAAAGGATTCCGGGGGTTCGTATCCCAGGACATCTGTTGTCCTATTGGATCAGCAGATATTAGTTTGCTCTGGCGGTCGCATTCAGCGTTGTGCTGTTGATGTCGTAAGTTACACCATCGATCTTCACAATACCGGAAGTCTTGACACGGCCATTGTTGCTTACAACAAGCTGAGTACCCGGATTGATCCTGTAGGCATTGCTGCCCTTGAGATAATACCAATCGCCCTCCCAGATAGTTACTATTGCATAGGTGTTGCCATCCTCAGCCTGGATACGCTTGCCATCTCTACCATAAAGGGTTCCGTCAGCGATTGCATGCTGATAGCCCTGGCCCTGCTGCATGACGTAGGTGCAGAACCAATCGTTCTTAATCATATCTGCGATTGCCTCGTCAGACGCATTAGGATTGTCTGCCTTAATCTGATCAGCAACACTCACATACAGATTGTTGTCTTCTTCACCCTTAAAGTCATACCTATAGGTGTACCTGGTATAAGTTGTATTCTTCTTGGCGAAGCTGTAGTAATTCGTTACAGTATTCTCCTCGTCATAGATGGTCACCTTTCCGGTTACCATCTGGCCAGCGTTGGATGCCTTCGGGTTCTCCGGATCGTTGAAGTAATAATAACCTTCCTCCAGATGAGTTACTGCAGAATTCATGAAAATACCGTTGGCGTTCGTATCGTCGTATTTCCATCCTTCCAAATACGGAGTGCCACCCTCTTTTACATATACGAGGCCATACACCATACGTCCCTTGTTGTCAAACAGATAGGTCTTGCCATTGATGGACTTGGCAACCTGGTCATACTTTCCGCCTTCGTTGAAGGGGATGGAGCGGGTCACCTTATTGGCATCTCTGTAGGTAACCAGATAGTACCAGTGGCTTCCGTTAAGGGCATCCCTGTGTACCGGATCGAAGCAATCGCCATCACTGTCGGAACGAGCTGCGGTATATACCCAGCCATATCCCTGAGAACCATTCACATAGTTGTAAATGTCAAGCGTGGTATCCGGAGGCGTCGCAGGAGATGCAGTTACGCCGGGAAGATATCCGCTGTATGCTGTCCATCCCTCACGGAGATCGCCTTCATCATTAAAGGAATACCATCTGCCATTGATATATTTCTCTCCGTCTTCCGTCACTAATGCCTGTGCGGTACTGAGGTTGAAATAATACCAGTGCTCCGTCGCGCTGTCCGGGCAGACATGATCCTGGGGTACCGGAAGCTTCTGCCAGCCAGTTCTTGCCCAGCCTTCATTTTCAGAACCCAGATAATAGATAACAGCGCCGCCGTTCTTCTTAACATCATCCGGCTTGTACCAGCCGCTGATCATGTAACCGTCTTCATTGAATACGAAAAGGTTCTCGCCGCCGCTCCACTTCAGTGTCGCAGTCGTGTACATATCGCCCTGGCCAGCCTTTACTGCACGGCCGTTGGACTGGAAATACATCCACAGAATAGACTCCTCTTCGCCGTCCTCATTAAGGTCCACATCATCTTCGTTGTCAAGAGAATACCAGTAGTTGGTCTTTCTCTCGCCGTTCTCGTCTACATAGAAGGTATGGTTCTCCGTATCGGT
>CANQME010000173.1 GCA_947624815.1 uncultured Lachnospiraceae bacterium | reverse complement strand
GAGAACAAAGTGAAGCTTCAGAATATATGATGAGAGCAGAAAAATGGATACGATATTGGACAGATTTGAGGACTGTGCCAGACGGTTCCCGGATAAAATTGCCTTTACTGATCAGGAGAAGCAGATCACTTTTCGGCGGCTGCAGGATGAAGCACAGAGGATCGCCCTGGGAATAATAAATCTGGGGCTATTCCGGGAACCGGTTGGCGTATTGGCACAGCACAGCGTAAATACGGTCATTCTGTTCCTGGCAGTTCTCTACAGCGGTAATTTCTATATTCCATTGGATGAGGATGCGCCGTCTGAGCGCATTCAGATGATCGTTCAAAATTCCGGAATGCGGCTTTTGCTTGGATATGGGGAACGTTCTGTAAACGGGATATACTGCTGTACGGCAGAGCAGCTTGCGCAGAAAACGGAAAATAATGAACTGTTGGGTAAAGTTCGGAAAGCGATAATGCCCATAGATCCGCTTTATGCAGTTTATACTTCAGGTTCTACGGGTATACCCAAAGGAGTCGTGAAGAGCCATCTGGCGGTGATACATTTTGTGGAAAGCTTCACGAAACGGTTCCCTTTGGGCAGCGAGGAAGTATTGGGGAACCAGACTCCCTTCTATTTTGATGCATCTTCGAAGGATATTTACTTTGGGCTGCTGTTGGGGCTTACTGTTCATATTATTGATAAAAAACTTTTTTCTATTCCGTTGGAGCTGATCCGGTATTTAAATGAGCGGAAAATCTCCACAATTTGTTGGAGCCCTTCTGCGTTGATGATCCTTTCGCAATTAAATGCTTTTCGGGCTGCAGTTCCAGACTGTTTAAAGCGTGTTTTCTTTGTAGGTGAGGTGTTTTTGCCCAAGCAATTAGCGAGGTGGAAAGCGGCTCTGCCTGGCGTGGAATTTGTGAATCTGTATGGCTCATCGGAAATTGCCGGGGTCTGTACTTCATACATCATCCCGGATGATTATAGGGAAGAGGACGTTCCGCTGGGAACGCCTTTGCCTGATATGGAAGTTTTTTTACTGGAAAAGCAGGGTGATTCCTATGTAAGAGTTGAAGAATCCGGACAGGAAGGCGAGATTTGTGTTCGGGGAGGCACGATCGGACTTGGATATCTGAACGATCCGGAACGTACGGCAGAGGTTTTTATACAGAATCCGTTTGTGAAAGGGTTTCGGGATATTGTTTATCGAAGCGGGGATCTGGGGAAATACGATGAACAAGGGAATCTGTACTATGTTTCCAGAAGCGATTTCCAGATCAAGCATATGGGATACCGGATTGAACTGCCGGAAATCGAAGCAAAAACCAATTGTATTGAAGGCGTGAGGAAGTCCGCTTGTGTGTATGACAGACAGAAGAAGTGGATACTTTTGTTCGTGGAAGCGGAACCGGGCAGCAGTCTTTCAGCGGCCAGTGTGATCGACAGTTTGAAGCTTGTGCTGCCCATGTATATGGTGCCCAGAAAGGTCCAGATATTGGATGAGATACCGATGAATGCGAACGGGAAAATCGACAGGGTAAGGCTGTTGGAGGAGTTTGTTCCCGGCAGGGCGAAGGTATCTGAAAGGAAGCAGTGAGAAAAACACGAGGAGGAGATCATGATGGAAGAATTATTAAATATTTTATCGGAAATCAGACCGGATGTGGATTTTGAAAAAGCGGATGCCCTGATAGACGGCGGCATTTTGGATTCTTTTGATATCATTTCTATTGTTGGAGAGATCAATAATGCGTTTGATGTGGAGATCAACGTGGAATATTTATTGCCTGAGAATTTTAACTCCGCGAAAGCGATCTATGAGTTGGTCTGCAAGCTGTTGGATGAATGAAAGGAAAGCGGGCTGAAGCTTTGAAAGCAAGAGAGCGGCCCGGATGAATTGCAGATATGTCCATTTTATCTATTCGTTTTTTGGCCTTTCTGGCGGTGCTTCTGCTCATTTATTATTTATCGCCTGTCAGATGGCGCTGGGTCGTACTTCTGTTTGCAAATATAATCTTTTATTTATCTGCCGGGGTGAAAAACGCTGGCTTTCTTGCAGTCACGACGGTTACGGCCTGGGGCGGCGCCCGATTGGTAGAACAGATCAATGAAAAATATAAGGAACTGAGAAAGCTTTGCAGTACAAAGGAAGAAAAACAGGAAAACAGGACGTCTTGCGTAAAGCAGAAGAAGAAGGTCATGACTGTAATTCTGTTTTTTAATCTTGGCCTCTGGATTCTTATGAAGTATTTTCTGAAAGCTTCTCCTCTGGGAATATCTTTTTATACTTTTATTGCCATGGGATATTGCATCGATGTTTATCGGGGGAAATATCCGGCAGAAAAAAATCTGTGCCGTTTTTTTGTGTTTCTCGCTTTTTTCCCGCAAATGCTCCAGGGACCGTTCTCACGTTATGACAGAATGAAGGATGATCTATTTACCGGTCATCCCTTTTCTTCAGACCGATTGGGCGAAGGGGCCCTGCGTATGCTGTGGGGGTTCTTCAAAAAAATGGTGGTGGCGGAAAAGCTGGGCTGTGTCACGGCTTCCATTTATGCGGGAGGCGATACGTCTGGCGGTATTTATGTTTTGGTGCTGCTGATCGTACCTACGCTGCAGTTATATGCGGATTTTTCCGGTTATATGGATATTGTGTGCGGGGTGAGCCGGATGTTTGGGATCTGTCTGCAGGAGAACTTCCGGCAGCCTTTTTTTGCGCGTTCCATAGAAGAAAAATGGCGCAGATGGCATATTACGTTGGGAGACTGGTTTAAGGATTATATTTTTTATCCCATATCCATGGGAAAATGGGCACAGGATCTGGGCCGGAAATGCAGAAAAAAAATGAAGCCTGCGATCGCCAGAATGGTGCCGAGCTATATTTCTTTTCTCGTAGTGTGGACTGTTACCGGGTTTTGGCATGGATCAGCGCTGCATTTCCTTATATGGGGGTGGCTGAATCTGATCATCATCGCGGGAAGTATGCAGTTGGCTCCATTTTATGCCAAAATGAGGGAAAGATTTCATATAAAGGAAGAGAGCAAAGGTTTCATTCTTTTTCAGATGATCCGGACAATGCTTTTGGTCGGTATGATGAGTATTTTTTCTGACGCGCCTTCTGCCAGTGCGGCGTTTTCAATCTGTGCGTCCCTTTTTACGAAATTCAACTGGGGCCTGATCAAATATCCGCTTTTGCTTCTTCCGGGGCTGGAAGGTTGGGAAATAGCGGCAGTGGGCCTGGGACTCATCCTGATGCTGATTGTAGATATTATAAAGGAAAAGGGGTATGAGATTTATAGTGTTCTAAGGAAGATCCCAATGCCGGTTCGGTATCTGGGGTATGCATTTTTATTTTATTTTGTAATACTGATTGGGAATACGGGAGCCGATCTGACGGGAGGATTTTTGTATGCGCAGTTTTAAGAAGATCATCTTGATGGCGGCAGCCCTGATCATTGCAGAGGCTTTTTTTTCGTTTTGCCTCGAGCCCGTAACCTATACGTATTACCTGGATCGGGATTTAGAGAAGATAAAAAGCTCCGGAAAGGAGCCGGATATAGTATTGGTAGGGGACTCCAGGATCTATCGGACGTTTGTCCCGGAGATACTGGATGAAAGGCTGGGAGAGGGAGGTCATCTTACGGTCAATACCGGGACCGGTTCGCAGACGATTCAGAGCAGTTATTTTTATCTGAAGGATCTTTTGGAAAGGTATTCGGCAGAATATGTGGTCGTGGAGCTTTCGTATGATTGCTTCCTGAAGAAAGAACAGGCTTCCGCCTTGGGAAATTGGATGATATTTGACAGGATTCGATCGCCGGAGAATAAGATTTCATATATGGTGCAGTCCATGAAACCGTCAGAATGGCCTTATGCGCTGAAAAGTTATCGGTACCGCAGTTATTTCCCGGATATTTTTTCCAATATCCGAATGAAGCTGAATGCGGATACCAGAGCGGGGGTCGATGTCCGTGAGGATGAGCATTATGCAGACCGGGGATTTGTCTGGACGAAAGCGATTTATGAAGATGGCGGGATGGGACTGCCGCCATCAGAACCTGTCCAGTGGAATGATGATAAAATAGATCCGACTTCCTTTGAATGGCTGGACAAGATCCGGGAGTTATGCAGTCGGGAAAATGTTCAGCTGATCTTGGTCACAGGTCCTGTATCGTTGGCCACGATTTATGCCGTGGAGAATTATGAGGACAGTTATGAGTGCTTTGCGGATTATGCCGAACAATATGGGCTGCCCTATTTTGAATTAAATCTGTTGAAAGGGAGAAGGCAGCTTTTGCCGGATTCCCTCATGCGGGACAGCGGCCATGTATGTGGGACGGGTGCAGAAGTGGTAAGCGGGATTTTCTGCGATATTTTGAATGCCTGGCTGAAAGGAGAAGATACTTCTGAATGGTTTTATCGTTCAGTGGCGGAGATGAAGCGGGATATCGGGGAAGTGGTGGCTTGTGACTTTCATACAGAGGCGATAGAAAACAGTTCGGACAGGATCATGATCGCGCAGAGCGCGCAGGAAGAGGGGCAGGAAGCGGAGTATGAATTCTGGATCTGCCCGGATCTGGAAGACGGTAAATGGGTGCTTCTGCAGGCATACAGCAATCAAAGTACATGTTTGATCCCGGGAGAATATTTTTTAAAGGATGTATCGCTGCGCGTGAATGCCAGACTGTCAGGGAGTGAAAAGCTCTGGGAGGCATATATGGAACGGGTGAGGGAGGCAGGAGCGTAAGAGAAGATGAAAGTATTATACATGTCCCACCGCTATCATACCAATCAGAATACGATCATGAAGGGCTGGAAGGAAAACGGTCATGAGGTCTGCTTTATCAGTCAATATGCCGGTAAGATCGAAGACTACACATATGTAAAGCCCATCGTTCTGGGATATGGGGCGCTGTTCCGCGTGCTGGACTGGGTGTATGTCAATGTATTGTTTCGGCGCAGGCCTTTTGCGATGGATATGCGCCTGAAATGCGGCTGGCCCCCGGTGCGGAAAATGGCGAGGATCATCCGGGATTTTTCGCCGGATGTGGCGATCATTCGGGAGCGCTCTGTCTATACCATCTGCATGACGGCTATCTGTCGGCATTATCATATCCCGACGATCCTCTACAATCTGAGTCCGGTCTGGGACACCCGATTTAAGGATGACTTTGCGCATCGGATCGTGCGCAGGCTGACGCCGCAGTATCGGATGACGCCCACGGACATCGTGGGGACAAGCTATGAG
>CANQME010000172.1 GCA_947624815.1 uncultured Lachnospiraceae bacterium | reverse complement strand
AGGGCGTCCTTCTTCTTGTTCAGCACGAAAACGTCCTCGTAGCTTTCCTCGAAGTAGATGTACTTGCCCTCGGTCACGGCGCTGGGCGGATCAAGCTGCACGTTCTCATAGGAAACGGGGGTGATGACAGCGGACGGGTGGACCAGGAACATATGAATCTGCTTGGCGTCCTCGGCTGCGGCCCAGCCCGTGGTGAAAGTGTACTTGGTTTTCATCAGGGTGGACGGCACGGTGACGATCTCCACCTCATCCAGGCGGGAAATGTCGCGGTTGACCGTGGAGGAAT
Organism: uncultured Lachnospiraceae bacterium; assembly: GCA_947624815.1. GTDB lineage: Bacteria > Bacillota > Clostridia > Lachnospirales > Lachnospiraceae > UBA3402. The sequence goes on along the minus strand of CANQME010000172.1, from coordinate 4,958 downwards.
TGCCGCGCTGGACATTGAGCTGCCGGACGATGCCCTCCGCGCGCTTCAGGAGCTTGCGGGTCGGGGAGGTCACATAGAGGATACGGCCATTGGCGGGGACACGCGCCTCGTCCATCTTCACCATGAGGCCATCGAACACCTCCAGGATGTTCGCCTCGGTCAGCTCGGTGGTGTCCGCCGTCCTCGCCTCGTCCTCATCGTCCTTGGCATCCTTGGCGGTCCACAGGGCGTAGAGGGTAGAGATCAGATAGGCGTCCATCTCCGGGAACTTCTGTTCCTCGTTGTAGACCTGGGTGATGTTGGCGATGCTGGCCACCTGGTTAGTCTGGTCAATATCCATCGGATGGACCAGAGTGGACCACTTGCGCTGATGGGTCAGCGCCTTGGGCTCCCAGGAGTTATCGAAGTTGCGGGTCGCGGTTGCGATGGTGTCCCGATTCGCGTCTACGCGGCCGGTGGTGCTGATCCTGGGAATCTCGATGGTCTTAGCGTTGATCCAACGGTAACGGCCGTTGTTGGGGGTGGCGTACAGAGCGCCGAAATTCAGGGCGTAGGGATACGCCTGCGCCAGCGCCTGCCCGTACTGGGTTGCGTAGTTGATAGGCTTTGCCATGATTACATTTCTCCTTTACTGTGATAGTTTACATGGGTTTATTCGGTCGGTTTCGGACGGACACCGTGGAAATTGAATCCGAACACATTTTTGTCGGACGGGGCGGGACTACTGGGCAGGACGATGGTAGGGGGTGTCGGCTCCTGGGTCGGCTCCTGCTGTGTAGGTGTGGTCGGCGCCTCCGCCTTGAACGCGGTGGGATCATCGGTCTTGTACTTCTGCACATAGTCGGTAAAGCCCAGGAGGGTTTCGCCGTCCATCTTGAATCCCGCATCCATCGCGCCGCGGATGAAGTCCCTGCGCGCTGCCGCGCTGGAGAAATCCAGCTTGCCGGCCTCGGTCTTGACCGCAAACTCATAAGCCTGCCGCGCTGTCTTAGCCTCCCAGTCTTTCTTGTCCGCATCATACTTGGACTGCATCGTGGTGAGGGCTTTCTGGGCGTCAGGCAGCTTGGCCGCGTCCGCCTGGGCCGCCGCCAGCTTGGTACTGAGGTCTGCCATGTCGGTGTCACGCTGGGAGAGCTGTCCCTGCAGGTCCGTTACCTGCTGTTTCAGCCCGTTTGTGGTGTCGTCGAACTTGGCGCGGCTGACATAAGAGCCATCCGCGATGTTGGCGACATTGAGCTTTGCGCCCTTGACCTTTTCAGCCAACTGCTCATAAGTCAGGGCCTCGCCGTTGAAAAGTGCTTTCAGAAATTCCATAGTTTCCTCCGATCTCGCGCTTGATTTAATTTTTATTTCCGCAGCCACTCTGCGGGCGGCGCGCCGTCGCATTTATTTCCCTGCAACGCCGGGTAATATATGAAAAGCCCCCGGAATCCCCGGAGGCGTTTCACCAAAGTTTATTTGCCGGTCATTTTCACAGAAACACGAAAAGTGGAATTTTGCCCTGTATTTTGCGCATTATTTCTGCAAAATGGGCATTTTTACCGCTTTTCGTGCATCTTTCTTATTTGCCGGTCATTTGCTGGACTGTACTTTCACCATGCGGAACCCCTCCACCTGCATCCGTTCCTTACGGGATTTCAAGCCGGAGGCATTCACAACCTGAGAATATTTGCGGCCCAGAGCGTTGATCCGTACCTGGCATTGACGGCGCAGCTCCGTGTCCCCGGCAATTCGGGCGGCATTGGCCGCGTCTTTCTGCCTGCGTACCTCCGTCTCTATCTGCCGCATGAGCTGGGCCGCCTGATAGATCGTGTAATGCTTACCGTCTATCTCACAGCCCTTTTTATTGTCCGCCGCCCATTGCGCAAGCTGGGCATCGGTATAACGCCGGATCGAGTGTTGAGTAGAAAAGCTCATAACAATGTGCATACAATTCCACTCACCGATTGGCCGGCGAAAACCCTCATACTGCCGGCCGTCCACGTCCTGAAAAGGCTGTCCGGCTTGCATCTTCTCAAACTCCGCTTTCAGAAAAACGCGCCCCTGAACCGGCTCATGGTCTGGAGCGCTCCGGGCGTGTGCGGAAATCTCATAGGCATCAAAGCCCAATTCCTCGCCCATGAGGATAGAGCCGTTTTGCGCTATCTGATTGGCCCCATCCACAATGTTCTGCCGCAGAGCGGTATCCAGGCGGCGGTGATACCCGCTTTCGTAATACACCTGCATACCGTTGTAGCCCAGATCGCGGACTGCCTGCCGTGTAGCTGACCGGTAATCCCCCAGCCCGGAGCTGACTGCCAGCACCGCCTTGTCTACCGTCTGCCGGTAGGTTTCAGACACGGCGGTTGTGTTGGAGAGGTTTTGCATCGTGCCGGCCGTTTGTAAGCTCACGGTTTGAGCGTAGTGCTGTAGGCGGGCGCGCGCATCGCTGGAAAGGGGCTGCTGTGACAGCACCCGCGCAAAGCGCTGGTCGGTATAGGTGTCTTTCAGCGCTTTATCGTAGATGGAAAACAGGTCACGGGTCGCTATCTGGGTAGCCCGCGCCAGCCTGGAATTGATCTCTGCTATGTCGCTGTTCATTTCCGCCATGATAACAAGGCGGTTTATGCTGGACTGCGACAACTCCCCGATTTTCTTAATCTGGGTGGCGATTTTGGCGATAAAAAAGGAATTTACCTCGTCAAACCGCTCCATAAGCAGATCAATCCGCTTTTGCAGCTCCTGGTCGGTCATGTGTCACCCCTCCTTACGCGGGCGGCGTAGGCGGGTTATCATCCGGGAGGGTGGGGAGCATCGCCATTGCCGCCGCCATTTTCTCTTGCTGGATGTTGGCGATAGCGGCCTCCGCCTGGGCCTTGGTTTCACCCAAATACCACTGACGGATTTCTGCCTTGCTGAGTATTTCCGCATTCATAAGCAAAAGCCGCTCGTTAAGCTGCTGCTCCGCATCCGTGAGGATGGAATCGTCCCATTCAAAGGATACGTCGTATTCGCCCTCCGGGGCCAGCTTGTAGATGGAGGCGTACTTATCCATTGCCCGGATCACGTTGCGCAGGCACGTCTCCAAAGCCGCCTGGTTGTCCGCGACAGTCGTATAGGAGCGCTGCTTGATGATCTTCATTTCCGTGGCTGTACGCGCCTCTACGTTGGCGTCAGAGAGCGTCCCACGGGATAGGCCGGACAAGTCCTCAATGCGGATCAAAAGCTGATTCAGGCCATTCAGGATGTTGGAATCACGGATAGCCGGGGAGAACACCTGATACAAGTCCCGGTCGCCCTTGTCCGCATCCACAGCCCGGAAAAGCCGCTGATTCAGTTTCGGCATTTCCACGCCGCCGCCCTCCGTCTTTTTCGGACGCAGGACGGTGGGATCAACGTCAATCGCCAGCTCGGAGCCCTCAAACTCCCACAAAAGCCGGGAATACTGCAGGTCTGCCTCGCGGATCACGTCAACCGCCTTTGCGAACACGGACGCGCCCATAGGACTGTCCACGTCGATATTGTTCGCGGCGGCCACCTTATACCAGCCGAACAGCGGGCCCTCGGAACCGGGGACCGTTGCCTCCGGCTGCAAGGATGCCCAGCGGTCAACCTCGGACAGGTCAATCTCCATTCCGATGTTGTCCCGCATATTGGACCGGAAAGCGCGCTGGGTGATCTTCACTCCCTCCGGTGTCACCGTATGCCTCTCCAGCCTTGTGTAGGTGGTCTTGCCCTCGGTGAAAACATCCGGGATGATAACGTCAGACAGATTCCCGTCATCGTCAAATGCCAGCGGGTAAAATGCCCAGTCCATTGTCCAGTCAAAGTAGATGTGCTTATCCTGGAGATTGGGGTAGGGCTTGATAATCATACCGCCCGCGGCACATCCCTGCTCCAGCTTTAGGCGGAGAATATCCACCAGCTTTTGAAACTCCGCTTTGAGGTATTCTGCCCTGGGATTGGTGACTTCCTCGCCATCCTCGGTTTCAACCTCGCCGCCTGCAGTTTTGCCGGTGATATTCCACTTCATTTCCAGCACGATTTGACGGGCAATCTCGGAGCTGATAAACGCGGGGAGATTCAGGGATTTCACTGTGTCCTGCTTTAACCAGTCTGCCTTGTTAAGGTAGAGCTGATACCACGTATCAAGGGCGGTGGTCATTTCCGTAGAAAGCGGTGTATCCACGTGTTCCGCCTGTTCAATGCTCCTGTATGGTATCATTCTCCGTATCACCTGCCTTATCATGGATATTAACCGCGAAAAGATATTCGTATCACTCACCTGCCTTTTCAGGGCATGAAAAAAGGACGCCGTTTCCGGTGTCCTTTCAAAAGCCCATATTCGTTTGCAGGTCTTACCTGCTAAATGTCTGCTGCGCTAATAGATCGGCATCCGCCGTTGGTGTTGACAGCTCCAGCTTTACCTCGCTGTCGGAGCGCAAAGCAAACACCATAGCACATTCAATACTTGCGCCGTCCTTTACCGCCGTAATGGTATTTTGGGCGGCACGGGATTCATCATTCAGACTGATATAGTCAAGCCCGATCCCATCCTGAAACGCCTGGATGTTAAACGATTCCAGGAGATAGGCGGGAGAGCTGTTATCATTCTGAAAGCGGATCGTTACCCGGACAGCCGGAGCGCCCTCATAGTCTGATAAAAACTCTGCGCCCAGTATATCCGCTGTGCGGTCGTCGTATTCCGCCGTCGTCCCGATTTCCCGCGGTTCGTTGCCGGTGAATATTCCTACCACCAGCACCAGTATGAAAAGCGCACCTACCGCGATCAGCGCCCATTTTATGATCTTTTTCATGGTTGGCCTCCCTGATTTTGTAGTTAAATCAGTTTACCACAAATACATGAAAAAGTCAAATATTTTTTACTGGCCCTTACGCTTATATATAAGCCAAATATGATAATGTCCTAGTATACCGCAAATGAAAATGTCCCAAGTTGGATATCTATTGTGGTAAAA
>CANQME010000171.1 GCA_947624815.1 uncultured Lachnospiraceae bacterium | reverse complement strand
AATAAGCCATACAGACAGACAGGCTCTAACCCGCATATTTACTGGGTTAGAGCCCATTTCACTTCGGAAGTTGAGTTATATGATCCTATCTGATTATTTTCAATAGTTTTTTACAGAAATTCTCCTTATCAGGCTTAACATTATTATAAAACCAATTTTTACTGATCCCAAACCATAATTAATGTACCACGCAGAAAGGAGGGGTCAATTATGGATGGCGTATATATGACGATCCCCGAGATGCAATCCTACTTGAGGATTAGCCGAAAGACAGCTTACAATCTGGCTGCATCGGGCAAAATCCCGACTTACCGCATCAGTCCCCGCAAGACCCTGGTGCGCAGAACTGACATTGACAAGTACGTAAACTCATTCAAAGCCTGAAAAAGCCCCTGCCTCGCCGGCAGGGGTTTTTTCAACGTTCCAGATCTTTGTCAGGCTTCTGTATGGTTTTAGATTTTTTTTCCTCAGCCAGTTCAAACAACTCGTCTAGCATTCCGAAACCGCTAAGTATAGCTTCTTCTTTATATTCCATGATAAATTCCTTTTCTGAATAATGGGCATCTCCGCCAAATTTGCTCTGCTGCCATCCACCTTTATCGTCTGGTATACGATACCGTACATCTTCCTGCATAGGATCGTTGCGCCGTTTTTCCCGGGCGTCGGCCAGAGAATTCCATTCGGATTCAAATTGCGCTGTCCGGCTTTGTACATATTGGTTATAGTAATCCCAAAAACCAGATAAGTGTGCTGCAGTCATTCTCAGCTGTTCATTGAAATGATCCAAATTAGTCATTGCAGTTCTGTATGTATCCCGGTCATGCTCAGCCTGCTCCAGTTTCTTTTCGAGTCCCTCTACCCGGCGCTGCAGATCCGCATGATCATAGAGCGCCTTCTCCAGCTGCCACAGCTGCGTTTCCGTTAATACGTATTCACCAGTTCTATTCTTGCGAATTTGCCACGAGTACAGCTCGCCTTCCACCATTTCAACAGCCTTTTTGCGCATTTCAGCAGCCTCTGCTTCCTGCAGCGCCTTCTGCCGGCCTTCCTCCGCCTCCTGTTTCAGCCTGTCGGCATCTTCAGCCGCCTGGAGCGCCTGTTTCATTTCTTCCACCGCTTCCCACGCCTGCTGCTCGATATACCGGGCCTGCTCCCTGACCACGCTGGCTTTCTGCTCCTCCTGCAGACGCTGCACCTCCATATTATCCAACTCTGCCCTGGCATGTTCGATATCATTGGCTAACTTATCCCGTATATAGTTTTCCTTATTCTTGTGTCGCTGTCCCGGGATAGCCTCACGCTCTACCTGCAGGCCATGCTCCTGGATCACATCCAGCCACATTTCGCGCGCCATGGCTGTATAGGTCATTTTTCGGTTATTTCGCCTACCGCCTGGCGTTTCCGGATCTGGCCTTTCCACTCCGGCGCGGGCCAATGCCTGTTCCTGACCAATCTTAAACAGTCCATCATTATCCGTATAGTGCCATACCTGCCGGATGTGGGAATGCGGCGTTGCTTCATCCAGGTGTGTTGCTACAGACAGGATTGTAAATGGATTTCCATGCTCCGCGCTCCACGTTTCCAATCGGAATATATAATCATCCACGCATGCAAGAAAAGCTTCCGCCGACGGGTGGTCGTCCTTATCGCCGATCTGCATGATGATTTCTTCCGGTCTGGTATTGCGGCCCGTATATACCTGATCCATAGTCTTGCAGCGTTCTGGATGACGCTGTTGTTTGTAACGTTCATTTTTCGCTTCCAGGTCCGGGCGGAAATTTTTTTCGTAGAATCTCCGTTCCGATGCCTCCAGGTCGCTGATATCGCCATCCCATGTCATATACCAATTGTCTATTGTTCTTTCCGTATCAATGTGTTCCGACCGGCTGCCTGCGCGTTCCATCCGAAGCCTGTCGTTATGGCCGGCCGATCCGACGCGGCCGCGATGCTGCACCCCTCGCATCATGTTATCCCTCCTTCCAGTTTCATCGCTGCCGCCAGCTGCATCCATAAGTTTGAGTTACTTTCTGCGTCAAGCAATAACCCAATATCACTTGACGCAAGCGTCAGGTGTATTGGGCCAGGGAGACCCCTGGACCCCGGGGCTCCGCCCCCGCAAAGGTCGCCGCAGGCGGCTCCCAATGCTTCCCCCTGTGCTGCTTCTCGCTTTCCGCTTACAAGCGCCAGATCCTTCTCGTTCTCCATGCTTGTATGCCGGTAATACCTGTCCAGCGTTACGGTCAGGGATTTGTGTCCTGCCCATTTCTTCACCGATGCCGGCTGCACACCCAGTTCGACAAGTCTTGAGATACCGTCATGACGCAGGTCATGTATGGTATGTCTGTCCAGACCGGCACGCTCACATGCCAGGTTCAGGTTGCTCCGCAGCCTGCCCCGCAACAGCCTGCCCTCGTGAGTGACCTTATCCGGATTGTAGATGATTCCGGATGGAAAGAGCAGATCTCCCGGTTTTTTACCCTCGCAGGCATTCCGCAGGATCTCTTCGCACTCACGCATGATCGGGATCTTCCGTTTGCTCCCATATTTGGGCAGTCCCACGATTTTGTGATTTTCATCATACTGTCGGCGGACCCAGATATAGTTTCCATTCTGCGGCCCATTCCACTGGACGTCTTTCACGCGCAGCTCCACCACCTCGCCAACCCGCAGGAACTCATACATACAGACGATCAAGGCGGATCCTGCGCTGTAACCACGATCTGCAGATCCCCACTTTGAATGTACGTTATATGGTTTGGAAAGTTCCGCGGCCAGTCTTGCCATCTCGTCTGCCGAATAGGCTAACTTATCTGTGGGCTCATCCTCGTCGCCCGTTTCGACCTTCCAGGCGCGCGCCATTTTCCTGGACGGCGTCCTGTTGCACCGGGCCATTGGATTGTTTCCTGGAAATGCATAATCCAGGAACATATGTAGCATGTTCCACCTCTTGCGCACGAGGCTGTTCGATTTTTCAGCCGCCAGACGGTTGATATACCGCTGTATCGTATCGCTGTCCAGGTCGCAGACAAGTGTTGACCCGAATTCCTCCACCAGATGCTTGATCGTATCTGTGTCTGTCCGCACGGTTTCCGGCTTGCGTCCATCAACCAGCTTATACTGCTTATACCATTCCTGGATTGCTTCATCAAACCTGACTTTGCAATTCCTGCATGCATCCCTGGCCTCCATGGAGGCTATCTTTTTGTCATAGTTGCGCTTCCACGCCTTGCGTGCTTCTGTTTTGCCAAGACGGGAATAACCTACTACCTTAAACGCTTTCCCGTTGTAATACTCCGTGGATTTCGCCAACCACTGTTGCCGTGATTCCATCCATACCACGGATACCGTTTGCTTTGTTGCCACTGCACATTTCACCCCTTTCCGGATTGATAGGAAAATTATGGTTAGGGATGAAGGAAGTTTCGCACAAACGATTGCATTAGACAGTAACCCGTTTCCCACACATGAATTGCACATCAATTGCACATCGATTGCACATCCTCAACGAGGGAATCCATTACCACTTAGCTCTACGTCATGTCACTTTTCATTGTCGTTATTGCACAAAAAAAGTGAGTTCCCACGACTTAAAATCGTGAAAACTCACTGGTTTTCCTGACCAGGGGAAGAGGGGCTCGAACCCCCATCTACGGTTTTGGAGACCAAAAAATCCCCTGATATTTCAAGCAACATTTTGCATTACACCTACTTTACACCAAACAATAGCCCTATCATTTTTACTAATAATTCAGGTGCTGTCAAATTCACACAAATATTTGTGCCAAAATAATCAAATATACTAGCATAATTAGATAAACGAAAGGAGCTTTTCCATGGAAAACAAGTATATGACGATCCCTGAACTTGGCAACTACCTGCATATAAGCCGTAAGACAGCTTACAAATTAATTCAGCTTGGGCGCATCCCCAGTTTCAGGATATCTGAACGCAAAACTTTAGTTAAACAATCAGATGTAGATAAGTATGTCGAAAAATATGCCGGAAAATAAGCCTTTTCGCCTTCGCATCCATTAGCAACATACTTATCCCATGCACTGTTTTAACCGCTCCTTGAAAATCTATTTTCGAATACTATGTGATCGATATTATTTATATCGAATACTGTTGTTCGATATAGCGGTCAAAAGCCTTGCGCTTTATGAGTCTCTTTGTACCTACCCATAAGACAAACGGACAGTCTTCGCTGTCAGATAGTTGCCTGATCTTATGGATACCTATTCCGGAATATGCAGCTGCTTCTTCTACGGTGAGGTTGCTTTTTTCCCATATCGGCACTTCGTTTTTCACACTAATCCTCCTTTCTTTTGAAAAAAGCGCAGTAACAAGCCGGCAAAAGCACCGGTCATCACTGCGCATTTCTGCGTCTGCTGTCGGCTAGGGTGTAAATCATACAACCGTTAAAAAGAGATATTTTCATTATAACACCGGTCTCACCCAATGTAAATGGGATCTTGAATATTTCGGCTTGCTATTTCGGCTTGCTATTTACCCATGAGATGCCTGATGTCCCTGGAAAAGAAATGGCGAGCCTTCATCCAAAACATCGGCTTCCCTATTCATACATCCCATGTCTGGTGGAATAAAATCGCTGTATGCTGCCAATTTCCTCCCAGAATAGGAACATACTTTCAGGCAGTTCAGGGAACGATTCGTCAGGACCTTCTTAATCATGTCAATAAATTCATAAAATGGCGGCTCTTTTTCTCTCCCGGCCAGTTTACTTTTGTCACTGAATAGGATATACTATAAGTGACCTCAAGTTTTCTTTAGATTTCAAGAATAGAAAGGGTGACTTTTATGAATTTGGCGAAACTCTCTGCAAACGGTCAGATCACTGTGCCGGTAGAAATCCGGCGGCTGCTCGGGTTAAAATCCGGAGATAAAATTCTTTTCTTCCAAAAGCAGGACGGGGAGATCGTTGTAAGCAACGCTTCTTCCAAAGCAATCCGCAAAGCGCAGGCTGCCTTTGCCGGTGCTGCCGAAACAATGGGCGTTACAAGCGAGGACGATATTCAGGCACTTGTGGACGAAGTACGCTACGGAAAGGAAAGATAATATGCGGATATTAGTTGACACAAATATCCTGTTTTCTGCATTGGTTTTTCCTCGTTCCAAACCGGCGCAGGCGCTATTGTATATTGCGGATAATCACGAAATTGTTTTATGTGGTGAAGTGAAAAGTTAACTTCCACTTCTAAGGGGGCCAAGTAGAAATTAGTCTTTCTCCAACCTCCACTTGAAATC
>CANQME010000170.1 GCA_947624815.1 uncultured Lachnospiraceae bacterium | reverse complement strand
AATTAAAAACACTGTAGCCCGTTCCATTATCCGAACTACAGTGTTCTATTTATTTCCCCACCCCGTGAAAAGTAACTACAGTGTTTTTTGAAGGAGAATTTCTATAAAAAAGCCATTGAAAATTTTCAGATAGGAGCATATAATAAGAGAAGGAACAACCACCTCTACAAGAGGTTGGCCTATATGGAGAATAGAAATTCCACCCTCGCTACAGTCCAAAGTATACAAGGGTGGTTTTTCTATATGAAAAACGCTACTGGCTTATCAAAACGATAAGGGTCAGTAATGCGAGAATGACATGATTGTTCCCACTCGTATCATACCATAGGTTAGGGAATCTTTCAACGTAAGAATAAATGTTCTGCTTACCCTAAGCGAAGCCAAGCGTGTCATTGTGAATATGGAGCAAGAACCCAATATTTACATCCCTGGTTTTATAGGGTATAATATAAGCAAACTGAACTATGAAAGACCTTTACAGAAAATATGTCAGAAAGGGATGATACAATGTTGGATATCGGGAAAATAAAAGATGGAATCAATACAGTCGTCCACGAGTACCCGATCAAAAAAGTAGACCTCTTCGGTTCCTACGCAGAAGGCACCAACCATGACGCCAGCGATGTCGATCTGTTGGTTGAATTCGTTACTTCCTCCATTTCATTATTGACGCTTAATTCGTTGAAATATCGTTTGGAAGAACTCTATCATACAGAAGTCGATGTGATTCATGCTCCATTAGATAAGGATTCCATGATAACGTTGGGAAAGGTGGTTCCTTTATATGAATCATAGGGATGCGCAGATCTTGCAGAAAATCATCCGTGAAATCGATATTGCCTTGGAAATGGTGCATGGAAAAAGTCTGGAAGAATTTAAGGATAATGAAATGCTAAAACGGGCTGTCTGCATGACCGTAATCAATATTGGAGAATTAATAAAAAACGTGACCGTTGAAACACGGCTTTCCAATCAACAAGTTCCCTGGAAAGCAGCGGCGGGGTTCAGAGACATTGCCGCTCACAAATACCAGACGCTTAAGATGGAAGACGTTTATCAGACGGTGACGGAGGATTTTATTGAATTACGAAAATTATTAACAGCAATATTGAGCCAGTAAAAAAGAAAGCTCGATGAATCGGTATAGGTAGAGGATGAAATGACAGATGTCTTCTCATCCTCCCCCTTTTTGGATGGCTGCTTGTTATGATTTATTCTATTTGTTTTTCCGTTCACTTGCTGAAATAAGCTGCTTTTGAATCGCGTCCAATTCATGGGACGTTATGCGTTCCTGATAGGTCGATATGACTTTAAAGACATCCCGTTCTCTCTTTGGCGCAAGTACAGCACCGGATAATCTTACAAGATCGCTCCATTTATGTAAGCCGTACAACCGAGCGATGTATTCCCAACCGGGGCCTTCCGTCCTGCGCTTGTTATATTCATCTGCGATCCTGACCTTGTTCTGCCTGACCTGTTGTGCAAAGACATTTAGCCAGTGTTCCCTGGAATGCTGTGTATACGCTTTTCTGTGACGCTTCACATAATCTTCCCGCTGCGGATAATAGCGGTCCAGGAATTCCGCCAGCGTAATTCCAAAGCGATGCTTGATAACCGTATGGGATGGCAGTCCTTTCCGCTGGAAGTCGTTTGTAGTCGGGTATTTCCCGTGTTCCATGAAAAACTGCTCGATCGTATCAAAGATCGTCTTCTCATCCCAGTTTGTCACAGGCAGGTCACTCGCAAGTTCATTTAATCCGGTGATTACTTCCGGCAGGCCGTCAGTCTGAGGCAATGAAGATAATACCTCGATTGCCTTCATAAGAGACTGTTTTCTTGTCATTGTTCACGCTTTCCTTTCCGCTTCCTCGACAAGTATATATAGTGCCCATGATCATGGGGGAAGTCCGGAGGTACCTGAGAGACAACGCGAATTCGATCCGCGTCAGCCGCTCCCTGCGGGATACGGCCTATAAGGCCATCTATGCCCGGGAGGGACTGACACGCAAGAACGCCAAGGAGCCTACCCTGATGGAGATTGCCGACGAGATCGGCGTCAGCAAGGAGGAGATCACCTACGCCCTGGACGCCATCCAGACGCCGGTCAGTCTCTACGAACCGGTGTATACCGACGGAGGCGACCCGCTCTACGTCATGGATCAGATCAGCGATAAGAAGAATGTGGAGGAAAACTGGATCGAGGATATCTCTTTAAGCGAAGCCATGCAGCGGCTTCCGGAGCGGGAACGCCACATCATAGACATGCGCTTCTTCGAGGGCAAGACCCAGACCGAGGTGGCGGAGGAGATCCACATCAGTCAGGCACAGGTGAGCCGGTTGGAAAAGAGCGCATTAAAGGCCATGCGGAATTATCTGAGCTGACATTCCGCATTCTGTTGCTGATTCCCACTTAGAGTCCATATGGTGCTTACACACTCCCTTTGACATCTGTTTTTCTGCAATGGTATATTATTTTACACACCAAACATCCATCAATTTCCATGGCAGCTCCAGAGGGGGTATTCATATGTTCCGATTGCAGGATGGGATCATCACGCTCCAAAACGCGGTCTCCGTACGTCTCTATATGGCTTTTCTGTTCCTGTTCGGGAATGATTTTGAAGAACAGCGCATTGACCGGTTCCTGACGGAAGCGCCGGAGATCCGGTACGGCTCTGTACGCAGAGAACACAGGGACATGGTGCGCGAGCGCCTGGCGGCGGTCAGCCGCTGCCTGCGTGACTGGGATTGCGCTTATACGTTCGATACCTTCAGCGAATTCCTGATCGTCCAGGTCATGAGATGCCTGATGCCCCTGGAAAAGGAATGGCGGGCCTTCACCCAAAATATCGCCTTCCCAATGCTGTGGGAAAGCTGCATGAACTATGCCGCGGAGCTTAATGGCGGCGGAGAGGGGGACGATGACGAAGACCTGTGCTCTGAAGGCGACGGAGAAGAGCTGTACCAGGCCATTATGGATCTGTATCCGCTGACCGACAGTGATAGCTGGTACTTCTATATCGTGTTCTGGGATACGGACTTTGAGTTCTACAATGGCTGGCCGCAAAGACACAGAATTCCGGTCACGGATTATGAAGCTGTCAGGTTCATGCCGGGAAACGGTTCTGACGGGCAGGAAGGATAGCCCTTCGGATTCCGCGTAATTTTTACATTCTTAATTTGCTCAATTTGCGCCCATCTGCTTCGCGAACTTTCGTCAGCGATCCTTGAAAACCCTCAACTTTGATTACTCCACATCAATCATTTCCAAGTCATCTGCAGCTCCCGCTTATTATTCACGCAATCCAGCAGATATAAGTTAATAAGCGTCTGATAAGGCATACCGGCCCTATTCGCCTGTTCCTTGAAATACTCAATAACATTCGGTGATACTTTGCAGCAAGGAAGCGAACGACCCGCGCTTTGCCCACATCGCCAAGGCCCACGCCCGCACGGCGCAGCAATACATCGTGCGGCCGGACGGCAGCTGCAACCACATGATCGATTTCGATTCCGCCACCGGCGAGTTTATCAACAACCCCGGCGGCCAGGGCTTCGGGCAGGGTTCCTGCTGGAGCCGCGGGCAATCCTGGGCCGTGTACGGCTTTGCGCTCAGCTACCGTCACACCGGCGAGGAAGAGTTTTTGAACACCGCCAAGCGCTGCGCGCACTACTGCATTTCCAGCCTTGCCACCAACGGCTGGCTGCCGCTCGTCGATTACCGCGCCCCGGCCGAGCCAGTCAAGTACGATTCCACAGCCGGCATGATCACGGCCGCCGGTCTTTTGGAGATCGCCAGCCATGTGGGCGAATACGAGAAGCCGCTCTACACCAGGGCCGCGCTCAACATTTTACAAGCCTGTGACAAAAAATTCTGCAACTGGGACCCCGAGCAAGAGTCCATCGTCGACGGCGGCACCTTCTTCTACCATGACCCGAGCGGTGATAACACGGAAGTGCCGATCATCTACGGCGACTACTATTTCATCGAGGCCGTGCTGCGCCTGCTGGGAAAGGACCTGTTTATCTGGTAACGGCCATCTTTTTGGGAGGCTCCGGCCAGACCTGCCTGACCAACGACCCCAACCAGCGGCCGTTGTTCGCCCTGTTTGACGGCACCTTCAACACGGTACTGTTCACCGGGCTGGGCATCTGGATCTCTGGTCCGCTGACGGCCAAGTACGGCGGCCTGGGCAATCCCGGCGTCTTCTATGACATGCAGCTCTATCTCGGCATCGCTTCCTTCGCGCTGGTCTGCTTTGCCATCTTCTCACTGGCTCCCAAGGATAATTCCAAATATTTCGGCACCGGTCAGGCCCAGAAGGTCGGCCTCAAGAATTACGCCGACGTGCTGATGTACAACCGCGCCATCCAGATACTGGTGCTCTCGGCCTCCACTGACAAACTCGGCATGCAGGCCCGCACCAGCACCGCCACCTGCGCCGCGAACAGCTATCGACGATTTCTATTCCCGCCATTGGATCAAAGGTATTATCTATTTGGCAATATGTTGGACTGGTATCAGTTATGGTATGACATTCATTGATTGGCTGGTAGCCTTTCCAAAACAAGCTGACGAAAACGGGTACATTGTGGTATAGGCCATATACTTTGCCCGACCCGATGTTCGTCAGAAGCAGTACCCGTCGGTTTCGACAGTTGACATGCCCAGACTGATACGCAATGGCTGGATCATGAAAGCCTGACCGTATCAGTCTCTCTTTCGGTTGGTGATCTTCATACACCAACCGAATACTTTTATCCATATACATCTGCCTCATTTGGAAAAACAAAACAAATACCACCTTTGTCCCCGCAAACTTGTTCTATTTCTATTTGCTCTTGTTTTAGAAATGCCACCGATATTCCAAGCCCGCTTCTCTGAATAAAATACTTGTCATTTTCTACAGAACATAAGTCAAATAAATCATCACCTGCAATTTTCAAGCCCATAATGGTGATTCCCCTTCGATATGTAGATACGACAATTTCATTACTGCTTTTATGAAAAGCATCTATCAGACCGCATATTGCTGCATACAGCGCATGGTAGATGTCTTCTCTTATTATAATCTCTTTTTCAAACGCCTCATCCTTTGGCATGGGTTTTAGCTCATAACCGCTTCCTGCATAGTGTTCCTCGATTTCTTCACACAGGCGCAGACATAATGTAGCTAAATTTATTTTCTCGTTTATCACGGCAGCATTCTCCATTTATTGCTACCCCTCCTTTTTGATATAATAGACTCTCGGAATCTCAAAGCCTTATTTTATGCGGCCTCTGGGATTCCATTTTTATAAATTCCCCCAACTTTT
>CANQME010000169.1 GCA_947624815.1 uncultured Lachnospiraceae bacterium | reverse complement strand
GCTTCTGCACTTAATGATCATCACATTTCTATCATTAAGGAGGACAGAATGAAATATCAGAACGCAGCAGAGGTATTGCCGGAGGAACTGTTAAAGACCCTTCAGGAATATTTTCAGGGGGGACTGCTCTACATACCGGGAACGGAAGAGAAGACAAAGTGGGGCAGCGTCAACGGCACCAGGGAGTATTACGAACAGCGCAACCGTCAGATCCGGGAGGCTTATCGCGAGAATGTCTCTACGAAGGAGCTGGCGAAGCAGTTCGGCCTGGCAGAGAATACGATTAGGAAAATTTTATATCAGTGAAAAATGGGACGGTCCAAAAAGGCGTACTGCCTGATGCGGACGGTCCCATTTTATTGTCGGCGCCAGAAGGATTGGAAAGCGCTGCTGCGAACTTCCTGCTGTGAAAACTGTTACCCGTATATTTCCGTCCGCCCGTCAGAAAAGACGGCGATCACGCCATGACTGTCTGCCGTCGGACAGGTGATCTCGAAGGAATGGGGCGTGACGGACAGGACATACGGCAGATTCCGGACAGTACGGTTGGCATCGCAGGGGCTGTTCTCCGCAAGAATCGCGGTCAGCGCCTCCAGATCGTCGGTGTAGCATCCGTGATCGTCCAGATACGCCTGCTGGGCGTAATAGAGCTTCCGAAGCTCCCATTTGCGTGCTTCGTTCTCCGGAACGGCGAAATCATCCGCGGACTGGTCTTCGCCAACGAAGAAGACGAAGCTCCACAGCTCCGGATAGTGGATATTGACCACGCCGGTGGGCGCCCAGACCCAATTGTCCTCGGGAAGAGGCGTGTCCGTGCAGGGGCGGAGGCGCTTGGCAAACGCGCCGTCCTCAACGTCCACCTTCCACTGGACCCGGGAGAAATTGACCCGGTAATAATCGCCGCAGGCAGGCTTTTTACTTGCCATGTTGCATTCGGCCAGGGTATAGAACGGGATTACCACCTCGACCGACCAGCGGCGGTTCTGCGGGCCGGGCGTATTCAGCGTCCCGTCGATTTTAACGGCGCTTTTCAGGCCGCGGATTTCCAGACTGTTGACCGGCTTTCCCATGTCCCGGTAGGCTTTGGTCAGCAGAAGATCCCAGTTGGTATTCCTGGCGTTCATCTCATATTCAAGATAGATCTGGGTATCGGAATCCGTATCGATAAAGATCTCGAAATCATTGTCCCGGAAGATCACGTCGTCGTGCTCGGTCACATTGGCCCAGATCTCATCGCCTTCCAGAACGGCGCCGATGTAAAGATTCTCGTCGTCCCATGCCATCTTGGCGCGGGTCTCAAAGCGCGGCTTCGGGCGGATCTCGCCTTCGATGTCCGTAAATGGTTCGGTGAACGGAATATCCTTCCAGAAATCCTTGTCCAGATCGCCGTTCAGATGAAACGGCTTCGGGTTATAGCGGCAGGCGTAGACCGGCGGAGCAAAGGGAACCGCAGGGATCGGAATTCGCAGTTCGTTGTTCATGATGTCCTCGCTTTCTGTTGCGGAATCGTTGTGTATGCTGAGAGTATATCATTCCTGCGGCCGGGTGTAAATACCGGTCTCTTTTCTTTTTGAACTGTTTACAAACCGGATCCATCTGATGTAAAATCAGATCGGTACCTGCCGCGGCGTGCGGCAGGCGCCGGGCGATCAGACAGACGGAGGAGATTCGAAATGGGACCGGAATATATCGGGGGCGTACATCCCAACTGCGACTATTTTCATGGGCAGATCCCTTATGCGAAGGGGGTCCATCTGTATCAGGTATCGAGGGCGAGCCGTGATCCTGAGACGGACGACGGAACGGGGCATACCTATAAGCACGCGCCGGATCTGTGCTGGTATGAGGGGCGATATTATATCCAGTATCTGACGAATCCGAAGGACGAGCACGGCGGGGCCGGGGTGTCGGTGCTTGCTTCCTCGGCGGACGGACGAAGCTGGGGAGATTACCGGATCTCCTTCCCGGAATACCGGATCCCTGCGTGCGAGACGACGGATTATAAGGGCCTGCATCATGTGTTCGACGGGACGAAGCCGGCCTTCATGCATCAGCGAATGGCGTTCTACCGGGCGAAGAACGGCGTGATGCTTCTGCTGGGCTTCTATGGCTGGTCTCCTGAGCTGTGGATGACCAACTGGGACAATTACGGGATCGGCCGGGTGGTTCGAAGGCTTTATCCGGACGGCAGCCTGGGGGAGATCTTTTTTATCCGCGTGAACTGGCAGGCGGGGTGGAAGAAGGAGCAGCTTCTTTATCCGATGTATGAGGAGAAGAGCGGCGATGTGCAGTTTCAGGCCGCGTGCCGGGAACTGCTTCAGAACCCACTGGCTGTCCAACAGTGGGCGGAGGAGAACGGGGACCGGGACCCGATGATCCGGATCAAGCACCCGGATGGGGGAACCTACCAGGCGTTTTGCTGGTATCACCGGACGGAACAGGACGTGGTGGGGCTGTGGAAGCATTCCTTCGTGTCGGAGAGCCACGACGGCGGGGAGAGTTGGGAGACGCCGGTGAAATCGCCGAGCCTCGTCATGAGCGGACAGAAGATATGGGGCGAGCGGACATCCGACGGGCGGTACGCGCTGGTCTACGATCCGACGCCGGAGACGCAGCACCGGTTCCCGATGTGCGTCGTGACCTCGGACGACGGACTGCATTTCGACGATATGCGGCTTATCCACGGTGAGGTTCCGCCGATCCGCTATGAAGGCTTCTGCAAGGATCTGGGGCCTCAGTACATGCGGGGGATCAGCGAGGGGAATCCCAGACCTGACGGGGATCTCTGCGTCGCCTATTCGGTAAATAAAGAGGATATCTGGTTCGCCAGGATCCCGGTGCCGGTGACGGGAGAAGATGGCTGCGGTGAGATCCGGGAGGATTTCTATGACGACGGCGTACTGAGGGAGTGGAATCTCTATCAGCCGTTCTGGTGCCGGATCGACTGTCTACCTGCGGGAGAGCTTCTCGTGGAGGACCGGGAGCCGTACGATTATGCACGACTTGTGCGCTTTTTTCCGACAGCGGGACACGTCAGCGTGGTGATACGCCTTCGCATCCTGGTCTTGGAGGACGGGAAGTCCCTGCAGGTAGAGCTGTGCGGCGCGGATCACAAGGCCGCGGTCCGTATTCTGTTCCGCCGGGGAGGCCGTATCCGCCACCGGACTGTATGCGAGCTGGATCTGGGACACGGCGGATGGAAGGCGGGAGAGGAGATCTCCGTCGCTGTTGACGCGGACTGCGCCGCATTCTCCTATACGGTGGTGATCGACGGAGCACCCGTGTCGGACGGAGCCGGAGCACCCGTGCGGTTTCCGTTCATGGCGGCGGTGAACGGGCTTGCCGAGCTGTCCCTGCGGACCGGCGAACCGCGGTATCTGGCAGACGTGGAGCATAATCCCGACGGGCTTCCGAAGGAACCGCTGGAGGCCCAAAGACTGTCCGAAGGGGCGCGGTATGAGCTTCTGGGGATCCGGGTCGTCATGTTGAATTGACAAATATATAACAGGTTAATTGGGAATAGTATCTATTTTTTTCAATTGTATTACAGAAATACATTGACAAATTGTTCAAATTCGGTTTATATTAGTAACAGTGGTTTTTACGTTTTGACGGTAGCGACAGTTGCGCTTAGGAAGTGGGTGCGGCTGAAACTATAAATCTATACGACAACGTATAAAAAAGGAGGACTATTAATGAGAAAGTCAGTGAAGAAGCTTTGCGCTGTAGCTCTTACAGCAGCAATGGCCGGAAGCCTGGTCGCCTGCGGCGGAGGCGGCGGCTCAACGTCTACGACTGCAGCTCCTGCTGAGACATCGGCAGCGGCGGCAGCAGACACCACGGCGGCGGCAGCGGCCGAAGAAGAGACCACTGCAGCGGAAGCTGAGGCAGCACCGGAGTCGGAATACGACTTTGGGGGGGCTGTTATCAGAGTGAACGGCGGACATTTCAACGATCTGAACTCGGAGAACGAGGGCAACGCCAGCTACATTACGGCTTGGGATGCCGCGTCTCAGGTAGAGCAGAAGTACAATGTAAAGTTTGAGTACGTCAAGCTGGAAGGCGACGACGGTTACAACACCGCAGACGTCATTCTTGCCGGCATCACCAACGGCGAATGCTTCGCCGATCTTTTCTATCCGGATGATGCAATTTTCCTTGGACTGCGCGATTATCTTGCAGATATCACCGATTCCCTGGATGAACTGCAGATCGGTTCCACCTATACGGATCCCGCGACCTGGGCCGGACATACATACGGCTGGGTCTACGACAACATCGGCGAAGGCTATGCCCTTGTTTACAGCCGTGAGTATCTGGATTCCATCGGTATGGACAAGACCCCGACTGACCTGTTCGTAGAAGGCAAGTGGAGCTACGACGATGTGATCGAGTACTTCACCGAGCTGAAGAGCAAGCTGCCGGACGGCACGTATCCGATCGCTGTTTATCCGTCTCACTGGGCCAGCATGGCGTGCGCGGCGAACGGCTATGTTTCCGTTGACAGCGACGGCAACATCAACCTTGCCGAGGAAGGCTATGCTTCCGCACTGGAATTCTATAAGCAGCTGCTTCAGTTAGGTCTGGCGGCTCCGATCACCGTGACCGAGATCGATCAGGAGACCGGCGGCATCGGCATCGACGCTCC
Organism: uncultured Lachnospiraceae bacterium; assembly: GCA_947624815.1. Taxonomy (GTDB): domain Bacteria; phylum Bacillota; class Clostridia; order Lachnospirales; family Lachnospiraceae; genus UBA3402. Next base: position 775 of record CANQME010000169.1, on the reverse strand, counting down.
TTACGGAACCGGCGACGGCCTTGCCCGTGTGGGTGCTCCCGGACAGTACGTGATCACCAACGCCGAGGCATGGCAGATGGAAGGTCTGCAGAGCAGCATCGGCGACTGGGGCGTTATCCCGTATCCGTGGGATCCGAACTTCGTGACCTGTGACGGCGACTACACGACCCTTAGCGACAACTACAAAGTAGCTCAGTCCAGATGGGGCGTTGTTGCGGCTCCGAAGGCGGAGTACCGCGGCGCAGGCGCCAAGGACATTCCGGACATCGTGCTTCAGAAGATCGCGATGGATTACATCGATCTGAAGGCTCCGACCGGCGCGGCAGCGAGACATAAGATGTACGAGGCCGAGAAGAACGGCGAAGATTATGTGAACTATGGTTATAATCCGGATGCCGCCGGCGCGTACAGCACCACGACCGACCGTGACATCCGCAACTGGATGTGCTCCAGAGTTGCCATCGAGTGGGGCAACTCCATGCAGAGCAACGGACTTGTTCGTGTAAACCGGAACGCTGCGTATGTAATCGCCAACGGCGACGACGCACGAAGCAGCGGCGAGTCCTACAAGGCTGCTGGCGAACAGGCTATGAAGGATCAGGGATTCAAATAAATCTCTGAAGAGACACGCAGTAAAGCATCTTTAATCTTAATCTCAATATGTGGCCACGGAATCTACGGCAGTAGGGCCGTGGCCACATGTTATTTGAAAAGAAAGGGTTAATGGCGTGAAAAAGAAAAAACAGCGTGCTCGCATTCGAAACATATGCATCCT
>CANQME010000168.1 GCA_947624815.1 uncultured Lachnospiraceae bacterium | reverse complement strand
TCCTTATTCGGTATAGCGGAGGCGGCTGTCAATTCGACATAATTTTCTTGTGATACTTTACCGTACATGAGCATTGGGGCCAGGCTTCACGATATCGCTCAGGGCGGCATCGCGCTGATGGACGGCTGCGGGTATTTCATGGAACCGCAGTCGCTGGGCATGGAGAGTATGTATGATCGGATCCAGTACCAGCCGCAGATCCTGGCCGGACGGCCGGCAACAGCATGGGATTTCGGCCGGTACCGTCCCCAGGTGGTTATCGTGGCCCTGGGGCAGAACGACGCCCATCCGGTCGATTTCTGCGGCGAGGACTATGAAGGAGAGAAGTCCGCGGCGTGGCGGGAGCATTACGCGGAATTCGTGCGGAAGCTGTGCCGGATTCATCCGCAGGCGCAGGTAATCTGCATGACCACGATCCTGGGCCACCATCCCAACTGGGACAGGGCCATCGGCGAGGTATGCGCGCAGCTTGCCGGAGAACATCTGCCGGTGCATCATTTTCTGTTCAGCAATAACGGCTGCGGGACGCAGGGCCATATCCGGATCCCGGAGGCGGAGCGGATGGCGGAGGAACTTTCAGCCTTCATCGACAGCCTGGGCGAGGATATCTGGCGCGATACGTCCCGGCTTCAACACGTGATGGAGCGCGCGGCAGCCGGAGAGGATATTACGGTCGGATTTCTGGGCGGTTCCATCACGCAGGGGAGCCTGGCGTCAGAGCCGGGGAGATGCTACGCCGCGCTGACCTTTGACTGGTGGAGGCCCCATTTCCCGGCGTCGAAGGCGAAGTATGTGAACGCAGGAATCGGCGGAACGACGTCCCATTTCGGCGCGGCGCGGGAGGAGGAGGATCTGCTCTCGCAGCGGCCGGATCTGGTATTTGTAGAATTTTCCGTCAATGATACGGCGGAGACGCATTTTATGGAGACCTATGAGGGGCTGATCCGCCGGATCCTGACCTGTGACTGGCAGCCGGCTGTTGTGCTGATCCATAACCGGTTCTATGATACCGGAGCGACGGCGCAGCCGGTTCATGACCGGATCGGCCGGTACTATGAGCTGCCGCGGATATGCGTGGGCGATGTACTCTATGGAAAACTTCAGGCAGGAGAAATGAAGATGGAAGACCTGACGCCGGACGGCCTGCATCCCAACGACAGAGGCCATGCGATGATTGCGGAGATGATCTGCGGGTTCCTTGCGGAGGCGGATGAGAAGCGGCGTGAGGAAGCCCGGCAGGAGCTCCTGCAGGACAGTTCGTTTAGCCGGGCAGAGCCGGTACCGCAGATGGATCGGGCGTCCGCTGTGCCGGTGCTTCCCGCGCCCCTCACCCGCAACCGCTATGAACACGCCAGGCGCCTTCGCGCCGCGGATCTCGCGCCTGACAAGATCCGCGGCTTTCAGGAAGATCCGGCGCTTCAGCAGGGGATCACGGATATCTTTAAGCGCGGCTGGACCGCTATCGCGAACGGAGCGCAGATCACGTTCCGGTTCCGGGCGTCCTGCATCGCGGTTCAGTACCGCCGTACGATCCGGGGGCGCGCGCCCAGAGCGGAAGTATGGCTGGATGGAGCCGCACGGCAGGGAGAGGCGCAGATGATCCTGGACGGCAATTTTGATGAAACCTGGGGGGATTGCCTTGCGCTGGAGACGGTCCTCGAAGCTGAGACAGAGGAGGATCATACGCTGACCCTTCGTATCGTTGATGCGGACGGGGCGGAGATCCCGTTTTACCTGGTTTCGCTGATCATTGCTTAAGCAGATACGCAAAAACCCGTTCCTGTGTCTGTATTCCTGCAGATTAAATTTAAGTAAATATTTGACAAAAACTGGTATTCAAGGTATAATTTAAGTAAATTAAGTATTTGTTCTGGATCAGCGGATGAAGAGAGCAGATGGAATGGGGGACATTTATGGCAAAGGTTCGTATGCAGGATATCGCGGACCAGCTGGGAGTCAGCGCGGTAACCGTGCATAACGCGCTGGCGGGCAAGAGGGGGGTCAGCGATTCGGTTCGCGAGAAGGTATTAAGCACCGCGAAGGAGATGGGGTATTTCCAGGATCGGCGCAGCGCCGGGACTCTCCGCAATATCGGGGTGATCATCTCGGAGAGATATCTGGCGAATTACACGACATTTTACTGGAAGATGTATCAGGAGCTGATGATGGCCGCCTCGAATCAGAACTGTATGGTCAGCGCCGAGATTCTGAAGTGGGAGACGGAGAAGAATATGCTGCTGCCGCGGTTCATTCAGGAGAACGCGGTGGAGGGTCTGATCATCATGGGCGAGATCGGCAGGGAATACATTGAGTTTCTGCGCGGCACGATCAGGCAGCCGGTCGTCATGATGGACTTCTATTATAAGGAAGTGGCCGACGACGCGGTCATCTCCGACGGCTTCTACGGCACCTATCTGCTGACGGAATATCTGTACCGCAAAGGGTTCCGTAAGATCGCGTTCGTCGGTTCCATCCACGCGACCAGCAGCATCATGGACCGGTACTGCGGCTATTACCGCTCGGTTCTGGAGCACGGCCTGACATATTATGAGGAATGGCAGATGGAAGACCGCAGGGAGGACGGCGAGATCGTATTAAAGCTGCCTGAGCATATGCCGGAGGCCTTCGTCTGCAACTGCGACCTGGTGGCCAGCCATCTGATCGATCTTCTGAAGGAGAGCGGATACAGCGTGCCGGAGGATATCTCGGTCGTCGGTTTTGACAATTACCTGTATCCGGGGCTCCCCAACCGGGATATTACCACTTACGAGGTGGATATGCGCGGGATGGCGGACGTCGCTCTGGAGAAAGTCGTGCGCCGCATCGAGCATCCGGACAGGAGGGAGAAGCTGAGCCTGATCTCCGGTTCCATCGTGGAGAAAGGAAGCGTGCGGTAGGCCATAACCGGCCGAATGCGTTTGGGACGGAACAAAAGGCCCGGAGCGGGCGGAATCCGGAACTGGATCCATTTCCGGATTTCGCCTGCTCCGGTATTTTTCTGCCATAAGTTACGCAAATTAATCTAGCATTAAGTCAATAAATTTCCACTTATATATCCATATGCTTCCAGTAGGTCTGCAATTCAAACGGTCAGTTCCCGGATTTACGCCGATTCCAAAATGGAATCAGGGAAATCCGGACTTCGATAGTACATTTTCCACAAAAAACTTTCACACAAATATACAATATGCTGAAAACCAACTTGAGTATTGACAAAATGGATGGTTAAACATACAATTAATTATAAAGCAACAATAAATTAATTTTTAATAGGAGGAAGTGGAGGATGATGAAACGGTTACAGAAAAGCCAGACATGCCTTTTCGCGGCCGGCGTCTTCCTCACGGCCCTGTGTCTGAGCGGGTTCGGCGGCACCGGCATTACCGCCCGCGCCGCCACGGACAAGTCCCTGGAGGATTATAAGGACGTGCTCAACTACACCGCTGAGTACCAGGACTATGAGGAATACCAGGCTCAGTATCCGGACAGCGTCTGGCCGGAAGACGTCTATGAGATCGAAGGCGGCGACTTCGTGCGCAGCGAGGGAAAAGAATCGCCTGAGATCCTGACGGACTACATGGGCAGGACGGGCAAATCCGTCTATACCTATGATACCGGCATGGTCGAGTACCAGGTGGACATCCGCACATCCGGCATGTACCAGCTGGCGCTGACCTATTATCCGGTCGAAGGCAACGGCTCTTCCATCCAGCGCGGCTTCTTCGTGGACGGCGAGCTGCCGTACCGCCAGATGGCCGAAGTGGAATTCTCCCGCGTCTGGGTCAATTCCGTGAATGAGTGGGAGGAGGACAATCAGGGGAACGACCTAAAGCCCACCCAGATCGAAGCGCCGGAATGGGTCACCAGCCAGCTCTACGATGTGGACGGCTATGTGGTAGAGCCCTTAAGCGTCTATCTGGAAGCCGGGAGCCATACGATCACCGTTGTTTCCCAGAGAGAGCCCATGGTCATCGGCAGCCTGCTCATTAAGAATGAGCCCGATACCTTAAGCTATACGGATCAGCTTGCCGCCTGGCAGGCGGCAGGGGCAAAGGACACCGCCGGACGGACCATCGAGCTGCAGGCCGAATACGCTCAGAAGAAATCATCCAGCATGCTCTACCCGACGCAGGACCAGTCTTCTCCGGCAATCCTTCCGTACAGCGCGCGAGCGCTTAAGAACAACACCATCGGCGGAAACGGCTGGAGCCATACGGGTCAGTGGATCGAGTGGGATTTCGACGTGCCGGAGGACGGCTTCTACAATATCGCCCTTCATGCCAAGCAGAACTTCGTCAAGGGCATCTACGTATCCCGCAAGATCATGATCGACGATGTGGTTCCGTTCAGCGAGCTGAGCCATTACGGATTTACATACGACGGCGACTGGAAGATGATGAAGCTTGCAGACAGCGAGGGCGAGGCGTACCGCTTCTATCTGACGGCCGGCCGTCACTCCCTGAAGATGCAGGTGGTACTGGGCGATTTTGCGGAGGTGGTCAGCGACGTGCAGAACGTGGTGACGAAGCTGAACAGCACGTACCGCAGCATCATCCGCATCACCGGCGTGGCGCCGGATGAGTACCGCGACTACCAGATCGAGAAGCGTCTCCCGACCCTGACCGGGAACCTGACGGAGATCAAGAACGATCTGGACGCAATCCTGGCGAAGCTGGAAGCGTTGAATGTCCGGGGAAGTGAGGAGAATGTCATCATCACCATGCGTGACCAGCTGCAGGACATCGTGAAGGACACGGAGAAGGTCACCAAGATGGTCGGCGACTTCAAGACCAATGTCAGCGCCCTGGGCACCTGGATTTCCAACGCCCAGTCCCAGCCGCTGCAGCTGGACGCCATCTATGTCCTGTCACCGGACCAGAGCCTGCCGAAGACGAGGAATTCGTTCTTGAGCAAGCTGGGTCACGAATTCAAGAAGCTTTACTATTCCTTTATCGTTGATTACAACGCCATCGGCAACATCGCCGAGGAGGGCGAAGATTCCCGCACGATCACCGTATGGGTCGGCAGCGGCCGAGACCAGGCCAACGTGATCAAGGCCCTGGTGGACGAGACATTTACGCCGAAGACCAACATTAATGTCAATGTCATGCTGGTGGACATGAACACCCTGCTGCAGGCGTCCCTGGCCGGACAGGGCCCGGATGTGGCGCTGCAGGTGGCCAACAGCGGCGGCGCGGTGGTGACATCCTCCACCGGCACCACGGGCGGCGGCAACGATCTTCCGGTCAACTACGGACTGCGAAGCGCGGCGGTCGATTTAAGCACCTTCCCCGACTGGGAAGAAGTGGCGTCGCGGTTCCGCTCAAGCGCCCTGGAGCAGTTCTCCTTTGACGGCTCCCTCTACGCACTGCCGGAGACCCAGAACTTCGAGATGATGTTCTACCGCAAGGATATCTTAAATGAGCTCGGCATCGAGGTGCCGAAGACCTGGGATGAGATGAAGGTGGTCATCTCGGAGCTGTCCAAGAACCAGATGAGCGT
>CANQME010000167.1 GCA_947624815.1 uncultured Lachnospiraceae bacterium | reverse complement strand
TTGGAATTGGAGATGGTCTCCTGAACCGTGGAGATCCTCATGCTCATCAGGAGCCGGTTGCTGATACCGAACAGCCTGGCGTAGAATGTATCGTTGTACTGCCATACCATGGAGAAGATGCTGACCGTCAGAACCGACGGCATGGCGTTGATCAGCATGATGCGGAAGTAGGTGTACAGCGCCCCCGCGCCGTCCACGAAAGCCGCCTCCTCGATCTCTTTGGGCAGTCCCCGGAAGAACTGGTTGAAGATGTAGATAAAGAGGCCGGATCTCAAACCGCAGGCGAACAGCGTCATGATATACATGGGCACCGGCGAAGTCAGAAGATTCACGCCGTGGCCCGTAGTCAGATGCAGGATGCCCAGGATGTCGAAGTTGCGGAACTCCGTGTACCAGGGAAGCATCAGCGTGTCCGTAGGCAGCACGATAGTCAGGATCACGCAGGCAAACAGCACATTTTTGAACGGGAAATCGAACCGCGCGAAGCCATAACCCGCCATGGAGCAGACGATGACCTGGATAAACGTCAGACTCGCCACATATAAAACCGTGGTAAACAGCGTCTGCGGATACTGCATGACCCGGAAGGTATCGGCATAGTTCTGCAGGGTACCTTCTACCGGGAACAGGATGACCACCGGGTTGTACAGATCCTTCTCTGTGAAGAAGGAACTGGACAGCATGGAGATCAGCGGCCCCAGGATGATGTAGGAGATACCGACCAGGATACAGAATTTCAGCAGTCCGAGAAGGATCGCCTGGATCCGCCGGCCGAATTTCTTCATCTGCACCTTATCCACGGAGGAGAAGGAAAATACCGCCGCCTTCTGCCCGTTCTTCGCGGCGCGTCCGCTTGCGGGGACTGCCGCAGTGTTTCCGGAACCGTTTGTGATTGCCGCAGTTTTCATTTTTCTCCACCTCCCTAGTTATAGTAGAACACCTTGCTGGAAATGACCTTGACAATAACTGCCAGCAGGATACAGACAACGAAGGAACTGATCAGACTCATGGTCACACTGACGCTCCAGTTGAAGTTGGTAAACGCCATGTCGTAAGCCTGCTGCACGACCTCGCTGTTCATGAAGGCGTCTACGATGGTGTAGACCACGTTGGTGACAATGAGCGGCGATACCATCGGGAATGTGACGCGCCAGAACGTTTCATAGGCTGTCGCCCCCTCGATCTTGGACACCTCATAGAGGGCGCCGGGTACCGACTGCAGAGCCGCGATGAAAATGATGATCTGGATACCGGACGCCTGCACGATATCAAAGATCCGCCCCACCGCCAAAACGATGTAATCCGTCAGCACCGCCGGAACGCCCAGCTCTGTCATCATGTTCAGAAGATACTCCACATTGACGCCGCTGGAAACCGCCGCCTCCGAGGAGACTGCCGTCACGCCGCCGTTTACCGCCTGCTGCGCCAGCTCGATGGAGGCCTGGATGGCTCCCGAGTTCATGATGATGGGCAGAAACAGGACCGCGCGCATCAGCGTCCTGCCGTGGAACTTACTGTTTAACAGGATCGCGATAAACAGGCTGAAGAAAATGATCAGCGGCACATCGATCAGCATATTCCCCACGGAGCTGACCAGCGTCTGGTTAAAAGTGGCGTCCCGCAGAAACGCGTATTTGAAGTTATCCAGTCCCACAAACTCCAGCAGATAACCGCCGGTCTCCTGCATCGTCAGGTTGCTTAAGCTGAAGCGGACCGCCTGGATAAATCCTTTTCCATAGAACCATAAGAATCCGATAAACCATGGAAGGACAAACAAAAATCCGGTGATCGCGCGCTTATCGAGCAAAGACAGTTTTCTCTTTTTCTTTGTCATGCCGCACCTCCTGTGATCTTGTAGCTCATGGGCTCCACCGTCACGCCGCCGGCGTCCAGGGCTTCGTCCGTTTTATTGACATAGATCGTTACGCCGTTATCGTACTCTGCCGCTGCCAGACCGTTATCCAGAACCTCGTGATGGATCATCTCCGCTCCCTGCACGTTAGAAAGAGCTCCGCTGATCTGCCCGTAGATATCCCTGGCGTCCTCCAGCCAGGTGGTATAGCAGACCGAGTACATATCCGCCGACGAGGTATATTTGATGTTGCTGGAATCCTCGTAGGAGAAGGTGAACCTGGGCGCTACGCCGTACTCGATGAAGCTGAGTACCATTTCCTCATCCGCGTCCTGATCCATCAGGTTTAAGGACTGGCCGGAGTAATCGATGCAGCCGTGGATCACCATCTCGTAGAACGGGATCTGCTGATCCACGATGTAGAACTTGCTGTACTGGGTCGGAGCGCCGACGATATCGGTCACCTGACCGAAGGCGTATGCGTTGCCGCCGTTTGCCATCAGGCTCTTCCCTGTGGTGCCAAGATCCTTAAGCTGGCTCACAACCACCTGCTCTGCCTCCTGCCGGTCGATCACGTCCGTCCTCTTCTTATCAGAGGCCAACACATCTCCCAGATCCCGGAGACTGTAGCCGGATACATCAATATTTGCCGCAGCGTCCTTAAAATGTCCCACATACCAGGGCAAAAAACGCGGCGACATGATGAAGTAGGACAGCTCGTCGTACCAGCCCAGCGTACTGGTCTGACGCATCGTAGCCGGGTTTAAAGCGCCCATGGACACCACATAGCCGGAAAAATATTTTGACGCCTCCAGCACGTCGTTGAACCTCCTGGATGTGTAGGGCACCTGCTGAAACGCCACGTCCAGGAACAGCTTTCCGCCGTTCTCCTCCAGGCGCGTGCTTAACGCTTCCAGCTCCGATTTGCTTCCTACCGCCTTAATCAGCTTTACCTTGTCGGCCGCGTCATGATAGACGCCCCGGTTAAACCATCCCTGGTAATTCATCCGCACATCGCTGATACCGGCCTTGTAGAGCATATCCAGGATCTGATCCGCCTGCTCGTAGGTGGTCATCGGATAAACGCCGGTATAAGGCACACCCATAACATGCTTCTGGATCTCGACGCCCCCCAGAATATCCAGATAGAACGGCGTCGTACCGCCGGCCGCCTGCTTCGTAAGCGCTCCTTCCGCGATCAGCTGTCTTCGGTAGGCGTTGGCCATTCCCGAATAGTCCGCGTCGTCGCCGTCCAGGAACGTGTAGGTCACGCTCAGCTTCTCATCGTAAAGTTCATCCTCCACCACGGGCACGTCGGACTGGTTGCCGGAGACGCCGAACATGTTCAGAAGCTCGATCTCACGGGTGGAAAATTCCGCGTAGGCGAAGTTATAGCTGTTGGTGTTGCCGGAGACGTTGGCGTTGATGACGCCGAGCGCGTCCCCGCCGGTGATCCGGCCCAGGAAGGCGTAGTCGCCGTTCTTGATACCGAAAATGGGAAGCCTGGCGTTCTCCGTCAGCTCCGTCACCGTGTAGCTCTGTACCTCCGGATCGATGCCGTACACGTTCTGGGTATAAGGCGAATTCTTCGTCCCGTTGTTGAAGTCGATCAGCGCGCCGGAGCCGTCAGGAACCACGATGTAGCCCTCGTCATCCGTCCCGCCCGCGCCGAACATGGGCAGCACCTGGATCCTGGCAATGGAAGCTCCGCCGCCCTCCTTGATCTCGCCCGCGGGAATGGACACCTCCAGACCGTTGTCTGTCAGCCGGTATTCCATGGGGATCGTAAAGGAAATATTTTCCGCTCCTTCCATCCCCTCCATATCCAGCTCATAATCCTCCATCGTATACCCGCACTGCTCGAAGAACTTATTCAGACGGCTCATACTGATTCTGGAATCCATGGCGGCTTCATTTAACGTGTAGAAGCCGTCCTTCAGTGTGAAATAGTTTCTGGCGGTCCTGGCGTCTTTCTCATCCAGCTTGCTGAGGATCAGATTCTGCATCCTCTCCTCGCTGATCTGCAGAGGGATGATGCCGGTGGAATTCTCCGGATCCTGCAGCGTGTAGACGTAGCGGATACCGTCCTTCAGCGCCTGTACCTCGAACTGCTCGTACTGGATGCTCATATCGTAGTTGTTCATCGTGCTTCTGGACCGGGCACTTGAATAGTACACCAGGTTCAGTGTGGAATTCAGAAGCTGTTTGTTGACGCCGGAAGCGATCGGATCCTCGTCACGGTCTGCAGGATTGGAGTAGGTAACATGTCCGCTTTCCTTCTCCATCACGGCGATCTCCGTCGTCTTTAAGTTCGTGTAGAGCTTCAGCTTCTCATTCTCGGCGGCCAGCACCATGCCTTCCACACCGTCGCCGGTATCGGGCAGGGCTGTAAATTCACCGCCTTCTTCCATTTCATAAGACTGTACATACTGCTTATATACGTTGTAGTTGAAATACCTGGTCACGATCACGCCGGCGAAGGCCGCTATGGCAGCCACAGCGATCACGATCACAGCTACGGGCAGCCATCTGTTCTTTTTCTTTATCATCGCATTCCCCTCCGATCGTCTAGACTCTCAGCATCAGCTCGTTATAGATGCTGACGAAGAATGAAATCACCTGTCCGACCAGTGAATACAGAAGCGTCGCCAGGAAGATGATGATCAGCATGGCCACAAAAGTAAGGATCATCGTGAGAAGCGTCTTTCCCAGGGTATAATTGTGAACCGTCATAATGCCGGTCAGCACCAGCATCGCGAACCACGCGATCCCCAGTCCCAAAAGCAGGTAGTAAAACGCTTCCTCGTCGGCCACCACGAACCGGGACAGAATGATCCCGATGATGAACGTGAAGATCATCGGCAGCATGGCGTAGCCGGTCACGGTCACGATATCCTTCAGTCTCCCCTCGCCGTTCATCAGGCAGGTGATGGACCAGTTGCCCACGCAGAACAGGAGGAACAGGACGAACACAGACAATACCTCGGCGAAGCTGTTGATCGCCATCGGATTGACGAAATTGACCACAAAGCCCGCGTACTGCCGGTTGGCGGAGAAGCAGATGCCGAAAAGCAGTACAAACAGGACCGCAAGCGGCACGCTGCCCCGCCCCCTGTGGCGGATCTCATAGAAACCGTCCATGGGATGCGCGATGGTATAGAACGCGTATTTCAGTTTTTCCTTAAACATGGCTCATCCTCCTCTCCCCGCGTCTCAGAAGCACCTTCTTTTTCAGAACCTTATTCCATACAACCAGAAGCGCCGCCAGGATAATGACCACCGTCAGGATGTAATTTAAGTTATCCTTCAGGATCTCATTGCGGTAACGCTTCCAGGCAATGGAATAATACTGCTTGTTGTTTCCGATCTTGAAGCACCGCATGGCTTCCTGATTGTCCCCGGCCGCCAGATAGCTCTTGCCGATACCGGTGTAGGCCAGTTCGAAGTTGGAATCCAGCTTCAGCACTTCCTTCCAGCACTCCACGGCCTGAACCTCATCGCCGTCGTAGCGCAGGCCCACGGCCTGGTTGATCAGGCTGCCGTAGCGGGTAGGCGCAAACATATCGATCAGGTTCTTGCTGGAATCCAGTACCAGCACCCGCTCGCCGATGGTATCGATGGCTACCGGAATCGTAAAGGTTCCCTCCTGGCTGCCCAGGCCGCCGAAGATGTAGAGATAACTCGTGTATGAAAAAGACCGTCCCCGAAGTACCCGAACTGGCGCATAAAGCAGTTGGGGGACAATCATA
>CANQME010000166.1 GCA_947624815.1 uncultured Lachnospiraceae bacterium | reverse complement strand
CACGCTCCCACTTCCTGTACTCCGCTCCGGCCGCATGCCCGCTCCGGCCGCATGCCCGCTCCGGCCGCATGCCCGCTCCAACCGCATGTCCGCCCCGGCCGCATATCCCGGCGCGCGGCCTCACAGCAGCGGCGACAGCAGCCTGCAGCACTGCTCCTTAAACCGGATCCACATCCCCCTCTGGGCGTAATCCGCCCGGGTAACCTCCCGGCACAGCTTCAGATCCTCCCGGAAATTGTCCTCCAGCCGCTTCGTCACGCCCTCGTCGTAGATCGTCGCGTTCACCTCGAAATTCAGCTCAAAGCTGCGGATATCCATATTGGCCGTGCCGCAGCAGCTGACCATGCCGTCCACCATGACGCTCTTGGCGTGAAGGAACCCATTTTCATAGGTATAACATCTTGCGCCCGCGGTCAACAGATCGCCCATATAGGAATAGGTCGCCCAGTAGACGAACGGATGATCCGGCTTGCAGGGGATCATCAGCCGCACGTCCACGCCCGACTCCGCCGCGAATTTCAGCGCCGAAAGCGCCGCGTCGTCCGGGATGAAATACGGCGTCTGGATATAGATATGGCGGCGCGCCCGGGTGATCAGCTGGATATAATTGTTGCGGATCTGCCGGTTGCTGGCGTCCGGGCCGCTGGCGATGATCTGCATCATGACGCCGGGATGGTCCAGAACCGACCGGAGAGCCTCGGCTTCCCGCGCGGTCATTCCGGCCGCGTCCGTTTCTGCCGCATTCCCCGCCGCGTCCGTATCGCCCATCCCGAAATACTTCCCGTTCCGGAACAGATTCTCCCCGGACGCGTAATTCCAGTCCAGCGCGAACCGGATCTGCAGGCTGTACACCGCACTGCCGCGGATCTTCAGATGCGTATCCCTCCAGTAGCCGAACCTGGGCTCTCTGGAAATGTACTCGCGCCCGATGTTGAAGCCGCCCACATAGCCGACCTTCCCGTCGATCACCACGATCTTCCGGTGGTTCCGGTAATTGATGCGCAGCTGCAGCCTGCCCAGGACCGCCGGGAAGAACTCCGCCACCCGGATCCCGCAGGAGCGCAGATCCTTCCAGACCCGCGCCGGCATGAAACGGCCGCCCATCCCGTCGTAAAGCACGCGCACCTCGACGCCCGCGGCCGCCCGTTCCTTCAGGATCGGAACGACCGACTGGAACAGCTCGTCGTTCTTGATGATGTAATACTGGATGTGGATGTATTTCTCCGCCTTCTTAAGCTCTTCCCTCAGATCGCGGAACTTCTCCTCGCCGTCGGTGAAGATATCCACGGAATTATCCGCCGTCAGCACCGCACCCGACGTCTCCAGATTATAAAGCACCAGCGGCTCGTAGTCGCGCCACGGCGTCTTCGCGATCTGGTCCATGGCGCCCTGAAGCAGCCGTTCCTGCTCCTTCACCGGGTGCGCCAGACGGTCCTCCACCTCCTTGACGCGGAACATTCTGCTCTTGTGAAAGTCCTGGCAGAGCACCAGGTACAAAAGAAATCCGAAGATCGGCACAAAATAAAGCGCAAGGAGCCACGTCCACACGGCCTTCGGGTCCCTGCGCTGGAAAAATACGATCACGACCGACAGGATCAGATTGATATATAACAGATGGTCCATAAGCCAGCCCCACACCATGGCTATGAACGAAAATACCTGCTGCATTCAGGTCCCCCTCTTACACAAACTGGTTCTTCTCCGCATCGTAGGCATATCCGAGCGGAGCGAGCGCCGCCTCTAAGGCGTCCCGCCTGGCATCCTTCGCCTCACAGAGCTCCTCCAGCGACGGGTAGAAATCCCGCAGCTGGGTATTGATATAGCTTAAAAGGATCACCGGATCCTTCGGTAGATGACTCATGAAATATCCTCCTTCGCCGCTTTTCCAAGCGCACCTCCCGCTCCCTTCGCCGGCAGGGTTCTCCGGCTAAATTCATTGGCGGGACTCTCAGCCGGGATTCTCTGGCTGAATTCTCCGTCAGGACTCTCAGCCGCGCCGAACCGGCGCTGCTGCTCGCCTGCTCAGATAAACGATACCACGCAGTAGGCGGCGTAGATCGCCAGAAGCAGGATGCCCTGCACCCGCGACGCCTTCTTGCGGAACAGGATCGGTATGATCAGGATCGCCATCACAAGCGTCGCCAGCGGTATATCCGTCTGCCAGGTGCTCGCCTCCAGAGGAATGCCCACGACCGCCGCCGGAATACCGATGACCGCCAGAAGATTCAGGATATTCGCGCCCAGGATGTTGCCGAAACCTACATTGGAGAAGCCCTTGATCATCGAAACGATCGACGTCACCAGCTCCGGAAGCGACGTTCCCAACGCGATAAAGGTAACCGCGATCACCCGCTCCGGCACGCCGACGGCCTGCGCGATCAGAATGCCGTTGTCCACCAGCAGATTGGCGCCTACGTACAGAAGACCGGCGCATACCGCCAGGATCACGAACTGCTTCAGTAAAGATCCCTCGTCCTCTGTCTTGTCATTCTCTTCCTCATCGCCGCCCTCGGCGCCCGCGCGTACGATGTTCAGCACCGCGTACACCACGAACATGGCCAGAAGAAGGAAGCCGACCAGCCGGCCGAACTCACCCCGCAGGGCGCCCACGATTTCCAGCACGATGATGACTCCGAAGAAGATCCCTGCCCGCCATAGAAGCGGCGCCGTCTCCACCTTCTTCGTCGGCCGGATCGTCTGGGTCAGACCGGCGATCAAGGCCGTATTGCAGATGATGGAGCCGAAGGCATTGCCCGCGGCGATGGCCGCCGAGCCGTCAAAGGCTGCCGTCGTGGATACCAGGATCTCCGGCAGCGTGGTTCCCAGACTCACGATCGTCGCTCCGACCACGATCTGGGGGATCCCGATCTTCCTCGCGATCGCTACGGCGGCGTCCACCAGGCGGTCGCCGCCCAGGCAGATCAGAACCAGTCCCAACACAAATAACGCTACAGTAACTAACATAGATGTCCCCTCCTTGGTAATTAGCGTGCCGGCTGTCTTCGTCTGTTCCCAGGCATTGAACCGCTCCGAAAAAGCGAGACTTCCAGCACATATTCTGCGCTAAAAGTCTCGCTTCAAAACATCATCTGTTCCAGGTATGACCCGGTATTATCTACGGGCTGACGGATCATACCGCACCCTGAGACGGTGCAAGCTACTCCCTCTTATCGTTCAGTTGAAAGAAGTATAGCACATTTTGGCAGATTCGTCCATCATTTCTTTTCCCGTACCTGGTTCCCGCTTGATTTCTGCCTGATTCCCGCCTGTTTCCTCACCTGTTATCCCGTCTTCCGGGCCGTTACTCCACATACGCGATCAGCTTATCCCCTGCCGGCGCCGTGTCGATGACGATGGTGTTCCCGGCCCGCACCTGATCCTGCAGGATGATCTTTGCCGCCAGCGTCTCCACGTTCTTCTGCAGATACCGCTTCAGCGGCCGCGCGCCGTAGACCGGATCGTACCCCCGCTCTACCACGAACTCCTTCGCCGAATCGGTCAGCTCCACCCGGATCTCCCGGTCGGCCAGACGCCGGTTGGTATCCGCCATCAGAAGCGTGATGATTCCGGCAATATTGTCCCGGGTCAGCGGCTTGAACAGGATGATCTCATCCAGCCGGTTCAAAAACTCCGGCCGGAAATGCGCCCGCAGATCGCTCATGGCCATCTGCTCCGCCTCCGGGCGGATATTTCCGTTCTCATCGATCCCCTCCAGCAGATACTGAGAGCCAATATTCGACGTCATGATGATGATCGTATTCTTGAAATCCACGGTCTTGCCGGTGGAATCCGTGATCCGGCCGTCGTCCAGCACCTGCAGAAGCACGTTGAAGACATCCGGATGGGCCTTCTCCACCTCGTCGAACAGCACGACGCTGTAGGGCTTCCTGCGCACCGCCTCCGTCAGCTGGCCGCCCTCGTCGTATCCCACGTATCCGGGAGGCGCTCCGATGAGACGCGCCACGGAATGCTTCTCCATATATTCGCTCATATCGATCCGGACCATATTGGACTCGTCGTCGAACAGGCTGGCCGCCAGCGCCTTTGCCAGCTCCGTCTTGCCGACGCCGGTGGGGCCCAGAAACAGGAACGAACCGATGGGCTTCGTCGGATCCTTGATGCCTGCCTTGGACCGGATGATGGCCTCGGTCACCTTCTCCACGCCCTCGTCCTGGCCCACGACCCGCTTATGCAGCTCCGTATCCAGATGCAGCGTCTTGCTGCGCTCGCTCTCCGTCAGCTTCGCCACCGGGATCCCGGTCCACCGGGAAATGATCCGGGCGATCTCGTCGTCGGTGACGCTTTCGCGTACCAGGCTCAGGTCCTGGTTCTTCACCTTCTCCTCTTCCTCCGCCAGCTGCTTCTGCAGCCCCGGCAGCTTGCCGTACTGCAGCTCCGCCGCCTTATTCAGGTCGTAGACCTGCTGCGCCTGGGCGATCTCCCGGTTCACGCTCTCGATCTCCTCGCGCAGGGATGACAGCCGCTCCACCGAGTGCTTCTCATTCTCCCACTGGGCCTTCTTATTGGCAAATTCGTCATGAAGCTCCGCCAGCTCCTTCTGCAGCTCGGCCAGACGGTCCTGACTTAAATGGTCGGTCTCCTTCTTCAGCGCCGCCTCCTCGATCTCCATCTGCATGACCTTCCGGGACAGCTCATCCAGCTCCGTCGGCATGGAATCCAGCTCCGTCTTGATCAGCGCGCATGCCTCGTCCACCAGGTCGATGGCCTTGTCCGGCAGGAACCGGTCGGAAATGTAACGGTCCGAAAGCACCGCCGCGCTCACCAGTGCCGAATCGGTGATCTTCACGCCGTGGAACACCTCGTAGCGCTCCTTCAGCCCGCGGAGAATGGAAATGGTATCCTCTACCGTCGGCTCATCCACCATAACCGGCTGGAACCGCCGCTCCAGAGCCGCGTCCTTCTCGATATACTTCCGGTACTCGTCCAGTGTGGTCGCGCCGATGCAGTGAAGCTCGCCCCTGGCCAGCATGGGCTTTAATAGGTTCCCCGCGTCCATGGAGCCCTCTGCCCTGCCGGCGCCCACGATTGTGTGCAGCTCATCGATGAACAGGATGATCTGTCCGTCGCTCTTCTTCACTTCCTCCAGGACGGCCTTCAGCCTCTCCTCGAACTCGCCCCGGTACTTGGCGCCGGCGATCAGCGCGCCCATATCCAGCGCGAACAGCTTGCGGTCCTTTAATCCCTCCGGCACGTCGCCCCGGACGATTCGCTGCGCCAGGCCCTCCACCACGGCCGTCTTGCCGACGCCGGGCTCGCCGATCAGCACCGGATTGTTCTTCGTCTTCCGGGACAGGATGCGGATCACATTGCGGATCTCGCTGTCGCGGCCGATAACCGGATCCAACTTCTGGTCGCGGGCCCGCTCCACCAGGTCGGAGCCGTATTTCTCAAGCGTGTCGTAGGTCGCCTCCGGATTGTCGCTGACCACCCGTTGGTTCCCGCGGACCGTAGTCAGGGCCTGCAGGAAGGTCTCCCGGTTGATCCCGTACTGACGGAACAGCTCCTTCATCGTCCTGTCCGGCTGGCGCAGCATAGCCAGGAATAGGTGCTCCACGGACACATACTCGTCGCCCATGGCCTTCGCCTCGTCCTCGGCGCTCA
>CANQME010000165.1 GCA_947624815.1 uncultured Lachnospiraceae bacterium | reverse complement strand
AAGCGGCAGTTGGACTGGTTTGACATCGGGTTTTACGCGTTCGTTCATTTCGGCATGAATACATTTACCGACCGGGAGTGGGGCGACGGGACGGAGAGCGAGCAGCTGTTCGCGCCGTCTGATCTGGATTGCGGCCAGTGGGTGGAGACGGTGAAACAGGCCGGAATGAAGGGACTGATCCTGACGGCGAAGCATCATGACGGCTTCTGCCTGTGGCCGTCGAAATACACGGAGCACTGTGTGAAGAATTCTCCGGTTCCTATCGATGTGGTCGGCGAGGCGGCCAGAGCCTGCAGGGAAGGCGGCATCCGCTTCGGCGTCTACCTGTCGCCGTGGGACCGTAACAGCGCGTATTACGGCACGCCGGAGTATAACGATTATTACTGCAACCAGCTTACGGAGCTTCTGACGGGCTACGGGGATCTGTTCTGTATCTGGTTCGACGGCGCCTGCGGCGAAGGCCCCAACGGCAAGAAGCAGGTCTACGATTTCCCCAGATATATCGAGCTGATCCGCAAATACCAGCCCGGCGCGGCGGTCTTCTTCGATCAGGGGCCCGACGTCCGCTGGTGCGGCAACGAGGCCGGAAAGGGACGGATCTCTGAATGGTCCGTGGTGCCGGGCGAGCTCTGCACGCTGGCGGAGCGGCAGACCGGTCCGGGACCGCTGGCTGACGAGGGGGATCTCAGCTACCTGTACAATACCGACCAGTATATTGGCGGGATGCCGGGGATCCTGTACTCGAAGGGCCTGGCTTACGTTCCGGCGGAGGTGGATACCTCGATCCGGAAGGGCTGGTTCTGGCATGAGAACGAGGATCCCAAGTCCCTGCAGGAGCTGTTTCGGATCTATAAGGCTTCCGTCGGCGGCAACGCCTGCCTGAACCTAAACATTCCGCCCGACCGGCGCGGCCGGATGGACGAGCGGGACGTCAGGCGCCTGAAGGAGTTCGGCGAGTTGCTTACGCAGGAGTTTGGAACGCCCCTGGATGCGAAGGTGGAGAAGCTGGAAAACGGACGGCCGACCCAGCCGGAGTATGTGATCACACTGGCGCATCCGGTGCCCCGGGTAAAGCATGTGATCCTGGAGGAAGACATATCGAAGGGCCAGAGGGTGGAGAATTTCCGCATCGAATCCATGGACGCCAGCGGCAAATTCCCGCTGTTCCAGGGAACGACGATCGGCCACCGAAAGATCTGCACGCTCGTGGATCCGTTCGCGGAGCAGAACCGCCTGTTGGATGACAGTTCAAAGCAGCTCAGCCAGCTGCGCATCCACGTGACCGCAGCCAGGGGAGAGGTCTTTTTAAAGAGCGTAAAGGTATACTAGGATTCTGTTCGAATATGGAAATCGACTTTGAAGCCGGCCCTTGCGGACATCTGGATATAAGTCCCACGGGGCCGGCATTTTTCTGTACGTTTTGGAACACCGCCGATTCCGGCAGACTGTATACCGTAAAGGCTGCGGCTTGAGTGCATTGTGGTTTTGGAATACCGCTTATTTTGGAAGGCCGTTTACCCAAAGGGGCATTCTTTTTTAAAATAAACGATCTGCTTGTCACTGATCCCATGAAACTTTATAATAAAATGAGTGTATGCAGCGTGACTATGGGCCGGAAGGCCGTGCGCAATATAATACAGGATCTTATTATCAGCAGATACAGGGAAAAGAGGTAAACGGAGGGCTTTATGAACAAGCACAGTAGTATCGACAACCTGCTCTTTGGCGTCCGGCGGCTTTGGGATCAGTCGCCGGGCTTTGTTATGCTTACTTTTCTGGGAATCCCGGTGAGTCTGGGCATTTCCCTGCTGGGCGTTTATCTGCCGTCGGTGCTGGTGGAGGATATTTCCTCCCGGGCGGCAGTTCCCGCGATACTGACCCATCTGGCGCTGCTGGGCGGCGGCATGGTCCTGCTGAGCAGCTGTGAGAGCTGGATGGAGAATACGAAAATTCTGAAGAAAGAGAGGATCGGGTTTGACGGCTCCATGGAGCTTCATCGGCTGGCGCTGCAGGCGGACTATGAGACGATCGAAGATTCCGAGTTCGAGACGGAATACTGGCAGCTGCTGAATCGATTCCTGTGGAATGACGCCTACACCCTTTTAGGCGGGCGTTTTGCGGACACAGCCTGCGCCGTGACCGCCCTTGTGATGTATGCGGGAATGCTTTCGGGCCTGACGCCGTGGCTTGTGATCCTGGCGGCAGCCTGCTCGGTCTTTCACCTGTTGGTAAGCATGAAATGCAACCGCTGGGACGCCGCTCACCGGCACGAACTGTGGGATCTGGACAATCAGATGGCTTATCTGTGCAGGAATGTGGCTTCCTTCGACGTCTCCAAGGACGTCCACCTCTACGATATGCCCGGATGGCTTACAGAGCTTTACGAAAAGGCGCTGAAAAAGCGGATGAAAAAGACCGTCTTTCAGCAGCTGAACTATTATATATCGGGAAGCAGCGCGAGGCTGGGGCAGATGCTCTGCGAGGGAGTCGCGTACCTGTACCTGATCGGAGGCGTCTGCCGGGGACAGCTTTCGGCCGCCCAGTTCGTACTTTATTTTGGAATCCTGACCGCCTTTGCCGGTTACTGCAATTCTATCGCGGACTGTGTATCCGGACTGCACCAGACGCTGCTGCAGATCGGGGAGGACCGCGCCTTCCGGGAACGGCTGCAGCCCGGGGAGAACGGTGCTTCTCGGGAGCAGCTGCAGAGCGGATATGCGCCCCGGGAGGAATCGGTTTCTGGGAATCTGCCACAGGACGACTTGGGAAAGAAGTCGCAGGACGACCTAGAAAAGAAGCTGCCGGACGATTCAAGGGAGAAGCCCCAGGACGACCCGGGAAGGAAACCGCAGACAACAGCAACCTCCGCGGACGTAAAGGATCTGGTCATCCCCGACGGCCATATTCCCGAGATCACATTTTCCGACGTGACCTTCCGATACCGCGGCGCGGAGGAAGCGACGCTTCACGGGCTGAATCTGACGTTAAAGCCGGGAGAGAACCTGGCTTTGGTGGGCTTAAACGGCGCCGGAAAAACCACATTTATCAAATTGCTGTGCGGTTTCTATGAGCCTACGGAAGGGAAGATCCTGATCGACGGCGTGGACCGCAGGCGCTACACGAAAAGCTCCTGGTTTCAGGCGTTTTCCGCCGTGTTCCAGGATACGGAGCTGCTGCCGTTTTCCCTGCGGGACAACCTGGTTCTCAATGGAGGCGCGGATGAGAAGAGGTTGTGGGAGGCTCTTGACTGGTCCGGCATGGGTGAACGTGTGAAAAAAATGCCGGGGCAGCTGGATACGATGGCAGGACTCAGTTATATTGACGGCGCGGCGGAGTTCTCCGGCGGGGAGGAGCAGAGGCTGATGCTGTCCAGAGCGTTGTATAAGCAGGCGCCGGTACTGGTTCTGGACGAGCCCACGTCGGCGCTGGATCCGCTGATCGAGAGCGACCTTTATGAGAATTACCACCGCCTGTCCGCCGGCAAGACGACGGTCTTCATCTCCCACAGGCTGGCCAGCACCCGCTTCTGCGACCGGATCCTTCTGATGGAGAACGGCAGGATCACAGAGGAAGGAACCCATGAGGAACTGATGGCACAGGGCGGAACCTACGCCTGGATGTTCGGGCTGCAGAGCCGGTATTATCTTCAGAAGGAAGCTGGACTGGAAGGGGAGGTATGCAGCGATGTGTGAGAGATTTTTCAAAAAGATGCACGGGGAAAGCCTGAAAAAAGCTGTCCATGTTCTGGCAAAAGACTGCCCGGCCTGCTTCCCGGCGGCGATCGCGCTGGCGGTTCTTAGGGCCGTTCAGCCTTATATCGGGATCCTGCTGTCTTCGGAGATATTAAACGGGCTTGCGGGGCCGCAGCCGCAGATGAAACGCCTCGCCGTTCTGGCTGTGCTTCTGGTGGCGTTTAATTTTCTGGCCCAGCAGCTGTGCGGATTTCTCGGCCAGTTCTACGATGTGCTGAAATACAGGGAAATGAAGCAGGCGGTGGACGGCCGCGTCGCGCTAAAGGCATGGGGCATGGATTACGCCATGCTTTCCGACCCGGAGATCAATTCCCGGCGGATGCAGATCGCTCTGCATCTCTATGAACACGGCATTGTACAGCTGATGGAAGAGTTCCAGGCGTTTCTCAGCTCGCTTATCACCATCGGCATCTCGCTGGCATTGGCAGCGGAATTCTTTTCCGCCAGGGCTGTGTCCGGCGGAAAGCTCGCGGCGTTTCTGAACTGCTGGCAGGCGCCGCTCATTTTCCTCGGACTCTTCGCGTTCAGTTCCTGGTTCACTCTGTGGTCGGCCGCCCGGCGCGAGAAGCTGCTTTACCGGAGAGAAGAGGACAACAGGGACGATATCAACCAATTCTACGGCGTCGCCGGCGCCTGCTGCGCCCAGTATAAGAACGGAAAAGACCTTAGGATCTTCGGCGGAAGCGGGCTGGCTTTCAGACGGCTTAGGGAGATTACGGACCGAATGATCCTGCGGTACGGGGCGTTTACGTCTGCGGCCCGGCCGTTTGAAGTGGCGGATACGCTGATCGACCGCAGCTTTGACCTTCTGATCTATCTGTTCGTGGGCCTAAAGGCGGTCTGCGGCGCGTTCGGCCCCGGCAGTATCCTGCGCTATACCGGTATGGTGGCCCAGCTGGGGAGAGGCGTCACGGGACTTTTCGATGTGATCCGGGCGTTTCTGCAGAACGGCGCCTATCTGGACGACTATTTCGCCTATCTGGAACTGCCCAACCGCACGGCGGAGGGGACGAAGCCGGTCACCGACGAGATCCGAAACGATTACCGCTTCGAGTTTCAGAATGTGACATTTACGTATCCGGGAGCCGCCGCGCCCAGTCTTTCCCACATCAGCTGCAGCTTCCGCAAGGGTGAGAAGATCGCGGTCGTCGGCCGCAACGGCTCCGGCAAGAGCACGTGGATCAAGCTGCTCTGCCGTCTCTACGATCCCCAGGAGGGGAGGATCCTCTTAAACGGCACGGACATCCGGGAGTATAACTATGAGGACTACCTGCGGTTTTTCTCCACCGTATTTCAGGATTACCAGCTCTTTTCCTTTAAGCTTGGGGAGAATGTGGCCGCAACCGGCGATTATTCTGCGGAGAGGGTAAAAACAGCCCTGGAGCAGGCCGGGTTCGGAGAGCGGCTGCGGCAGCTTAAGGACGGACTGGATACGCTTCTGTTCCAGTATTATTCCGATGACGGCGTGGAACTGTCCGGCGGCGAATCCCAGAAAGTGGCGATCGCCCGCTGCCTCTATAAGGACGCCCCCTGCGTGATACTGGATGAGCCCACCTCGGCGCTGGACGCCGTGGCGGAGGCGGATATCTACCGGCGGATGGACCGTTTCACCAGCGGAAAAGGAGCCGTCTATATTTCCCACCGCCTGTCCAGCTGCCGTTTCTGCGACCGGGTATTCGTGTTTGATGAAGGAAGGCTTGCGGAGGCAGGGACCCATGAGGCGCTTCTTGAGCGAAAAGGGCTTTACGCGAAGCTCTGGCATGCCCAGGCGCAGTATTATCAGGCGTGAGGACGTTTATTTTAAATTAAACTATCTGCTTGTCATTTATCTTACGGAAATTTATAATATAGGGAGTGTGTACAGACCTGACTATGGGCCGGATGGCAAAAGGAGGGAATAAGGTGAGTTATTTGAAATATTATTACGCAAACGACTGGTCTCTTATCCACGCAGAGTAGCATGCATATAGGATTTTGCGTGGGTTGAAGGTTCTATATGCACTGCTGCTTCTGCACTTAATGATCATCACATTTCTATCATTAAGGAGGACAGAATGAAATATCAGAACGCAGCAGAGGTATT
>CANQME010000164.1 GCA_947624815.1 uncultured Lachnospiraceae bacterium | reverse complement strand
TAAGCCATACAGACAGACAGGCTCTAACCCGCATATTTACTGGGTTAGAGCCCATTTCACTTCGGAAGTTGAGATATTATTATACGAAAATATGTTCCTTATGTCAATGAATTTCAAAATCTTATAATAAATAATTATTATCTGATTTCTTAGTCTCTATATTTACGTCTGCGGCAGCAAAATCTCGGTCGTAAATGCTCCGTCTTCGCTGTTGCGGCTGATATAGCCGTCCAGCCGCTCCACGATCGCGTCGATCCGGACAAGTCCGAAGCCGTGGCCTTCGCCCTTGGAGCTGCGGAACAGTCCGCCCTCCTTCTTCAGCTTCTTTCCTCCGGTGAAATTGGTGAAGGAAATATAGAGCTGCGTATTTCGCATATCCATATATACACGAATGACCCGCTTATCCTCCGGAAGCTGCATGCTGGCCTCGATGGCGTTGTCGAACAGATTGCCGATAATGCAGCAGAGATCGATCTCCGATGATTTCAGCTTCAGCGGGACAAATGCGTCGGCGACCACCTGGATATTCTTCGACCGCGCCAGGGAGATCTTGGAATTCAGGATTGCGTCCGTCATCGGATTGCCCGTCTTAACGACGGTATCGACCGTCGTCAGATCCTCATCCAGCAGATCCAGATATCGGACGATCGCGTCCCAGTCCTCCGCCGCGGCATAGGCTTTCATCGTCTGGATATGGTTGCGGTAATCATGCCGCCAGCCGCGGATCTGCCGGTACATATTGTCCACTTCACGATAGTGTGTCTCGATCAGCTCCCGCTGGTATGCGGCGATCCGCTTGTCGATCTGTTTCGCAAACAAGCCCATCTGGCGTCACCTCTTTCCATAACCTGCCGGGAATCTTCCCGGTTTCAGCATCGCAAATTAACCGCTCTACTCCATCTCGATGATCGCCCGGTTCACGCCGTTATAGGCGCCTCTGGGCAGCGGGATCGCCGTGCCGTCGTTAAGCCGGATCTCGCTTTTGGTGACGCGGCTGATCTGCGTCAGATTCACCAGCACGGAGCGGCCGGCACGGAAGAAACGGCGGTCAAGTTCCTTCTCAAGCTCTCCAAGGGTCATTTTCACGGTGAAATCGACAGCGGCGTGAATCGTCACGTAATTACCGAACACCTCGGCGTAGCGAACCTGATAGATCGGGATCCGGATCATCTCGCCGCCGGTTTCAAAGGTCAGGATCTTCTCGTTCTTCGCCAGCTTGTCTGCCGCCCGGTCGAGAACGGCATCAAGCTTTTCTTCCTTCACCGGCTTCATCAGGTAGTGAAGCGCGGCCACGTCATAGCCTTCGGAAATGTACTCGGAAAAGCCGGTAATGAAGATGATCTGGATCATGTCGTTGTCCCGGCGCAGCCTTCTGGCCATCGTGACGCCGTCCATCTCTCCCATCTCGATGTCGAGAAGCAGGATATCGTAATCGCTCTTCTCCTCATACGCGAAAAGGAACTGCTCGGCAGACGAAAAGTCCGCGATCTGCGCGGTATGTCCCGCATTCACGGCCCATCGCGTCACCATATCGGATATGTATTGTCTGTCCGCGTCCGAATCGTCGCAGACCGCAACCCTGAAATTCATTCGGCCACCGCCTGTCTTAAGCTTTTAGAAAATGATTATACCACCATTTATCCAATATTGAAATGTACAACAAATCCGCATCATTCATGCAGTCTGCGAATGATTCTGAACAGCACCGCGTTCTCCATCACCAGCGGCTGCGAATGTGCGAAAAATACGATCCCATCCGTAGGCGCGGCGATGCTGCTCAGCACCTCTCCTTCACAGGGATCGATGATATCCGCCATGATCTCGCCCATATGGATCTCTTCGCCCGGTTCCACCCGGCGGCGGAAGATACCGGCCTCATTGCTTCGAACATTCGTCAGTTCCTCCTCATGGATCGTGGTTGCGATATAGCCTGCGTGGCTGTTATAGCGGATCACGCCCATGCGCGTCAGAAAACGCAGCACCGCCGCCACCGCCTGGCGGGCTGAAGCCTCGTCGATCTGGTCCGTCGCGTTGGTATAGACGGAAAATGCGTTGGTATTCCAGATCTGCCAGTTGTAATTCAGCGTCAGCGTGTCCACCGGCCGTGGCTTCCGGAGCACCACATAAGGAAGTCCGAAGAGATTGGCCAGGCTGGCGTTCTCATAACCGGTCTCCATCATCCGCACATGGGGCACGAAATTCCCCCGCATATAGAAGCTGGCGAACTGGATACCGTAGTTATACTGCTGCACCACCTCGAAGAGTCCGGCGGCGATCCGCTGGGTCGTCTCGCCCTGGTCGTAGCCGGGAAACATCCGGTTGATGTCCGTATTATCCACGGGCCAGAACCGCTTGCCGATGTTCATCGCGGAATGGTTTACCGACGGAATCACCAGGATCTCGTTGTTGGCGACCAGGTTTCCGTGCTTTTCCAGGTCCCGCAGGGCCCTTACCAGCTGACTGCAGATGTACATCTGCTGGACCTCATTGCCGCGCAGTGCGCCCACAATGCAGGTGGATTTCTCACCGATGCCGAAATGATAGCCGAAGATATTCAGCGCGTCCCGGTATGTATTCTCCATCCGGAAGATCAGCTCTTTTCTCATCAGAATTCACCTCCCAGCACTCTTGCGATCAGGGAGCCGCTGTTGACGATCGGATACTCCCTCAGCGTAAAGACCATGCCGTCAAACGGCGCGAACAGCGTCTCCTCCACCTTGCCTTCCAGCGGATTTAAGATCTCGCCGATAACTTCGCCCTTCCTGATATGCATCCAGTGCTCCACCTTTGGGATAAAGATGCCGGGACGGTTGGCGTTGACGAAGCCCACCTGTCCGTCAGAGGAAATGATCGGCTCCTTCGGCGTAATCACCGGGCCGTCCCAGATCCCCAGATCCTTCATAAGGCAGAAGATGCCGTCGATCAGCTGATTGCCGTAATCCAGCGTGATGCGCATGCCCACGCCCATTTCCACTACCAGCGTGGGAACGCCGGCCATATTCATCGTATGGGCCAGCGTCGACTCCAGCACCGTCGCCGCCGCGTGGATCCAGACGTAATCCACATTCAGGCGCTTCGCGTAGGGAAGCAGGTTTTCCGCCGTCATCTCGCTGACGCGCACCTGCGGGATCTCCCGCAGGAAAATGTTGCTGGCGTGGATGTCGATGCAGAGGTCCGCGCCGCTTAGGTCCTTCACGATCCGGTTGGCGATCTGTTCCTGCACCTGCCCGTCCTCGCTTCCCGGGAAGATCCGGTTCATGTCCAGATCGAAGGCCGGGATACCCCGGGTAATGGAATCGATACCCAGGGGATTTAACGCCGGATACACGTCCACGATTCCCTTCAGGTGCTCCGGCTGGCTGTTCAGCCGGTGGATCAGCTCGTAACACACATACTGCCCCTCCAGCTCGTCGCCGTGGGTGCCGGTAACGATACAGATGCGCTTCTCGCCGCCGGTCAGGTTCTTCGGGGCGATGGTGGATTTGCGGATCTGAAGCCGCTCGTCCACCGGAAGTCCTACAGACACAACTGTCTTGATCATTCTCCTTATTCTCCGTTCTGCCGCTTTGAAGGCGGCGGATTCTGTTGATTACGATACCTCCTGGGGCCGTTTAGCGCCCCGATAAACCGAACGCTTTCTCCGCCAGAACCAGCGTCTCCTCAATGCTCCGGCTCTCGTCTCTTACGATCACGGAGAACCCGGAATTCAGGAAGCGGTCATAAGCCTCCCGTGTGTTGATCCGCATCAGGCACTGCCGGAAATTATCAAGGGCGGCCTCCGGATCCGGTTCTTCCATGATCAGCTGATACAAAAACTGCTTATCCCGGTCCGGTCGTTCAAAGAAACGCCGCACCGAGATCTCCGGATCCGCAAGCATGATCAGGACGTGGTCGTGCTTCGCGACCGTTTTCAGCGTCTCAACCGAGATGTTCGTATCCACGAAAACCGGTTTCGTCTGCGTCCGCAGCTCTTTCAGGATCCCAAGCTCCAGTTTCTCACACTCCTTACTGGTGCGCCGGATCCACGCCTCGTATTCATCCGGAGTCCTCCGGATGAAATCATGCCAGTCTTTTAGATCTCTGGTGTAGGTAAGCCCGGGAAAATTTTCCTTGTCCAGGTCCGGCAGCAGCCGGTTATGGTAGTTCTCCTCACAGGCAATCCCGTCATATTTCTCCGCCAGCAGTTTGACCATCGTCGATTTCCCGGCATAGGCGGTTCCATTGATAAAATAGACGTTATCGAATAAATTTTGAGCCTTTTTCATCTTTCAAAAAAACCTCTTGAAAACAGCCTATGTTGTTTCCGTCACCTTCACATACACCGTCTGCTCCTGCCCGTCCGCGCCGCAGAAGCACCCTCTGTCGACGGAGCAGTCGATGAAATCACGTCCGTGGGACAGCTTGATATACCGGTCGTCGACCGCGCAGTCATGGGTCGGATCGCAGGCGATCCACGCCCCGTCCTGCCATACCTCCGCCCACGCATGGGTCGCGCCCTCGCCGACGGCCATTCCGGCCACGTACCGGGCAGGGAAACCGGCCATGCGGCACAGCGCCACATAGATATGGGCATAGTCCTGACAGACGCCCCTGCCATGTCCGAAGGCTTCCGCCGCCGTGGTTCCCACATGGGTCAGTCCCTGGGCATAGGAAAGCCTCTGATACAGCCGGTGCATCAGATATTCCGGAAAACTGCACTCCGGATCATATTCCTCCCGGATGGCGTCAAGCCACTCTTTCATCGCCTCATCCGGTCTGGTCAGCTCCGATGGGTACATATAAACAATGACAGGCACTTCTCCGGCTCGTCCGTCCACTCCAAACCGTCCGCCGGCACAATCCGCAGACATCGGGCCAAAAACAGCAGTCGCGCCCGCGTCCGTCCGTCCTGATTCCGCCGGTCCCACACCACCGTTTTGGTGCCGCCGGGGAAGCGGTTTCCGCTCCACCCGCACCCTCGCGTTCATCCGGACATGGAGCGAATCATGAGGTCCCGGAAGCTCCCCGTAACACATCCGATTGCCGAATCCGTCGATCCTCTCATGAACCGCGCACGCAGGTTCCACCGAAAGCTTAAGCTTCTCGACAGTCTGCGCGTCGTCCTCCATCGGCAGGCAGCGGAACAGGAAATGATGATCCGTCGCCGGCGCGGCAAATGTAAGCCGCATCTCATACTGAACCTGCAAAACTTTCAAACCAAAACACCTCAAAAACGAATAGCTCCATCTCAGAAGAAATTCCACACCGCCGCCACGGCCTCGTCCTTCCGGTCCTTTACGCTGCCGGAGCCGACGATCTCGTTCAGCTTCCTGCGGCAGTTCTCATGATACTGCAGATGCACCCTGTCAAGACGGTTTATGAACTTGCTGTAGCATTTTTCGATATGCCGGTCCGGGTACCCCAGACGGATATACAGATCAAGCCGCTCCAGGTATTTACCGCACTTCATGATATTGCGGGCCTCCTCATCGTCCACCCGGTCGTCCACGCAGCCCCAGAAGGCGTGAAGATCGTCGATCACCTGCTGAAGGTCGTAATGGGGCGCCGCCGAGCCGGAAGCCGCCTGCAGATGATCCAGCGCCATCTGGATATAGGCCAGCGTATAACTGCTGATCTCGTCCCGGATCACGATGGCGTTGTCGTAGGCGCGCTCCAGATTCGAATAGACCGAATTCGGGTCATACTTATCGAACAGGTACCGCCTGTTAAATGTCTCCTTATCCCCGTAGATATCCGGGATCGACACCATTTTACAGTAATCCTGGTAGGCGTTTAAGTCCATATCGATCATCTGGTCGTAAAAATCGAAAAACGTCACCAGCGTCGTAAACACTCGCTCCGTGTACCGGCCGATCCAGTACAGATGGTCGGCCCTTTCTAATGAGATAATACCCATGTGTCCTTGAAACCTCCTCCCTGCGAAGAATTCACCACAAAGGAATCCGGATTCCGCGAGAA
>CANQME010000163.1 GCA_947624815.1 uncultured Lachnospiraceae bacterium | reverse complement strand
AGGAGGAAACTGCAGTGGACCAAAACGCGCGATCTGAACATTTTCTGGAAATCAAATCCCTGTGCCGCACCTTTGAGGACGGCTTTATGGCGGTGGATAATTTCAGCCTTACCATAAAACAGGGGGAATTCGTAACCTTCCTGGGCCCCTCCGGCTGCGGCAAAACCACGACCCTGCGGATGCTGGCGGGCTTCGATATGCCCAGCAGCGGCGAGATCCTGTTAAACGGAGAGGACATTACCAAGCTGCCCCCCAACGAAAGGCCCATCAACACGGTGTTCCAGCGGTACGCCCTGTTTCCCCATCTGAACATTTTCGACAATATCGCCTTCGGCCTGAAGCTGAAGAAACTCCCCCGGGCGGAGATCGTCAGGAAGGTCAAAAAAGCGCTGGAGATGGTGGATCTGGAGGGCTTCGAGTCCAGGACCGTACAGACCCTGTCCGGCGGTCAGCAGCAGCGGATCGCCATCGCCAGGGCCATCGTCAACGAGCCGCAGATCCTGCTGCTGGACGAGCCCCTGGGCGCGCTGGATCTTAAGATGCGCAAGGAGATGCAGCTGGAGCTGAAGTCCATGCACGATAAGCTGGGCATCACCTTCATCTATGTGACTCATGACCAGGAGGAGGCCCTGACCATGTCCGACAAGATCGTGGTCATGTCGGAGGGAAGGATCCAGCAGGTCGGCGAGCCGGAGGATATCTATAACGAGCCGAAGAACGCCTTTGTGGCGGATTTTATCGGGGACAGCAATATCTTCAATGGCATCATGACCGGCAAATGCAGGGTCCGTTTCTGCGGCGCGGAATTTACCTGCGTGGACGACGTGGAGAACGGCACCATGGTCGAGGCGGTGCTGCGTCCTGAGGATATCGAGATCACGCCTCCCGGCGAGGGAATGATCCAGGGAGAGGTCAGCTCCGTGGTGTTCAAGGGCGTGCATTATGAGATTACCGTGCTGTCAGGCAAGAATGAGCTCGTGATCCAGTCCACCCGCAAGGCACGGGTGGGAAGCAAAGTGGGACTGAGCGTCGACCCGGAAGGGATCCATATCATGATCGCCGAGAGCATGGTGAACAAGTTCGAGGTAGGAGTGAAAAACGGCTTCCGGCTGGATTTCCTGGACGGGGTTCCGAACTTTGACATCACAAGTCTGCTTCCCGGTTCCCGCATGGACGGCAGTACGCTTCTGGATGCCCACGGAGACGAGGTGGCGCCGGAGACCCTGCGGGTGATCGTAACCATTAAGCCGGAAGACATTACGATGAGCGACGACGAGGAAGCGGGCATGGTAAAGGGACATATTGTCAATATGATCTACAAGGGCGACCATTACCGCTACATCGTACGGTCCGACGATGACGAGGACTTCATTGTGCGCGACGAGGATCTGTGGAACATGAACGACTATGTGAGTCTGGTCATTCCCATGGACAGCCTGCAGTTCGCGCTGAAAAAGTAACGGTACGGAGGTAGCGATATGGGTGTGTTTCGTTTTTCCAGAAAGCAGCTTGGCATTCCTTACGCAGTGTTTCTGATCTGCTTTGTGGCTGCGCCGCTTCTGGTCATTATCTATTATGCGTTTACCAATGGCGAAGGGCGGTTTACCCTGGGCAACCTGACAGGCTTTTTCACCAGTCCCTATACGATCGGGACGCTGACCTACAGCTTTGTCATCGCGGTGGTGACTACTTGCGTATGCCTGCTGCTGGCGTATCCCATCGCCTATATCCTGGCCAGGAGCCGGTGGAAGAGCAAGTCTGTCGTCATCGTCATGTTTGTTATGCCCATGTGGATCAATTTTACGCTGCGGATCACGGCGCTGAAAGAGATCCTGACCGTGATCGAGGGCAACCTGGCGTTCCATCCGTTTCTGAATACCATCATCGGCATGACCTACGACTTTCTGCCGTTTATGATCCTGCCCATGTATACCACGCTGCTGAAGCTGGATCAAAGCCTTCTGGAGGCGGCTGCGGATCTGGGCGCGAATCCGTTCCAGGTATTCTTAAAGGTGACGCTGCCCCTGTCCGTGCCGGGGATCATCAGCGGCGTGGTCATGGTATTTCTGCCGTCCATGACCAACTATGTGGTTCTGGATATGCTGTATAACAGCACCTACATCATGGGCAGCCTGATCGGCAGCTACTTCAGCGCCTATGACTGGCATAACGGTTCCATGATCGCGCTGATCCTGCTGTTCATTATTCTGGTGTTCACTCTGATCACAGACCGCTACGCGGATGAAGACGCCGGGAACAGAGGAGGTGCGCTGCTATGAAAAAGGGACTTCCGGGAAAGATCTTTATCGGCGCGATGCTGGCGATCCTGTATCTGCCCATACTGGTACTGGCCTTTTACAGCTTTACCACCTCCGCCAATATCGGTTCCGTCCATGGCTTTTCCATGGACAACTACTTCAACCTGTTCTCGAATGAAGAACTTCGCAGCATGATCTTCGGCACCGTGCTGCTGGCTTTCGGATCGTCCCTGCTGGCGGCGGTACTGGGAACCCTGGGCGCCATAGGCGCTTTCTATTCCAGGAAAGCGGCCAGAGGCGTTATCGGAGGCTTAAACGAGGTGCCGGTGATCAACGCGGACGTCGTTACCGGCTTCTCCGTATGCATCATGCTGGTGGTGGTGCTGGGCATCGACAAGAATACCTTTGTTCCGCTGGTGATCGGTCATGTGGTGCTGTCCGCCCCCTTCGTCTATCTGTCGGTAACGCCAAAGCTGAAGCAGATGGACTCCAGCCTGTACGAAGCGGCCATGGACCTGGGCGCGACTCCCAGGCAGGCTCTGACCAAGGTGGTCCTGCCGCAGATCCAGCCCGGTATCGTGTCCGGTTTCGCGCTGGCAGTGACGCTGTCGCTGGATGATTATTTCATCGCCAGCTACACCAAGCCGGCCACCTTTGACACCATCAGCACCTATGTCGTGAACGCAACAAAGGGCTCCCAGACAGAGATCAAGACGGCCCTGTGGGCGCTGTCCACGCTGATCTTCCTCATCGTGGTTCTGGTAGTAGTCCTGATGAATCTGCGGGGCGGAAAGGAGGAGGCAGGCTTTGAAGATTAAGAAACTACGCGCAGCGGCGCTTTGTCTGTCCGGAACCGTCCTTCTGGGGCTGTTCTGTCCCCAGACGGCGGCGGCATCGGCGCGGGGGAATGACGAGCCGGTTACGCTGCGGGTCTGCAGCTGGGAGGAATATATCGACCTGGGAGACTGGGATGAAGAGGAGCTGATCGAACTGGATAACGGCGCGGAGATCTTCGGAGAAGACGCCCTGTACCGCGAGTTTGAGCAGTGGTATTATGAGACCTACGGAAAAAGGGTGCGGGTGGAGTATTCCTGCTTCGGCACCAACGAGGATTTGTACAACCAGCTGACGCTGGGCGACACCTACGACCTGGTCTGTCCCTCCGACTATATGATCATGAAGCTGATGGCGGAGGGCGCGCTGGAACCCTACTCATCTTCCTTCTTTGACCGGGAGAATGAGGATAACTACTATATAAGCGGTGTATCGCCCTATATCGCGAAGGTTTTCGCGAAAAATGAGATCAACGGCGAGAGCTGGGACCGCTACGCCGCAGGCTACATGTGGGGCGTAACCGGCGTATTGTATAATCCGGAGCTGATGACAGAGGAGGAAGCGTCCACCTGGGCGGTATTCGACAATCCGAAATTCTCCCGGCAGATCACGCTTAAGGACAATGTGCGGGACACCTATTTTTCCACGCTGGGCTATCTCCGGCGGAAAGAGCTGATGGATGAGACGTTCCGGTCGGACGCGGATTACCATGAAAAGCTGGGCGAAATGATGAACGACGTATCCACCGAGACCATCGACGAGGTGGAAGCGCTTCTGGGGCACATCATTGGTAATATCTACGCGCTGGAAACAGACAGCGGCAAGGCGGATATGGTGACGGGCAAGATCGCCGCCAACTACCAATGGTCGGGAGACGCGGTATACGCCATGGACCAGGCCGAGGAGGACGGTGTGTATCTGCAGTTTGCGGTGCCGGAAGAATGCACCAACCTCTGGTTTGACGGCTGGGTCATGCTGAAGGCCGGTATCGGGGACGACGCGGAGAAGAAGCAGGCGGCGGAAGCCTTCGTCAACTTCCTGTCCATGCCGGAGAACGCGGTGCGGAACATGTACTATATCGGCTACACCTCCGCCATCTCCGGCGGGGACGACGATACGGTTTTCTCCTATCTGAACTGGTGCTACGGGGCGGAAGACGACGAGGAGGATACCGTGGACTACCCGGTAGGATATTTCTTCAGCGAAGACGGCGACGACGAGAACTATACCGTTCACGCTTCCGCGGAACAGATCGGCCGCCAGCTGTATACCCAGTATCCGTCCCAGGAGGTCATATCCCGGGCTGCCGTCATGGGGTACTTTGACGAGGAGCAGACCCGCAACATTAACCAGATGTGGATCAATGTCCGCTGTCTGGACGTAAGGGAGATTCCCCGATGGTGCTGGCTGCTGGCCCTGTGCGCCGCCGTCGCGGCTGCGGCCGCGGCAGTGGTATACAGGAAGAATCACGATCTCGGATAAAGAGGCTGCGAAAAGGCGCGTCGACGACGCGCCTTTTTCTTTCGGAATCATTGGGATCAATCGGTTCTATTCCGCCATCAGCTTCTGGTAGGTCACATGCTGTTCCAGAGCCGTGGTCATCTTCGCCATCTCGGAGAGATCGCCCAGGAGGATCACGCCGCAGAGGCGGTTATTTAAGAAGAAGTACTTTTTGTACTGGCCCTTGCCCATATCGCGGAACTCCACGGTCTTGTAAAGGAGCTTCGGATTCTTGCCGTTGTCTCCCGCGGCGAACAGGGCGGTGTTCATGCCGTGGAAGGTAAGCGCGGCGGATACCGGCGTGTATTCGGCGTTATCGCCGGTCGCGTTGGCGCCGGCCACTCTGCCCTGCTCGGAGGCTTCCGGCCAGATGCCCAGGTTCAGCCCCTGGAATTCGGCGCAGTCGCCGCAGGCATAGATGCCGGGGATATTGGTCTCCATCCGGTTGTTCACCTTGACGGCCCGGCCCAGCTCCAGTCCCATATCAGCAGCCAGGGCGGTGTTGGCCCGGATGCCGGTGGAAATAACGACCATCTGCGCTTCGAAGAACCGTCCGTCGTCCAGGCGGACACCGGCGACATGGGAGACAGCGCCGGCTGCATCCGAATCCGGCGCGGTTCCCGCGATCTCCGCGATATTGACGCCAGTCAGGATCTGAATGCCCTGCTTTGAGGCCATTTGCTTCAGGATCTCGCCCGCGCTCTCGTCCAGCTGCCGTCCCATCAGAACCGGCGCGGCTTCCAGCACAGTCACCGTAAGACCTGCCTTCTTAAGCTCCCAGGCGGCTTCCAGACCCAGCACGCCGCCGCCGATGACCACGGCGGAGCGGGACTGCTTCATCAGGCCCTCTACGCGGCGGACGTCGTCCAGACGGCGGATGGTAGCCGCTTCCGGAAGGCCGG
Organism: uncultured Lachnospiraceae bacterium; assembly: GCA_947624815.1. GTDB lineage: Bacteria > Bacillota > Clostridia > Lachnospirales > Lachnospiraceae > UBA3402. The sequence continues at coordinate 751 of CANQME010000163.1, read as the reverse complement.
CGCCCTTGATCGGAGGTACGAAGCATTCGCTGCCCAGGGCGTAAACCAGTCTCGTGTAGTGGATCTTCGTGCCGTCGCTTAAGCATACGTTCTGATCCTTCGTATCGACGGAAAGGATCCTTTTGCCCAGGATCTGGTAGATCTGGCTGGCCTCATACCAGCCCGCGCCCTCGATGGCGATCTGATCCGCCGTAAGTCCGGCCACCAGCGCCTTGGTCAGCATCGGGCGGTTATAGGCGGGATATTCCTCTTCCGAGATCACGACGACCGTTCCGGTCTTGTCCCGTTCCCGGATGGCCTTGGCCGCGTTGAAGCCTGCGGCGCCGTTGCCGAGGATCACGTAGTATTCCTTTGTATTATTGACATATCCGGTCTCTTCCACATCGACGGGGACGAAATTCTCCTTGCCTACGCCGCAGACCGGGCAGACTTCGATGGAGGAATCGAAGATCTCGCCGCAGACCAGGCATCTCACCAGCTGGCGGGAGCCCTTCTTCTTTGGCAGGACCGCTTCCTTATTCTGAACGCGGCAGCCGAACAGGTAGCCGAATTCATAGGCCGTCACCAGGTCGGCCTCGCTGGGCTTGAAGCGGATCTTAAGGCCGTCGGTGACCTTCATCTTAAGCTGCTTTAAACGGTCGATGATATTGGGAACGCCCTCGCCGCTCCAGCCGTAGCTGCCGAACGCGCTGGCGTGCTTGCCGCCGTGGGTGCCGGGGAACATGGAGATCACCAGGTCCCAGATGGGCTG
>CANQME010000162.1 GCA_947624815.1 uncultured Lachnospiraceae bacterium | reverse complement strand
CCGATTACGCGGCCGGTAAGGACGTCCGTCTCTACGGAATGGCGGAAGGAATCGGAAAGAGATATCTGGCGCTTAATAAGGCGACTCTGCGAAAATACTTTGTTCCGTCAGAGATCACAGGGACATTTATGACATTTCCAGGCAAAGTGCTGGAGCAGGTCCTGCGGTTCGCGGTTTACATGCTTCTGATCTCTGCGGCCCTCAGGGGCGGCGTGTCCGTGGGCTCCATCGCCAGGTACGTCTCCTGCATCGCGCTTCTTATGGCCGCAGTGCTGGGGCTTGTGGACGGCGTACAGCGGACGCTGGTGAACGACAAGTATCTGAAGCGGTACTTTTCCTACTTTGATATTCCCAACGAAATGTACAAGGGAAGTCTTACGGTCGAGAAACGCGACGACAATGAATACGATGTGGAATTTAAGGACGTATCCTTCCGGTATCCCAACGCGCAGGCATGGGCTCTGCGGCATGTGAACCTGAAATTCAAAGTGGGAGAAAAGCTGGCGGTCGTAGGCATGAACGGCTCCGGCAAGATCACATTTATCAAGCTCCTGTGCAGGCTCTACGATCCCACGGAGGGAGTCATCCTCTTAAACGGAGTGGACATCCGCAAATACGACTACGACGAGTATATGTCCCTTTTTTCCGTGGTGTTCCAGGACTTTAAGCTTTTTGCCGTACCTCTGGGGCAAAATGTGGCCGCGGACACGGATTTTGACCGGGAGCGGGTAAACGCGTGTCTCGCCCGGGCGGGCTTTGAACGGAGGGAGCGTACCCTGCCAAAGGGGCTTGACACGCCGCTTTACAAGGATTATGACAAGGACGGCGTGGAGATCTCAGGCGGCGAGGCCCAGAAGATCGCCCTGGCCCGCGCCCTTTATAAGGACGCGCCCTTCATCATTCTGGACGAGCCGACGGCAGCGCTGGATCCGGTCTCCGAGTATGAGGTGTACAGCCATTTCAATTCCATCGCCGGGGACAAGACCGCCGTCTATATCAGCCACCGTCTGGCCTCCTGCCGGTTCTGCGACAAGATCGCGGTATTCGACGCCGGCCGGATCGTCCAGAACGGCCGCCACGAGGAGCTGCTGGCCGCCGGGGGCGGGAAGTACTGCGAGCTCTGGAACGCGCAGGCGCAGTATTATACGGGGTGACGGAATCCTGTTTGATTTAAATGAAACTGTGATAAGGGATACGGTTGAAAGTGCGGGGCTCTTTTGGTATACTCGGGGAAGTGAGCGATTTTATGGGGAGGTAGGGGAGAAGCTTATGACAAATCGCGAAATGATGGAGATTGCCATGCGGCAGTCCGCGGAGGATATCGGATGCCGTGCGGAGGACTTTCAGTCCGATAAAAATGTGGTTCTTTCCTTCCGGTTGGGGAAGAACGCCCGCAAATATTTTAAGGAACCGATTACCTGTGATTTTGTTTCCTATGGGAATAACGTCGTGGCAGCTTCCATAAGCGAGACCATGGATGTGGTATCCGGGTATGTAGAGAAATTTGCGTTTTATCATTGCTTTGAAACGCCGAATCTTCACTGGCTGAACGAGCGTCTGACCGCGACGGGACATAAAATATGTTTTATGGCTGAGTATTTTCTTCCGGATATGAACCGCCTTCCGGATCTTTCCTGCGCTTACGAAACGCGAATTCTGAAGCAGGAGGATTTTGGGGAATTGTATTTGCCGGAATGGAGCAATGCGCTTTGCAGCGACCGCCGGCAGCTGGATGTTCTCGGCGTCGGCGCCTACGAAGGAAACAGGCTGATCGGGCTGGCCGCCTGTTCTGCCGACTGCGAGGATATGTGGCAGATCGGGGTGGATGTTCTGCCCGAATACCGGCGGCAGGGAATCGCCTGCGCGCTGACAGGCGCTCTCGCCAAGGAAATCATAAGCAGGGAGAAGGTGCCGTTTTACTGTACGGCGTGGTCGAATGTCAGGTCGGTCAGAAATGCGTTTAAGAGCGGATTTGTTCCCGCCTGGGTGGAGATGACGGCGAAGCCGGCGGGAATCGTTGATGGAATGAATCAGTGAGTCCGGCGAGGTCTTCTTTTGCTGTTGCCGGAGAAGAGGGCTGCAGGAGCTGAATTTGGCTTGACAGATTATTTTGTCATATGTTATAATTTGGCCAATAAACGAGAGGGGTGAAAAGATGAGGAAATAATTTGCTTTTGCTTGCATGAAAACAGGATTATTTCATGTTGCCAAAAGTGGATTATGCCCTCATAACCGCTCTTTTTCGTTTGTTATCATGAGAATTGCAGGCGCTCCCTGTATGGTTATGATGCGTAATGGAACTGTTTGGTGACGAACGGTTCTTTTTTGTTGCAGAACCGCGGAAGGGAGTGATAGATTTGGCGCAGATTCTGGCAGATCATCTGACGTTTGCCTATGAGGGCAGCTTTGACAATATTTTTGAGGATGTTTCATTTTCCATCGACACGAACTGGAAGCTCGGATTTCTCGGGCGCAATGGAAAGGGTAAGTCGACGTTTCTGAACCTGCTGATGGGAAAATATGCGTACAGCGGCAGCATTACCGCGTCTGTGGTATTTGACTACTTCCCTTATCCGGTTGCGAAGGAGCAGATGCGGCTTCCGGCTGCGGAGCTTCTGGGTGAGTGGAAAGCGGGATGCGAGCCGTGGCGCGTTCTTGTGGAGCTGGATCAGCTTCGGGAGAATACGGAGATTTTGTACCGTCCGTTTCGCACGCTGAGTCCGGGGGAACGCACGAAGGTCATGCTGGCGGTCCTGTTTTCCGGTGAGAATGATTTCCTGCTGATCGACGAGCCGACGAACCATCTGGATCAGGCGTCCAGGGAGAATGTGAAGGCTTATCTGGCATCGAAGAAGGGCTTTATTCTGGTATCCCACGACAGGGACCTGCTGGACGCCTGTACGGATCATGTGCTGGTGTTAAACCGGAAAAGCATTGACGTGCAGGCCGGGAATTTCTCTGTCTGGTGGGAGAATAAACAGCGCCGGGATCAGTTCGCGCGCGCGGAGAATGAAAAGCATGTAAAGGAGATAGGCAAGCTGAAACAATCCGCGGCACAGAAGGCGCAGTGGGCAGATCAGAATGAGCGGACGAAGATCGGGTTCGATCCGGTGAAGGAGCACGACCGTTCAAAAGACACCCGCGCTTATATCGGGGCGAAGACGAAGAAGCTGCAGAGCCGGGTGTCGCAGATGCAGAAACGGCTCGGCAGGGAGATTGAGGAAAAGGAGGGGCTGCTCGCCGATCTGGAGGAGCCGGTGGATCTGAAGCTTATGCCTCTGCGTCACCATAAGGAGCGGCTGATCCGGGTCCGCGAATTAACGGCCGCGTATGAGGGAACGGTCCGCCCGGCGTTTTCCGGTCTGACCTTCGATCTGATGCAGGGAGAGCGGGTGGCGCTTCACGGGGAAAACGGGTGCGGGAAATCCACTTTGATCAGGCTGATCCTGCAAAGAGCGGGGATAGGAGCGGAGGCCGCGGGAGTGCGCGCATTGCAGGGGCGGCAAGGGAGCGGCGCGGCTGCGGAGGCCTCGGGGAATGGGGGCGGAGAGAATTTGGGCCTGATGGAGCAGCAGATGGGCGGCGCGGCCTCGGGTCTTCCGGCGGTAGTATCCGGCATCTGCGAGACGGCAGCCGGGCTGGTGATCTCTTATGTCAACCAGGATACTTCCATGCTGAAGGGCAGCATCCGGGAATTCTGCAGGGCGCGCGGTCTGGATGAGAGCCTGTTCTGCGCGATTCTGCGGCAGCTCGACATGGATCGGGTACAGTTTCTGAAGAATATGGAAGATTATTCCGAAGGGCAGAAAAAGAAGGTCCTGATCGCGGCGAGCCTGCTTACTCCCGCGCATGTGTACATCTGGGACGAGCCGCTGAATTATATCGACGTATTTTCGCGGATGCAGATCGAAAAGCTGCTGCTTGATTATCAGCCGACGATGCTGTTCGTGGAGCACGACGTGCGCTTCCGCGAGCGGATCGCTACGAAGACGGTAGAGTTCTAGTATTGGAGGATATTTTGAGGAGAAACTACTTTGTTGAAGGATTGCAGGGCGCCGGAAAGACCACATTTATGAAACGGCTCTCCGAGCACCTGCAAAAATACAAAATGAAAAACCTCAAAAATACAAAACATAAAGCATCAAAGAAATACGATTGAAAGCGCCGGGCGCTTTTGGTATACTTGAAAAGAAAAACGAAGTTTTTTTGAATGGCGGCGTTTACAGAAGATTATATGCGTCATCTTGCTGATCAGTCTGGAAAGACTGTTTGTGTGATTCACGGCGATGGTTTTCGCAGGGTTATGTATAGGGGGGAATAAATGTTATGAATCAGAAAGTTGATATTATAAGAGATGCTGATGGAAACAGTATAGTAGTAATCAATGACTTACGTTTTAAGGGAAGAAGGAGTGTAGACTGGGAGACTGTCGAAAACTGCCTAAAAGAATATATTGGTCAATGCGCAGAAATAATGGAAACGTCGGATATGGTATATATAGGAACGGATTTCCCGGATGAGTTTGCTCATTCCAAAGATACGAAAGAATTAAGAGGCGCAAATATGTATGCAAAGGCTAATTCTTCGAGTATTATTAAAGAAATGGTTGAAATTGCCACAAATAGAACCTTTGCGGAAAACTATACACAAAAACATAATACAGATGCAAAATATGGTTGGTATAGATATGATACTCGTTTTGCAATACCGGTGTATGATGATGTGGGCGAACTGGTGAGATATAATGTGTTCAAATCAAGAATATTGGTACGCCATGCTAAAGACGGGAAACTGTATCTATATGATATTTTAAGAACAAAAAAAGAAACGAGCAGGCCGCTTGAGCAATAGCTGTACGGTTGAAAAACTCATTTCTTTTGTTATATATTTTAGTTGCATATAGACGCTTTGTCAAGAGTGAAAAATAGGAGATTTTGGGGAAAAATAGGAGATTTTGGGGAAACGGCAGATTATATTATCATAGGATGTGGGTGGAAAGATTGAAAGTTTACCATATGAGCGACACTCTTCGTTTGGGCGAGGAGTTGTTGGTCAATTATAAAAAATACTGGGAGCTCACGGAGCCGTTTGTCCAGGCGCTGGAGCGAAGCGAAGATTGCTTTTATGGCGCTTACTTTGCCGCGAAGTTTACGCACGAATCTTTGGATCGATTCGGGATGGCAGATATGCAGACGGACTATGTGAAGTGGGCGGTAGAGGCGGTGTTTGAATATGTGCGCCGGAGGGAATTTCCCGGGCGCTGCTGCCGGTTAAAATGCAATTACTTTTTTGACGATATTTCCTCCTGCCGTGAGCTCTTTGAGATCGACTGGGGGAAGGCTTCGGAGGAAGAACGATCGAAGATCCGGTTGTTTGAAATCGGGCTTTCCGCCGAAACCGTCGATCGGCTCGATATGCGATTGTTCGACGAGGCGTACGACGATTTGTGGGAAAAAGACGACATAACGTGTACCGCTGTTTTTGCGCGCAGGTATTTTGCAGGAGAGAGCACCAGGCATCCTGTGTGGGAGATCGCAAGCGACCGGAAGGCCGTGGCGGTTCGCGATGTGTCTGGGTATTTGCTGAGTGAAAAGGGGTAAGCGGCAAAGCGGTAGACTACATATCGTTGCTGTGCTGCAATGTGGGAAGCAGTAAAAGATTGGAATTGTGCTTAATCGGAGAATATCAATATGAACCTAAAGATAGCGTTTTTACAGATCCTGCCGGGAAAAAATCCCGACGAGAATTTTATGATCGGGAAGAAAGCCTGCATAGAAGCAAAGGAAAAGGGGGCGGATATCGCCCTTTTCCCGGAAATGTGGAGCGATGGGTACGATCTGCCGCAGGACTATGACAAATTAAATCATCTGGCTATTGAGAAAGAGAGCGCCTTTCTGAACGGTTTTCGCGATCTTGCGTCAGAACTTAAGATGGCGGTCGGGATAACATTTCTTGAAGCGCATAAGCCGAAGCCATTGAATTCCGTTATCTTTTTTGATCGAACGGGCAGGGAGATCCTTCACTATTCCAAGGTGCATACCTGCGCGTTTGATCTGGAGAAAGTGCTGGACGGCGGGGATGATTTCTACACCGCGGATCTGGACTTTGGAAGAGGAACTGTCAAGATCGGCTCGATGATCTGTTTTGACAGGGAATTCCCGGAGAGCGCAAGGATATTGATGCTAAAAGGGGCGGAACTCATCCTGGCTCCCAATGCGTGCCCGATGGAGATCAACAGACTGTCCGCTTTGCGG
>CANQME010000161.1 GCA_947624815.1 uncultured Lachnospiraceae bacterium | reverse complement strand
GAGATCATTTTTATAGCCGCATGTGAAATTTTCAAGGTACTATCAGGGTTAATTCTTATTCGACCCCAACATCATCAGAATTCGGGGACTGGACAGCCAGGATCTTGTCCAGATAGACAAGATTCAGGACAAACAGGCTGATGCAGTCTCCAAACTCCAGCTTCCTGGATCCAACTATCCTTCGGAAATTCACAAATACGCCGTTGGAACTGTGATCCTCGATCAGGTACTGCCCTTCCCTGCGTCGGATCACGGCATGCAAACCAGATATGAGATTTCTCGTGTCGTAAACGATATCATTCGTTTCACGGCGGCCTACCGTGATATCCTGTATCCCGCTGATGTCAAATTTCTGAAAGACCCGGAACGCATCCTCTGTCTCATCCACCATGACGGAAACCGCCCGCCTTTTTTCAGCGTAACCGACAGCAGATCTCCGTCCTTGAGATCGAAGCCCTGATAATCCTGGCGGGTTATCGTATTCTCTATCTCATACTGCTCTGAGGGCAGAAAATGCCAGCGGCTTTCTATGATTTCCATCTGCAGTTCCACATCCTCATTCAGGAGAAAAATATCCTCCTCCAGGGTGATGGAATGCTCCGAATTGTTGACCGCAGGCAGCAGAAACTGCCGGAATGCTTTTTCGCTGTGAATCGAGAGAACCATTCCCGTACCGGTCTCCCTCCATTTCTCTTCAGTCTTTTATTGTGATCCTATAGGAAACCTCTCCCAGAGATAGTATCAGCGGAAAGAAGCTGTGAGTTTTTTTCTTCAAATATCTCTTTTCATAAACAGACTCCGTTATCACCTATATATTATCATAATGTAAAAATGGCAATCCCCAAACCCGAAAACTCCCAGCGGTTCTATTCCTGGCTGTGCCAGAGGTTCACCTGTCAGACTCCGAGGGATACCCATATCCGCCATAAAGGATACGTCACCTTTTCCGTCTGCCATTAAATCAGGATGAATATGAGCATCCACACGTCCATTCCATAAACCATCCACCAGATTTCCTTCGGCGGCATAGGGAGGCAAGTAAGGGCTATAATCATTAGATAACCTTCCCTTTCCATTAGGCGCATCCCCGACCCAAATCCCAGAAAAAACCCATCCTAAATCTACGCCGTTAAAATAAATTCCTTCTCCCTCTCGGCTTCCGTTCTTGTATGAACCATAGTAGATATGATAGGGCGGTTCCCACCAATCCCCCTCGTCCAGAAAAGGATAATCCGGATCACGATAAAACCCTACTCCTGTTCCAGTCTGATTATCTATGCCCTCCGGGAAATACAAATACCGTTCAGCTTTCATTTGCTCCAATCTTTTCCCAAAAGCCAGCAGGTCCTCATTCACCGGTCCGCGTCCTCCCAACTTCAGCATCTCCTCGTTCGCTGGTCCCCAACAAAATTCACACATCCCCTCATAATCTTCTGCGCTCATCAACTCATAGATCCGCTGCAGAAAGGCACGATTGTCAGCCTCCATTTGCTCCCGAAGATTGATTTCATCCAGATAAGCCGCGAAATCAAACTCCGGCAATGCAGACGCGTATTTCTCCGCCAGTTCCTGAACACGCGCAAAGTCCCCCTGTTCCATCAACAGATCGAGATACTCCTTCAGGCAATCGGCGAGGCCCTTCTGCACCCCATCATTCTGCCCGTCTAACTCCAGCATGCGGCCATAATCCCGTAGGCTTTCCTCATAATTCCCGTCCGCCGTGAGCCCTTTGGCCCGCTCCAGATAGGTATCCACCAGACTGTCGCGCAGGCGTCCGTCCTGACCGCTCTTTTCATAACCCTCTTCCCATAATTCAAGTGCCCGATCTGTATCCCCATAAACATCCATCGCCGCCAGATAGATGGAGACTATCGCCTCCGCATCAGCATCCAGCGCCTCTTCCTCCAGCGAACGTGCTGCTTCCAGCGCTTTTTCATAAAAGGTCCGCAGATTTTCCGGCTCGTCCAAATTCAGATAAGCCTGAATGCCGTTGTCATAGGCAGCCATACACCGCTCATCAATCTGGATCGCCTTTTCAAATGCCAGAACGGCCTCAGCGTAATTCTGTTCCTCCAGATATCTGGCGCCCAAGTCCAGTTGCCGGGCCAGCCGATTTTCCGGCGTGTTGTAGATTCCCAGCCCCACAGCCAGCGCGATCAGCACTGCAATGGCCGCTATGAAAATGCCTAGTATTCTCTTTCTGTCCGCTTTTTTCTTCTCTAGCCCAGACGGTTGAGTCTGAGTTCCAACAGATGGTTCCTTTTTCGCTGAAATCTCATGCTTTTCTTTCTTACCCTGTTCTCCGTTCACAATCTTCCCCTCATGTTTTTCCTTTACAGTTTTCCTAGTCTTTTATCGTAAACCTATATGGAACCTCTCTCTGAAGGATAATATCGCCGAGAATCCGTAGACCCTTATGTCCACGAATAATTTCCCTTCATAAATTAAGAACGTTCGACATTACCACCCAGTCCCACGCAAGTTGCAACCATCAATCGCTCCGAAACCGTAAACCCCCAACGGAAGGCCCTCAAATTCAGAAACCCAAACGTCTGTTTTGTTGATAAAGGCAAAAGCATAAATGTAGAAATCCTCATCTAATTCTAATCCATCCGAATTTATTCCAGGATGTGAGAGATACTCCTCGTTTCGATTTACAGGAATTCCTTTGTCTGCAGTATACGATATATCACTAACCGTTTCGCCCTCCCAATATATATAATGAGGAGGATTAGTATTAGTATAAACATACGAATTCACATAACCATCCCATAAACCATCTACCAGAGTTCCCGTACTTATCCAGCATCTTCCAATCTCATCATAATCTCCTTGATATACCCTTCCTGCACCGTTCGGCGCATCACCTGCCCAAAATCCTGAGAATACACATCCTCCCCACAGACCATTTGCATCGCCGTAAGAAACTCCCTCCCCCTCTCTACTTCCGTTCTTGTATGGACCATAATAAAAATAGTATGGAGGAGAGTACCAACTCCCTTCTACATCTACATCCAGAAAAGGATAATTGGGAAGACGATAGACCCCTACTCCTATTCCAGTCTGATCATCATTGTCCTCAGGGAAATACAGATACCGCTCGACTTTCATCCGTTCCAATCGTTCCCCAAAAGCCAACATATCCTCATTCTCCAATCCCCAACAAAGTTCGTACATCTCCTTATAATTTTCCGCACTCATCAACTCGTAGATCCGTTGCAGAAAGGCACGATTGTCAGCCTCCATCTGTTCCCGAAGAGCAATTTCATCCTGATAAGTCTTGAAATCAAAACTCAGCAGAGCAGACGCATATTTCTCCGCCAATTCCTGAACACGCGCAAAGTCCCCCTGCTCCATCAACAGATCGAGATACTCCCTCAGGCAATCGGCTAATCCTTTCTGCACCCCTTCATTTTGCCCGTCCAACTCCAGCATGCGGTCATAATCCCGTAGGCTTTCCTCATAATTCCCGTCCGCCGTGAACCCTTTGGCTCGCTCCAGATAGGTATCCACCAGACTGTCACGAAGGCGTCCGTCCTGACCGCTCTTTTCATAACCCTCTTCCCATAATTCAAGTACCCGATCTGTGTCCCCATAAACATCCATCGCCGCCAGATAGATGGAGACTATCGCCTCCGCATCAGAATCCAGCGCCTCTTCCTCCAGCGAACGTGCTGCTTCCAGCGCTTTTTCATAAAAGGTCCGCAGATTTTCCGGCTCGTCCAAATACAGGTAGGCCTGAATACCGTTGTCATAGGCAGACATACACCGTTCATCGATCTGGATTGCTTTTTCAAATGCCAGAACAGCCTCTGCGTAATTCTGCTCCTCCAGATATCTGGCGCCCAAGTCCAATTGCCGGGCCAGCCGATTTTCCGGCGTGTTGTAGATTCCCAGTCCCACAGCCAGCGCGATCAGCACCGCAACGACCGCGGCGAGGATACCCAACATTTTCTTTTTGTTCATTTTCCTCTTCTCAGGTCCAGACTGCGGAGCCGCAATTTCGGCAGACTGTCCCTTCTGTAACGGGAATCCGAGAACATGTTCTACATGCTTATTAAAACGGTCTATATTATCATCCGTTTGTTCTAAATCCTCTATTTCTGTGAATTTCATATTTTCTTCCGCCCCTCGTATTCTCCGGCTTCACCAGCCATTTTTCTTCCTTACTTGTTTCCTGTTTGCAGCTTCTCTCATACTTTTTGCCTGCAATATTTTAGTCCTTTATCGTGATCCTATAAGAAACCTCTCCTAGAAGGATGATATCGTCGGAAAGAAGTCGAAGCCCCTTTTTGTCCACGAGCACCTGTTCTTTTTTTCACAAAACCGTAGGGTTTTCATCACTCAAATTCCGAACATAAACCTTTTCTCCAATCGAAAAGATTTCGTACTGGAAAGAGGAAATTCCCTGTTCCAGCACCGAAATGTCATTTTCGCGAAGGTTGCTTCCAATGCGGATAGTCCTCGCAGGGTTGAGCATGAATTTCCTGGTAGAAAGCTTCGTCCGTTCTATCAGCTGAACCATCAAATGGCTCCGCCCTTCCTTCGCCTTCTGAGTCCCGTCTTTCCCACTTCCGGCATTCGCATAGTCCACATCATACAGCACATAGACTTCCTTTACGCCACCCGTTCCCGGACGATTGTTCAGAATCGCCTTGTTCAACTTTTCATCCCGCAGTTTTCCTCCACAGCCTGCTCCAATTCTTTTTTCTCTTGCTGCGGTTCGCCAATTTCCTAAGCAAAATAATAATAGAAAAAAACAGAAGTATTAGAATAAAGACGCAGATAAATACCTGGTATTCCTTGACAAAATTGAGGACTGAAGACATCCCTTCTTCCCCTCCATAAAATATATTGCAACTATATATTTATGATAATATTTACTATGTACACTGTCAATAAAATTTGTCATATGCTCTATGGGAAATCCTCGTAGATTCTCTCAGATATGACATAAACAATTCTATATATAAAGAAAATATCACGGGTGGTAACAATCAGTATTGAATTGCTGAATTCTGCCTTGGGCAGACCCTATTGACTTATTAATAGGAAAAAGATAACTTAAGAGTAGAAAAAAGTAGGGAGGTACAGACAATGTCACAGAACGAATACGAAAAGAACATCGAAACCGCCATCGAAGAAGATGATCCTTCCCAGGAGGATTTCAGCATTTCTTTCACGCTTCCTGAGAGATTCGGCGTAACCATGTCGATCATGGATAACGTAGGGAACCGGCACTCCTTCGGGCTCTATCCTGAGGACGAACACAAGCGCCTCACCGACGATTTCCTGGACCAGCTCCTCAAAAACAAAACAGAATGCGCAAACTACAGCCTGCTCTCCGAGCCCGGTTCTCGGATGCACACACTCCTCTCCTTCAACGATGGAGGTGTGATCATCCACCAATCGGAAGGAACGCACCAGGTGATCGACGTCTTCCCCATCACGCATCACGATTTCAAAGAAGCGTTTATCGCCCATGTGAGGAAATACGCGATCTACTTCGCGGCGCCTTACAATTACAAAGCGATCATGCTCCGCCCCTTCGATGAGATGGTGCGGCAGATGAAGAAACACCAGGACGCCGCTGACAAGATCCTGGAGAAGATCCTGCAGAAGCAGATCACTTTCGCCAGAGAAACGGAATAGAGCGCAGACAACCGCTACAAATAGTCCCCATAGAGCAGATGCCTACTCTATGGGGATCATTTACATCAGGCACCATTCCATACACTTTCGAATCAGCCTGCCATATGCCGCATCCGCAAGGTTTTCCGCAGTGTGACCGGGTGACAGGAATATCACTCTCCCCTTGCCCTGGGTCTTACTCCAGCCTGCCGGATATTCCTCCCCGTGATAATCATAGGTCAAAAAGATATTTTTACCGTCCTCTTCCAATTCAAACCGGTAGGGTTCCTCGTCCAGCACAAAATCCTCGCAGCCGTCCGTAAGATCCTGCTTCCGCACTCTGAACTGAAGTTCCTCCTTCGGCGGATGACCCGTGAATCTCCCACCGATCATTTTCTTCAGCTCATCCCTGCCTTGAATGCTGATCCCGTTGTGCAAAAGGAGCAGCGCGCCTCCACCATAGACAAAATGCAGGACCGCCTGTGCCCCTTCCTCCGAAAGCACGCCGTTCCAGATGTCCAGATATGAGATCAGGCCGCAAAAATGTTCCTTTTCATGGATGCGGAAGGGATCCCCCTGGCTTTTGACGTTTTCCCCGGAAACCAGAATGAGCAGACCACGCTCAAGCC
>CANQME010000160.1 GCA_947624815.1 uncultured Lachnospiraceae bacterium | reverse complement strand
ACCAGGAGAGAGCCGACGCATTACCGGATTTTTTCTTTTCTTTACTCATCTTAACTCCTCCTTTACTGTACCAGATATGAGAACGCAGGCACCGTCACGCCGTCAAGCGTTTCATCCAGATCGCTGTAATTGAAGTAGGCCTTCACTCCGTTGGAATAGGTCACCACACGGAGCTTGTCGTTGCGGTCTACGATCTCATGATCCACGATCTTCGCGTCCTTCGTCTTATCGTAGAACTTCCGGTACTCATTGTAATAGAATCCGATCTGATCCTTCCAGTAAGAGTAGTCGACCGCGAAGTAATGCTCCTGCTCCGTGCCTGTCAGCAGGGAGCTGTTCTCGTACATCAGAGTGAACTTCGGCTGCGCGTTGCTCTCGATCGCATGCATGATATTCAGGAAGACATCGGTGCTCTCCCTGTTGGAGCTTTCCGCTGAATACTGGATATGTCCGTCCAGCACCATTCCCATGAAGGGTACGGAAGCGTCAAGCACTCTCATGCCGCTGTGCTCTACCGGCAGGTCCATGATATAGTCTGCATAGGCATAGGCGTCTACGATCGGGTTGCTCAGCATCAGAGACATTCCGTCCGCGAACTGCGACACGGCGTCCTTCTCTAGGTCGGCTCCTGTCGACGGGGATACCTGGCCCTCGCCGTAGTTGGTGCCGATGAAGGTATACAGATCCTCCGACGCCATATTATTCAGTCCCGTCAGACTGGTATAGGAGCTCTTCGCCTTCAGCAGATAGGAGGCCAGCGCATTCGGATTGATGATGAAACGCGGATATTCATTATCCTCATCGATCTGATGCTGGATATGATCGAACTTGTAAAGCTGCGCCTTCTCGTTGATGATGTTCCAGGCCACCAGTTCGTTGGAGAGCTTCGCCTTCGTGTTCGCCGTCTGCAGAAGCAGATTCGGGTAGATCATCGTGCCGATGGAATCGGCGTAGGTCTTTAAGGCGTTAAAATCACTGCTTCCGCCCAGACCCGGAGCGAACTTCACCTTGTTCGCCAGCGATCTCTGATTCAGACCGCCGTTGACGATGCCGCTGTAGATCAGCTTCACATTCTTGACGCCCTGAGCCGTTACATCCTGCAGAATCTGCTGCGCCTGCTTAAAGGTCGTCAGCGCCTGCGTCCCGTCGTACGGGATTCCCAGAAGATACTGGGTCTTGTCCGTCGTTCCGAGGAACTCAACGAAGAACGGCGGATCGTCTTCCTTCGCCTTCTCGGTCAGAACGCCCTTCTCCTCCAGATAGTCCGCGTAGCACTGTGCCATCTGCACATAGCCGGAATCGCTTCCCAGCCAGAAATAACGGAGAGTGATGTTCTCATCATAGACGTCGTCCGACGCCTTATACAGGTTGAACGCGCCGCTGGCGTTGGACGCGCCCGAGGACATGATCTGCTGGGCCTGGATCTCAAAGCTCAGTCCCATCTTACAGAAGGGCTCGGAATTGTCCGTACCGCTGATGTACGCGTCGAGAGTGGCTACCTCCGCTCCGTTCTCGATAACGCCGAAGATCGTATGCTCGGAAGTCTTCATACCGAACACCGGAAGCTGAAGCTTATTGTCGACGCTGGAATAGGTCTTGGCATTCACCAGCTTGTCGCCGCCGTAGTAAGTACCCTGGTAGTGGTACTCCTTGGTCTTCGTACTGTCCAGATAGATCAGCGCGCCGCTGCCGTCTGGAATGAACATATACCCGTCCTCCGCTTCCTTCGTCGCACTGGAATTCAGGAAATACGGAAGCAGCTGGATTCTGTTGATCGGATTATCCACGTCCGTCTCGATCATCGTGGTATCCACATTCACGACCAGCTCATCGCCGTCAAGATAGTATTCCACCGGAACGTAGAGCCTTAAGTTGTTCGGATAATCCTCCGGCTTCGCCTCCCAGGTCTGCAGATCCTCCTGAAGAAGCTCGTCCGTATAATGGCCGATCACATAGAAGATGTTGTAGATCTCCTCCATGGCCATGGTACCGAGCCGGTTCTGGGCGCCGTTCTCGCCGCCGCCGAATCCTCTGATCCAGTCTCCGCTGGAGAGCTGGGTATAACGTCCTTTCAGAATCTCCTGCTGACTGACATCCAGGTACTGCATCACGTACTCCTGCATTCTGTCGTCCGCGATCCTGGGCGGGAAGTTCTTATAGGTAACGCTGTCGTCGCCAAGGAGATAGACGATGCGGACGCCGTTGTCCAGCTTCTGATAGTACAGCTGTCCGCGGCTGGCGGCCATGCTGTAGGAATCGTACTGGCTGGTGCTCCAGTAAAGCTTGTTCGCGTTCTTGGAGCCGGAGAAATACCGGACGATCACATCCGACTGCTCGTTATTGGTAAGAGCGCCGGCCATGCCTTCGTCATTCGCCATGTTGGTATCCTGATAGATGCCTGTGGCGGTTTCCAGCCATCGGATCGTACCGGTAGCGGGATTCAGCAGAAGCTGCATCTTATCGCTCTTTCCGACCTCCACAAATTCGCTGCCGGTCAGAGTTGTATCGTAGGTCTGAGTATCCCAGTACTTCGATGTCTCTTCGGGTTCGGCGGTAGTCGTATCAGCCTCCGCGGCCTCCACCGGACCATAGCTGCACAGAAGGGTAAGGCTAAGAACGGATATGAAACCAAATGATAAAGCTCTCAATTTTCTCATTCTCTGCGCCTCCTTTCTATAGCATCCTGAACTCTCTGACAATCTGTACCCAGTCATTGACAAACTGTCCGAGAAGCGTTGCAAACAACATTGCCACAAAGCAGATGATCAGCAATGCGACCACCGACAGAAGAAGCGTTCCCACGTTCTTTGTGAATGTGTACTGGTTCACCATAAGCGTGCCCACGAACAGGTAGAAGAAGAACAGCACGTAAGCGAGGATGAACAGCGCGCTCACCAGAGCGGCCTCGTTCAGGCTTACAAAGTTCGAAAGCACGGTTCCCAGCAGGTTCAGCCACAGCGACGGATAAAGCGCATAGCCGACTACCTTGGTGATATGAACGGCCTTGCCCTTGCCGGACATCAGCACGCCCACCGCCCAGTTGCCTGCGATAAAGGCCACATAGGGAAGGATCGCGCTGCCTACGATCATAGGCACATTCACATGCTCGATATCCACGAAGCTTACCAAAAAGCCCGTGTAGCGGTACTTGACCAGCGCGATCCATCCGTAAAGGATGATGACCACAATGGCGAAGGCCAGCGATCCGTCGTCGTAATATTTCACGTCGTCGAACGCCTTGAACGGACTGGAAAGCACATAGCCGGGCCATTCGAATACCGTAAACTTGAACTTCTTCCACGCCCGCATAAGCTTCGTATCCCTGGGCTCGCCCTTACGGAATTTCTTGTAAACCATCCAGGCGACGATCAGAGCGATGACCGCCACGATGATGCCGACGATAATGCCGAAATGCTCATCCATCCATACGCCGCTGACCTGCTCGTAAGCGCTGGAATAATAGGACCGGTCCGCTCCCTTGTAGAAGTTGTCAAGCGCCTTGTCATACTCGCCTGTACGCATCTGGTATTTGCCCAGACCCAGGTTCGCATAGTAGAAATTGTTGTTGATATCCAGTACCTGCTCCCAGTAACCGGCTGCCGTCTCGTAATCATATTTGGACTGGGCATCCAGCGCGGAATTGATCAGGGAGCCGTAAGTCGTCGGTGCAAAGACCTCCAGGGTCTGGTACACGATATCGACGACCACGATCTTGTCGTCCATGAAGCAGAACGTGGACGGGGAGCTTAAAAGTCCCTGTCTGCTTCCGCTTCCGGCCAGCTCGTACAGAAGATATCCGTCCGCGCTGTAGACGAAGATCCTGGAATAGTTGGAATCCAGAACCGCAAAACGTCCGTCGTCCGCTACCGCGATGCTGACCAGGTTGGAAAGGGATCTCTCTCCTTCATAGTCGCCGATCGGCGGGTTGACGAAATCATGCTCCGGCATAACGTCCTTACCGGAAGAATTCAGCTTCTTGATCGGATTCTCCGTCGTGGAATCCGCCACGCTCGCGAAGATAAAGCCGTCCTGGTCGATCGCCAGGTCGCTGTACGAGGTAGGCAGCCACAGCTCGCTTCTGGCCAGCTGCTCTTCCGTGGAGAACTGTCTCCAGAACAGATCGATCATGGAATAGGTAACTTCAGTAGCGCCGACATAGCGGTTGAAGTTTCCTGCCGGATCCAGCTCTGCGAAGCCTTCGTAGCAGTTCTCGACCAGTACATAGATACGTCCCACATTGTCCACCACGAGCTTCTTGGGCCGGTAGGTGGTCGTCAGACCGATGCAGTGGGGATCGCCGATGGCGCGCACGAATTTGCCGTTCTCGTCAAATTCGATGATCTCTCCCTTATCCTTCTCACAGATATAGATGTGTTCATCCTCCGTGACAAAGATGCCGGTGGGCGCTGCGATCGTGCTGACCGTTCCGTCGTCTCTGGTGTACTCTGTAATATAAGTTGGTTCTTCTTCAAAATTCTTATCGGATATGACGATCATCCCGCCAAGAGCGAGGTAAAGCTTGTCGTTCCGATAGAACACGGCAGATGCAGAAGCCATGGAGTTTACGCCAAGGTCGCCGCCATAGATCGTCTGCTCCAATTCATACGCTACCGGAGCCTCGACCAGATTGCCCCAGATGTCATAGGAATAAGTATCTGCCGCATAGGACACCGTGCCAAATCCAAGGATGGCACATAATACGAGAGCAAGTGCGCCTGCGCACCTTCTCCGAATCTTAACAGATCTCTTCATACGCCACCTCTTATTCTTTCATGCCGGATGTTGCCATCGTAGATACTACGTTGTTCTGCATAATCAGGAACACGATAAGCGGTACGGCGAACATGATGACCGAGGACGCGGATGCGATGCCCTTGTAGGAAGCGCCTACGCCGGCGACATTGCCGCTGGCCAGCTGGCCTACTACGTAGGCAAAGCCTTTCTCAGCTTCCGCATAGATGAAGCTGGCGCCCGTATTGGTCCAGAAGCTCTGGAACACCATGATAAACGCCGTAACCAGCGCCGGTTTCACCACCGGCATAACGATCGTAAAATGGATGCGGAAATAACCCGCTCCGTCGATCTGCGCCGCTTCTGTCAGACTGTCCGGGATCTGCTCCATGAAGTTCTTCATCAGGTACAGGCCCAGCGTAGACGCGAAGCCCGGGATAATGATCGCCCACTGCGTATCCAGAAAGCCCAGACGGGCAATGGTAAGGAAGTTGGGGATCATCGTAACCGCTCCGTTGAACATCAGCGAATACACGATCAGCTGATTGAAGAACTTGGAGCCCGGGAACTTAAACTTCGCCAGCGGGAACGCGCACAGCGACGCGATAATGATATGTCCCACCGATCCGACGACAACCACGAACAGGGAGTTGTACAGGGACCGGGTCACCGGAACCACCGTGTTGGCCAGGATGTTCACGAAATCGCGGTAATTGTTCATCGTCGGGTTCTGGACCAGGATCTTCGGCGGGAAGATGAACATCTCGTTCATCGGCTTCAGAGACTGGCTGACCATGAAAATGACCGGGAAGAAGAAGGCGAAACCCATGGCAAACAAAAACAGGCCAAGGATCACGTTCCCCCAGAAGCTTCTCTCCGACTTCTTGACTGATGGGGCAAAATCAAGCTTGGATTTCTTCTTTTTCAGATAATTCGCTCTGATCTTCGTAATGATATCCATCGTCACTTCTCCTTTCACCCATCAGGTTCCAACCTTGCGAAGCAGCTTCTGGATCAGCATGTTCGCAAAGATCATCAACAGGAACAGGATAAAAGCGATTGCAGACGCGTAACCCATCTCCATACGGATGGAACCATAGTCCATCAGGTGGTTGTAGATGGTATGAGTCGCGTAGTTGGGGCTCGGGAAACCGACAAGGCCGTCGCCGACGCTGCCTACGGAGAGGGAGCTGGTGATCGCCATGACGGCGCCGAACATCAGCTGGGGCTTCATATTCGGCAGTGTGATAAACCACAGCTCCTGCCAGCGGTTCTTAATTCCGTCGATGGCGCCGGCTTCGTACTGGGCGTCGTCAACGCCCTTGATGCCTGCAACGAAGGACAAGAAGCCTACGCCCATGCTGGTCCACAGAGACGCAAGGACTACAACGACCATAACGTAGTCGGAATCAGACAGCCACAGAATCGGCTCGCTGATGATCCCCAGATTCTGCAGGAACGCGTTCAGATAGCCGTTGCTGTCGTTGGAGAAGATCTGCTGGAACACGGAAAGCACCGCGCTGCCGGCCATACT
>CANQME010000159.1 GCA_947624815.1 uncultured Lachnospiraceae bacterium | reverse complement strand
TAGCTGTACTGGGCCCGCTCGATACCCTGCTGGTACACGTACACCGCGATGGTGTCGCTGGTGGCCTTGTTCAGATCCGTCTGCAGCAGGTATACCTTCTCGAAGCCTACGTTCATCAGTCCGCCGGCCGCCATGATCAGCATCAGCACGATGGTAGGCATCAGCTCCGGGATGTCGATGTAAAGGATCCGCTGGAACATGCTGGCTCCGTCGATCTTCGCCGCCTCATAATGGGAGGTGTCGATGTTGGACAGCGTCGCCATGTAAACGATGATGCCCCAGCCTGCGTCCTGCCAGATGCCCGACGCGATGTAAATAGTACGGAACGCGTTGGCCTGCGTCATGAAGTCAATGTTCGTTCCCGCGATCAGGTTGATCAGACCGCCGGAGGGACTTAAGAAGATCCGGATCATACCGCAGACGACCATGGTGGAAATGAAATGCGGCGCGTACAGGACGGTCTGGGTCACTCTCTTGAATTTCTGGAACCGCAGCTGGTTGATCATCAGCGCCAGGACGATCGGGATCGGGAAGCTCCACAGGAGGCTGAACAGGCTCAAAAGCACCGTGTTCTTGATCATCCTCCAGAAGGTCGGGGCCTTGAAGAACCTCTGGAACCACTGGAACCCCACCCATTCGCTGCCCCAGTACCCTCTCGACGCCACAAAATCGCGGAAGGCGATCTGGATTCCGTACATGGGCTGGTACTTGTAGATCAGCGTCAGTACGAAGGGAACGGCAAGCATCGCGTATAACTGCCAGTTCTCGATGATGCGCTGCCTGAGCGGCTTGCCCGATTTGGGCTTCGCTGCAACTGCCGCGTTCGCGGCCTGTTTCTTGCTCATACGAACCTCTCCTTTCTGTCCGCCGAAAAGGTGCCTGCATCAGCCCCCGGTCCGCGGGCTACGTTTCGCGGATCTATGATTATGAAATTGATTTCATATTTCCGTGAAACGTTATTTGATTTATGTTGAATTTAAGATAGCATTATCTGACAGGATTGTCAATAGATAATTTGTAATTTTTATGCCTATATTCACAATTTGGTTATTTATACCAAATTTCTTCATGTATTTTATGCATATTGTCCAATCCCGTGCCGAAGGTATCTTGAGCGTTTGTTGCGAAACGTTTCATGAAACATTTTCTTTACAAAAATGCAATCATATGCTATACTTTTTACAGAGTTATCAAACAACGAACGATGGGATTCGCCTTTTGGCGATGAAACGGAGATTATTATGAGAAAAATGAGTTCGGCTCCAACCATGAAGGATGTGGCCCGCGAAGCCGGCGTGGCCCTGGGAACCGTATCGAAGGTGGTCAACGGCCTGCCCGTAGGAGAGAATTACCGGATCCGGGTGGAGGCTGCCATAGAGAAGCTGGATTACCAGGTGAACAGCTACGCCCAGGGGCTCAAGTCCAACCGCACCTATTCCATAGCAGTTCTTCTTCCGAATACCTTTAATCCTTTTTTTGCAGATCTGGCATACCAGCTGAACCTGTCGCTGCAGAAGCGCAGGTATAAGATGCTGCTCTGCTGCACCGGCTTTAACCCGACGGAGGAACAGGAATACATCAATATGGTCCGTCAGAACAAGGTAGACGGCATCATCGGCCTTACCTACAATCCGAACCTGATCGTGGAGCCGGATATGCCCTATGTGACGATCGACCGCTATATGGGTCCCGGCATCCCCTGCGTAGCCAGCGACAATTACGCCGGCGGGCAGATGGCTGCCGAGAAGCTGGCGGATCTGGGCTGCAGAAAGGTTGCCTTCCTGCGGATCGGTTCTTCCCTTACCAACGAGCCCAACAAGCGCCGTTCCGGTTTCGAGAACGGCTGTCTGGCCCGGCAGCTGGATTATACGATGAAGATTCTGGACGACGGGGATCCGTTTGATTATTTTACGGATTTTCTGAACGAGCATTTCCATAACGGAAGACTGGATTTCGACGGACTGTTCTGCGTAACGGACAATCTGGCGTTCCAGATCATGAAGGTTCTCGAATCGATGGGACTCAGCGTCCCAAAGGATGTACAGATCATCGGCTTCGACGGCGCCCGGATGTTCGGCGACGGCCGCTACGTCTGTTCCACCATCGTTCAGCCCACGGACGCCATCGCGGAGATGTGCGTGGAGCTGGTCCTGATGGACAACGCGGCGCTGCGGCCTCCGCTTGTGTGCCTTCCGGTCAGCTACGCCTACGGCGGCACGACCAGGGATATTCCGGCTGCGGTTCCGTAATTCCGGTTCCGCAGCCCCAGTTCAGCGCCAACGGTGCGGCCTCCGCAGCTCTGCAGCTGCCGTTCAACAATCACGAGGTACGGCCTCCCCGGTTCCGCAGCCGCTCAGCTCTCCTCCAGTCTGGCCCTGCACGCCTCGATCGCCTTCTTCATGGCCTGAGGTCCGGGAGCTCCGGCGACCGTCCGCTTCTCCACGCAGGTCTTCAGAGAGATCGCGTCATAGATATCCTCTCCGAATACCGGACTGACTGCCTGGTATTCCTCCAGGCTCAGATCGTCTAAAGCGATCCCCCGCTCGATGCAGCAGAGAACCAGCTGTCCGACGATCCCGTGGGCGTCGCGGAAGGGCACGCCCTTATTCACAAGATAATCCGCCGCGTCGGTGGCGTTGGTAAAGCCGTTCCGCGCGCTGGCGGCCATCACATCGCTTCGGAAGGTCATGGCCGACATCATGCCGGCGAACAGCTTCAGGCAGTTCTTTACCGTATCGATGGCGTCGAACGCCACCTCCTTATCCTCCTGCATATCCTTATTATAAGCCAGCGGGATCCCCTTCATCGTCGTCAGCAGCGACATCAGGGCCCCGTAGACCCTGCCCGTCTTCCCGCGGACCAGCTCCGCGATATCCGGATTCTTCTTCTGCGGCATAATGCTGCTGCCGGTGCTGTACGCGTCGTCGATCTCCACGAAGCGGTATTCGTTGCTGTTCCAGAGGATGATCTCCTCACAGAACCGGCTCAGATGCATCGCGATGATGGAAAGGGCGCTCAGCAGCTCGATCAGATAGTCCCTGTCCGATACCGAATCCATGCTGTTGCAGGTAGGCCCGTCGAAGCCCAGAAGCTGTGCCGTATAGTCCCTGTCCAGCGGATAGGTGGTCCCGGCCAGGGCCCCGGCGCCCAGCGGGCACTGGTTCATCCGTTTCCTGAGATCGGAAAGCCTTCCCCTGTCACGCTCAAACATTTCAAAATACGCCCCCGTATGATGGGCAAGCGTCACCGGCTGGGCCTTCTGCAGATGGGTGAAGCCCGGCATATAGGTCTCCAGGTTCTCTTCCATGATGCGGAGAAGGACCTGCTCCAGCTCCTTCACCAGTCCGCTGATCTCGTCTGCCTGCTCCCGGCAGTAAAGCTTCATATCCAGAGCCACCTGGTCGTTGCGGCTGCGCCCCGTGTGAAGACGCTTTCCGGCCTCGCCGATCCGTTCCGTCAGCTTCGCCTCCACGAACGAGTGGATGTCCTCGTATTCGCTCATAAACTCCAGCGTACCGTCCTCGATTTCCTTAAGGATCCCCTCCAGTCCGGCGACGATCGCGTCCCGGTCCTCCGCCGTCACGATTCCCTGCTTTGCAAGCATTTTCGCATGGGCGATGCTGCCCGTAATATCCTGCCGGTACAGTCTCCGGTCAAATGACAGGGACTCGTTAAACGCGTGCACCGCCTGATCCTCTTCCTTCGTAAACCGTCCGCCCCAAAGCTTCATGGCATATCCTCCTCATTCTCTCCTGTTCTTATGTCCGTTCCTATATGTCTTCGTTTTCCTCATCTCTCAGGCGTTTCTGCCTGCGTTTCGCCGCATAGCCGATAAATGCCGCCGCAAGCACCGCCGCCGCGCTGACGGCGGTGACCACCGCGCCGTCGAGAAGACCCTGGGGCATGTAGCGCATGCTGACCGTATGGGTGCCCGAAGACACCGAAAAGCTCAGAAACGCGCCGAACATCTTCGACGTTTCCGTCTCGCTGCCGTCCAGAAGCACCGTCCAGCCCTTGTCATAGGGGATACTGGTGAACAGCACGCCGTCCTTCTCCGTGTTTACCACACCGTCGACCGTCGTGTCCGTCCAGTCCGTTACCTCGAAGGGATAACGGATCAATGTATTGAACACCTGCTTCAGCGCGTCGTCCGAAAAACGGTAGGCATACGCGTCCAGGTTCACGCCTCCCTCGTCGCCGTTGACCGAGATCTCCTGTCCGGCCTCGCACCGGCCGAGCTCCAGCAGATAGCCACGGTTCACATTGTCAAAGCTCTGGCTGTCGCCGGAGATGGTGACGCTCACTTTCTCAACCTTTTTATTGGAGATATAGATGTAATATTCTCCGTCCGTATCCACGGTAAACCGGAAATTGTCTCCCATATTCTCCCCGCCCACATCCACAAGCACGGGGCCGGTGCCGACGCCCTCGCAGAAGGAATTTTGCACCAGCGCAGGATTGCCCTGGTCGCGGATCCACTCACTGTCGAAATAGTCCGGGAACATGACGCCCAGCGGCAGCGTAAAGTACCGCCTGTAAAGCCACGTCTCACCCGACTGGCCCACCAGCTGCAGCTTATCGTCGGCCGCGTCCTGCTCTTCCGAGTACAGGCCGTAGCGGACGTTCAGCAGAGAATCCACAAGCGGCGTGCTTCCCGTGATGCTGTAAGCATTGACGCTTCCCTCGCAGCCCATGGTCTTGGCAAACGCCGTCAGATCGGCGCTGGCCGTCGAAGAGAACAGCGACACCGACGGGAAATTCATCCATGCGCCGTCATTCTTCGTCTTCCGGGTCACCTTCTCAATCCGGCAGAGTCCTTCCTCCGCAGGGATCTGCTCCACCAGCGTCCGAACGTCCTCGTTGTCCCGGATATAGGAGGAACGGCTTGTAGTGGTCACACTGGTGATCATCATATTGGCCGTCGCCTCCTCCAGAACTACGGCCAGCGTCAGGAGCGCCAACAGGCTGATCTCCACCTTTCCTTTCTTATAAACCCAGATCAGGCATGCGTAGACCGCCAGGAAGATGATGGCGACATAGTATACGTAGAACTCGAAATGCTCCTGCTCCACCAGCTTCTCCGCCAGGATCACGAACACGACGGCTCCAAAGAACGCCTGTCCGATCTGCCTGCCCCCAGTCTCCCGAAGATGGCTGTACGCCTCGTAGCATACGTACAGCATCAGAAAGATGTAGATAAAGGACTGGCGGCAGGGGAGGCTGTTGGGGTAATGGAACCCATGCCACATGAAATTCAGCACGTTCATCGAGAAGCTGGCGAAAAAGAAGAGCATCATGCTCAGATAGACCGCCTTGTGCCTTACCGTGATCTGCCTGCAGCCGATATACAGGAAGAACAGCATCAGAACCGCCACGCCGCAGTAGATGTTGGGCCAGTGATCCAGCCCGATCTCCACATCGATATTGCCGATATGGCGGGCGAACATATCAAAGATGGAGAAATACGAGGTGAACGTCTTCGGGAAGCTGAAATCACCGGAAGCCGTCGACTGCAGGGCGTAGATCTCCGGCAGAAGGACCACAGCCGCCAGACCGCCCGCCGCCAGGGAACAGGCCCCGAACTGAAGGATATTGACGGCATAGTCCCCGGCGCGCTTGCCCTTCCGGTGTTCCAGAACCAGAAGCGCCGCGAAATAGATCACCATGAAGATGCAGATCATGATGGAAATATAGTAGTTGGACAGAATACACATCCCAAGGCTTACGCAGTAAAGGATCCCCCTGCGGTCCCGGACAAGCGTCTCCAGGCCCAGCATCACGATCGGGAACAGCAAAATGCAGTCCAGCCACATGATGTTCCAGCTGTAGGCCGCCATATACCCGGACAGGGCATAGAAGATGCCGAAGAACGCGACGCCGAAGTCGCTGCGCCCGCAGTGCCGGCGCAGATAATACGCAAAGGTCAGACCCGACAGGCCGATCTTAAGGACGATCATATAGGTCATGAACTCGATCACATACTGCTTCGGGCACAGGATCAGAAGCCAGTTCAGAGGACTGGCCAGATAATAGGCGTAGAGCGCGGAGAAATTCACGCCGAGTCCCACGTCCCAGCTGTACAGCAGGCTGCCTCCGTGGGTCAGCTTGTACTGGAATTCGGAGAAGAACGGGGCGTACTGATGGTACATGTCCGTCCGCAGGAAGGATTTGTCGCCGAACGGGAAGATCCCCCTCTGAACGAAAATGATCACCATCACCAGCACCGGCATCAGAAACGCCGCCGCCATCCCCATGCCGCCGGTCAGGTTCAGCGCGCCGTCGCCGGTCTGTCC
>CANQME010000158.1 GCA_947624815.1 uncultured Lachnospiraceae bacterium | reverse complement strand
ATGATTGTCCCCCAACTGCTTTATGCGCCAGTTCGGGTACTTCGGGGACGGTCTTTTTCATACACGAGTTATCTTATATGATCAATGCTTTTTTCCCTGTATTGGAATCCGGTAAAATCTGACTGACAAACCGTACTGTAAATGCAATATCGCGCAAACCGTTTTTCTCAAGAACCGATCTCATCTGCTGGGTAACGGCCTGTTTTACCTGATCGCTGCGCGTGATGTCGGAAAGCTCGGCGATCATTTCAAAGCTGCTGTCCGAATCCCTGCGGAATTGATAATCAAGCAGCCCGTCAACGCACAGACCCTCAACGGAAAGCGGGTGCAGATATTCCCGGCCGTTCTTTGTTTCAAACCACAGAACGTCTTCCTCCCGGCAGAGAACCACATCCACGCTGTGCAATCCGCTGTTTGATTCCCTCGGTATCAATTTATCGGAAATATGATACCGAATGAGAGGCTGAGCAAAATTGTAAAGACAGGTGATATACATCTCGCCGCCTATCAGTTCGATCCTGTTCATATCGTCAAATAAGATCATGCCGTCTGATGCGTTATGCTCAACACCAAGAGCAAGTGACTCGCTTGCACCATAGTAGTTGATTACGGGCGCCCCAAAAACGGATTCAAAATAGCTTCTCATTCCGGGAGTGAGCGGTTCTCCGCAGGTAACAATACGTTCAATTTTATCGGCTGCTTTTTCTGTCTCTATGAGTTCCGCAAAAATCTTAATGGCGGACGGATAACCAATGATAATATTGGGTCTGAATTCCTGTACGGTTTCAAGCCATTTTAAAAGCGGCGTGTCAATGTCTAAGAAACGCTGCTCAGCCCGAACGCCCTGTATGCCGTCGTGAACCGCCATGGCCCCTCCGTAGCGTCCGTCCGTTGCCGCAATATAGAGAATACGCGGCTTTCCGGCAAGCAGCCTCAGCATATCCCGAAAGGAGAGGTCATATAACGCCCCGTGTATCACGCTGATGATCACTTCTTCCCACGCCCGTTCGTCATAAAGGAAATATCTTGGCACGCCCGTGCTGCCGGATGAATGAACGACGTGGTATTTTCCGAGATAGCGTTCCATACTGTCTGACGATCTTTCCCCAAAGCTGCGCAGTTCACTTTGTCTGATATTTGGATCGGTCACGATCTCGTCGTAATGCTCCATCAGCAGTTCTTTATTTAAGGTGGGAAACTGCTCTAACGGGGTCGTGCTGATCCGGTCTTCTGTGATCCCTGCCGCTTCAAATGCTTTTCTGTAATAGGCGGAATGTTCATAAGCATACAAGAGCAATCTGCGGAGCTTCTTTTCCTGGAGGGCCTGCACATGTTCTTTTGATTTTTTCAGTTCCTGTTTTTTGCGGTATAACTGCCACAGTAATCTCGCATAGTTCATGTGATCTCCCTCCTTCACGATGTTTCTATTTTGAAGGCATAGGCAGTTTCGTAATTTTCTCTGTGATAATAGGTAGCCGTATAATCTGACTGGTCAAAAATGACACTCCATTCAGTCGATTCAAATTCACCGAAATTATCCTTGCTCACACTATCCAGGGCATCCTTTACTTCTTCTTTGTTCATGCTTGTGTGATCCGAGATCGCGTCATTCAATATGTCGAATCTTTCATGTGACTGTGAGGTTCCGATCCCCTGCTTCTCACCATCCGCAAGATAGAAATTTGTTAAGATCGGCGTATCTGTGACGATCATTTCATTATTGACGTACTCAACAGCCACACTCTTGCCGGTGCTGTCAGCAATGGCGAAGTGGACCATAAAATTCATGGATGCGTGAAGATCATATTGCCTGAGCAGTTCCAGTGCCTCGTCGGTGGTCGCAACCTTATCAAGCAGCAGCCGGATCGCTGTCGTCGTGGTGATGTCCGCTTTGTCCGTATCCTGCTGGATGGTCGCGTTATCTTCAATCATATTGACAGATACGCAAAGTCCCTTCTCATTCATACCATCCAGGGGGGCATATAAAGCCGCAAACGTCAGAATCTTATCGGTCAGCATGGATGAAGCAATGCCGGCCCCCTGTCGGATGAAGCCGAGATTCACGGTAGAA
Source organism: uncultured Lachnospiraceae bacterium (assembly GCA_947624815.1). Taxonomy (GTDB): domain Bacteria; phylum Bacillota; class Clostridia; order Lachnospirales; family Lachnospiraceae; genus UBA3402. The sequence continues at coordinate 4,225 of CANQME010000158.1, read as the reverse complement.
ATAGAAGCGTACCCATCTTTCGGATAAGAAGCCACGATCAGCGCATCGCAATTCTGCCAGTCAAAGTTCCGCCCGAATAAATATCCGCCGTCCGTATTTGGGATGGAAATCGTGCTGCATCCGAATCCTTCAGGCCGCATCTGAAGATCCGCGCTTACGCTGAGCAGTGACTGACTTATAAACCGAAACACATCCTGATCCGATTCCGCGCCCCCTTGTTCCAAAAAGAGGTCGAAAGCGTAATCTCCATCAAATCTCACGGCAGAAAGACCAGATTCAAGTTCCGCGATTTGTGATGTAAGTGAAATAAGGCCGCTCATGTTTTCATTTTGTGTTGGCTTATTATTTATGGAACCATCATCCTGCATTTCTTCTTTCGTGTTCGCGCTATTTTCACATCCCGTTAATCCTGTGATTATTAAGATTGCCATTATCCATACCAGAGCTTTTTTCATATAAAACCCCCATGAACATCTTAATGTCCTTATTATAGCGCCGCTTTATATAAAATAGCAAATATCTATGTTGAATGATTTACCATAGTTATTAAGAATGATATTGCGGTTTTGGAAATAGTAACTGGAGAATCTTCAGTTTCAGAACAATGAATTATTTAGCTTCATTACAGGAGCTTTATAGACAAATGAAAGCGATGAAACGGAAGAAAATTCTGCACAATATTTTCATTAGCTGCAACGCCCTCTGGCTCCCTTTCTTTATTCTATGTATACTTCAGTCAGTTGAAGGCAAGAGGACTAGATGAACAACATAGGGAGGCACATTACCGTCCCACAAGAACTCTCTCACCGACAACCCTGTTCTCAACTAAAACGTCCCTCACAGCCTGCGCGTACGCGGCTCCACTCCAATCCGCCCTTTTCCAGTCACTGCCGGATTCAGAACACGGCATCCCGCCTTCCCGTACATGAACAGTTCCGTGTATCGGCCTAACACTTCTTTTGCCGCGTACTTGACGCTGGACAGACTGGTGAGATTCACGTCCACGTACGGGCTGAACCTCATCTCGATGCGCTCGCAGTTCACCGACATCTTCCTGTCGCGTATCCGCAACCAGTGTCACCTTTAGTTGGCACTTTCTGCTGCCCCGCGCCGCCAAAATGGGGTCACCTTAAGCTGACCCTTCTGTGGTGTCACCTATAGCTGGCACTCCCTGCTACGGCTGGCCGGGTTCCTTTAGTGCCACCTTTAACTGTCCCCTTTTATCCGCCATTCTTTCTGAACCAGGGTCACCTTTACTTGGCACCGTATGACTTGATCCGACCATTTTTGAGTGCCACCTAAAGGTGACATCTGTTTTCGTCTCCATGGCTCCTGTATCGGTGCCACCTAAAGGTGACACCTTTTCCATCTCCATGGCTCTTGTATTGGGCCACCTAAAGGTGGCACCTTTTCGTCTCCATGGCTCTTGCATTGGTGTCACCTATAGTTGGCACTTTTCCTTCGCTTCCGTCTTCCAGCACAGTATCCATCTTAAGATGCTTCTTATCTGCCCTCCTTTACCTTTGAGAGGGGAGCCCTTAAACTTCCCGTATCCCAATAGTCTCCTCTTTTACTATCCGCTTTTTTGCGGACAATAAATATCTTGCGGCAGCACGTCTATAGAGTTCCCCCTTTTATTCTTTTATCTGCAAAAGCATCACTGCCTGCTCATTTTCACCTTCGTACCTCTACTCTTAAAAAAGGAAAGCGGAAAGCCAGTCCTGCGGACCATACCAGCACTGTACGGATAGGAAATGAGCGCTTATGCGCACAAGAACGGGAAGGATAGAGGTGATAAGAAGACTGAAGAAAAAAGGATTCATATCCACAGCTGGGCACTTTCCATAATTGAAAGAAACCCACAATCGTGACAGGCGTACCCGCGGATACTGACGCCCTGCCGTATGGATGAAACATAACAGGAACCAGACAAGATGAAGAAAAGAAGGGAAAAAGAACTACCTTAACAAAGCGAAGGCACAAGAGCGAAAGGCAGCTTTGATTCACTCATACCCTCCCGTCTCTGCGGTACTCTTCCTCTGTTCGGCGGAGAAGAAAAATAACCTAACTTTTATGGAAATGGAAGGTGGAGAATCCGGAAAGGCCTGGGAAAGCAGGGCATGTTTCAGGCTTGTGTTCGGATTTAAGAGGATGTACTGGATTAGGTGAGTATGTGACGGCGGCGGGACCTGTATGTAAAGGCCGCTTAGAGAATTCGAAGAAGCTGAGCATAGTTTCGAATCCATATCCTATTTTCCTTCAAAAAGAAGAAAGAGAAACAAAGAAATGCCAAGAGTATTTGGCCCAAAACCTGCCGCCCCACATCAGTAACTATACGTATTTCCCATCCTTTTGCACACTTTCGTTATATATGCATTTCCCGCACGAGGCCCTGCAACAGGTAAGTACGTAATACAGTTTTCCCGGCAGCGCAAAAAGGATCCAGCGCCTGCGGACCGCACGGCCCAAAGATCCGGGTTTGTTTCCGGAAAAAGCAGGATAAATAAGGGAGATGCCGGGATTATGCAGTGCAAAAGCCTGCCGCCGCGGGGCCCGCTGCACTTTGATATTATATGTATTTCCCGGCCGTCTATACACTTATGCATGCCTGCCCAGTCACCAGGCACACGGCCCCGTTCCAGGTCCATCGGGATAAACAGACAGCCGCAATGCCCAGGCTGCCCATCCGGCTTCCCGGTGATCATATCCTGCGGAGGCAGGATCCCCAGACTGTCCTTCCTGCCACCCGGTTTCCAGGCATTCGTCGCAGACTTCTTTTCGCTGTCATTATGCACGTTCAGCCATTCGTGCCGGGCCTCTCCAGTGAACTCATCCAGTTGGGGAAAACCGATAAGGATGCCACCGTTATCCTCAGCCGGAGCCGGCACAACAGCTTCGACGGACCATAGGCTGTCCGGGAAAACGGCGGTCCCTTCCTTAGCAATCTGTGACACCTCTTGCCCGGCACTGAGACGATAAACAATGCATACGCCTGCAGGAAGAAATTCAGCTTCCTGCCTCCGCTTTTAATGCGGCTTTGTATTTGTAATACGAATTTCTGGAAATCCCCGCTATCCTGATAACCTCTGGATCGGTATTGGTACCATTAAAATCCTTACTGTTTTTCAGGATGATCTCTTTGGCGGCGGATTCTTTTTTAGTAACGTACTTACTGCCCTTGATCCTGCCTACCTGCTTCCCATTCAGTTTCGCGGTTTTGATCCCTTCCGAAGTACGCTGGCGCAGGTCCATGACTTCCTTTTCCGACTGGTCAAAGGCGATCCTGATCTGTTCCTTTGCAAGCGCCAGCAGGTACTTGTTGATCCCTTCCAGTATGAAATCCACATTGCCGCCCACCAAGGCCACCTGGTTCTGCATGGCGCTCTTATACGTATCCGTGTTGATATGCGGTTCCTTCAAAAATATAAGAGTGATCCCCAGGCTGAATAATTCCTCGTAAAGCTTAAACCCTTCATCTGCATTCCTTGACATCCGGGAGACGGAGTCAAAGATGACTGTTACCTCTCTGCCCTTTGCGGCTTCCTGCTTTATGAGTTTATAAAGCTTGCCCCATTCCTTTCTTCCCTCTGTCTTTGTGCCCGTATAGACCTCCTTGACGATATGGGCGGAGGGATACCTCTCCAGAATGTTCCGCTCCTGCCTGTCCATGTTCTGTTTGGGTGTACTGATCCTGCAGTACCCGTATTCTTCCCTCATGATCTCCCGGCCTCCTTTGTACCAACATAAACGACCGTCTTTTTATGTACTTCCATTCTAGCATAAACAGCCGGAATGTCAACATTATTTGGTACTAAGCCATATAAGGGTTATTTTGGTACTGATATGAAAAGGATGCCGGGGCCGAACAGGTATGCCCCCTGTATTCAGCCCCGGCATCATGTAAAAATAAACGTACTTAATTTTTATTGGCTGCTTAACGCATAATACCGTGTGCATCCGCACGCATCATCTGTCCGCCGATGGCGCTGACCCGATCCGGTCCTTCTGACAAATTCCGGATCCTTTTTAGCGGGAGTCAAATACGGACATGCCCGTCTGGTTCGTCTCTGTTCAGACCGGTGCTGTACACATGCTCCAGCGCGTCCATCGCTTCCCTGGCTGAGGAAAAGCGCGCTGGGTCATATGCCCGGCCTGGTTCCCCGATGAATTCCAATTCCAGTTCCGTAGGCTCCCGGAGCGCCTCCGCCCCTATCCGCTCCACTTG
>CANQME010000157.1 GCA_947624815.1 uncultured Lachnospiraceae bacterium | reverse complement strand
GTTTCTCCGGAATCATATTGAACTGAAAGCCGTCCCGGAAGGATTTAAAATTATCACATGAGAAATTCAGAAGCATTCCTTTTACCTCCATGCTAAGTATTGGCATCTTATTGTTCGATTATACGACAATCATCGAACAAAATCAAGTATAACATGCCAGCAAATAGCACAGATCCATCGGCGGAGGGGCGCAACTGATCAGCACGCCGTGACAACTGATCCGGATCTCCGTGAAGGGTGGTCAAATCGGCTGTGAAGAATGATCAATTCACGCGGAATATACAATTGCTGTTTTTTTCCTGAGAATGCAGCGCCTGGCCAGATGAACTGCCGGCCGCCGGTTCTATAGGTTTTGGCTATGGCAGCTATGAAGAAAACCTATTTGACGGGGAGAAAAAAGGGCGGTATGATAGGAAAATACAATGCCCGGATGGTGCGTGCGGAAAGAAACGTGCGGAAAGCGTGATCCCGGTGAGCACGGTATGGGACGAATATGGAGAAAGGATGACGGGAAGATGGAAAAGACCAGGCGGCTGCCGGCCATTTTCTTCATTATGATGAAGATCGGCCTGTTTACCTTCGGCGGCGGGTGGAGCATCATCGCCCAGATTCAGAATGAGTTTGTGGACAAGAAGGGTTGGATGACAGAGGAACAGATCGTGGATTATATGTCCCTGGCAAAATCCTTTCCGGGGATCATGATCATCAATATGTCGGTCTTCTGCGGCTATACCATGGCCGGGCCGGCGGGAGCCGTGGCCGCGGCCTTCGGCCTGTCGCTGCCGGCGTTGGTGGCTATCGCGGTGGTGACGTATTTCTATGAGTCCCTGCGGGACAATATCTATGTGGCGAAGATCTTAAACGGCGTGCGGAGCGTGGTCATTCCGATCATCATCAGCGCCTGCCTGCGGATGCGGGGCACCGCGATCCGCGGAAAATCGGCCTGGGTGATCCTTGCCGCAAGCTTTGTGGTCTGTGCGCTGACCGGCTTCAGCAAGCTCCTGCTGATCCTGATCGCGCTGGCGCTGGGGCTTCTGATCTGGAGAGGGAGGATAAGCGATGATCTATCTTAGGCTGTTTATTTCCTTTATGAAGATCGGGTTCTGCAGCTTCGGCGGCATGACGATGATTCCGGTCATCAACGACGAGGTGCTGCGTTACGGATGGATGACGGCGTCGGAGGTCATGGATATCGTTGCCGTGGCGGAGATGACGCCGGGATCGCTGGGGATCAACTGCGCCACCTTTGTAGGGCTCCGAACGGCGGGGCTTCCCGGGGCGCTTTTCGCAAGCCTTGGCGTCATGATGCCGTCGCTGACGCTGTCGATGCTGGCGGCCCATTTCATCCTGCATATGAAGGGCAATAAATACCTGGAGAGCGCCATGCGCGGCGTGCGTCCGGCGAGCCTGGGGATGCTGGCGGCCGCGGCGGTGACGCTGAGTGTGTCTACCTTTGTGGCAGGCGGCGTGATTGACTTAAGCGGATTCTCGCTTCCGGCGTTCCTTAGCGGGATCTCGTGGAACCTGGTACTGATCGCGGTCATCACCGGCGTGATCCTGCTGAAATTCAAGCTTTCAATTCCGAAGACGATCCTGATCGCGGCGGTGCTGGGCCTGCTGATTGGGTAAGAAGACTGGCGGATTATTCCGAGATAAACGGATGCTCCTTTTCCGTCAGGATCCGAATGAAATCCCGGCTATATTTGGGAAGGTACCGGTCCTTTCTGTGGCAGATGTAGAAGTTTCTGCGGCTGTCGATGTCGAGGAGCGGGTACATGACGCAGTCCGGCAGCAGCTCGGGAGTCATCTCGATATAGTTCTGCGGGCAGATCATGACCGCGTTGCAGGCGACGGCGGTGCGCTTGGCCACCTCGATGCTGATGGTCTCCAAAAGGATCTTCGGCCGCATATTCTTGCGGATGAAGAGCATGTCCTGCGTGGTGCGGACGCTGTGGCCGGATTTGATATTGACGAACATCTCGTCCCTGGCTTCGGTGATGTCGATGGGCGTGCCCGCCGGGATCCGCCCGGCGATGGCGGAGCCGGTGCCGGTCAGAAGAACCAGATCCTCGGTCTCGACCAGAATGTATTCCAGCTCTTCATGGCGCGGAAATGTAGTCAGACACGCGAAGTCCACATTGCCCTCCAGCACCATGGATTCCAGGGTGGCGGAGCCGAATTCGTGGGTATTGATCTCCACATGGGGATACATCTGCAGAAACCGGGGCATTACGTAGGGCATTACCTGCATGGCCCGCTGAACCGGGATGCCCAGATCAATGGTACCGTGATCCTCCTGGTTGATCTCCAGGATCTCCTTGGCCAGGTTCTGATTGATGGTCAGGATCTGGCGGGCGGCTTCCATGTATTTCTGGCCGGCGTAGGTCAGGGTAATGGGATCGGTGCTGCGGTCGAAGATGGGCGTTCCCAGATTGCTCTCCACGAGCTTGACCATCTGGCTCAGGGAGGGCTGGGAGACATAGAGTTTCCGGGCGGCGGCGGTGATGCTGCCTTCCTGCAGGATCGTAAGCATGTACTGGGCGTGTTTGACATTCATTTTACTGGCTGGCTCCTTGGTAAGGCGGCGCGGGTTGGCGCTTCACGGACGGCCGGCTGTCCGCACCGCAGATGTTTGGTGCGGCCGGCAGGCGCAGGACACGCAAGGATATGTGTCCGGACAAGTCAGACCGCGCGTGGTATGATTCATAGATGATATCAAGTATAGCATAGGAAGCCGGTTCATTCAATAGCGACTTCCTTCATGCAGCGCAGAAACAGCTGATCCGCGCCGGAGAGAAAGCTGTCCTGGGTCGTGGCGATGCACAGATCCCACCAGGCCTGGTAGCGTTCCTCGATGGACAGAAGGACCGGCGGGCGCCGGCGCTCGATGGTAAGCTTCGAGTACTGAAGCGGCACCATGGTGATGCCCACGCCTTCGGACGCCAGAAGCTGGGCCGTGATATGGTTCCGAAGCGTCATGACGGTTTTGATGTTGCGGATCCCGGCGCGTCTTAAGACAGCGTCGGTCACCTGCCGGATGCGCTGTTCGGGATTCAGGCGGATCATGGGTTCGTCGGCCAGAAGGCGGATGTCCAGGACCGGATAGGGCGAGCCTTCGTGCGGAACCGCCTTTTCCACCAATGGATGATCCGGCGACAAAACCAGGACAAAGGGATCCCGCTGCAGGATCTCGTACTGGATGCGCGTCTCCTGGATCTGGGCCGGGGCGTGCATGACCAGGAAATCCAGCTCGCCGGACAGCAGGCGCTTCTCCAGGATCGCGGTGGTGTCCTCGGCTACCTGCACCTCCACGAAGGGACAGATCTCCTGAAACCGTTTCATGATCTGGGGCAGGAGAAGCATCCCCAGGTGGTTGGTGATGCCGAACTGGATGCGGCCGGTTCTCAGATTGTTGATGTCGCTGACCTCGGTCTCGAAATCCTCGTACATCTTCAGGATCTGGCAGGCCATGTAGTAGTAGCGCTCGCCCGCGTAGGTCAGCGTCAGTCCGCCGGTGGTCCGCTTAAAGAGCGGCGTGCCGATCTGTTCCTCCAGCTTCTGAAGGGCCTGGCTTAAGGACGGCTGGGCCACATAGAGCTTCCGGGCCGCGCCGGTGATGCTTTTCTCGTCTGCAATGGTCTTGACATAAAGAAGTTCTCTGCCTGTCATGGAATATTCCTTTCCTCATAGGAAAATCCTATTAGTTACATTATAATAATAGTATTTTACAATATTATAGCATTGTGTTATGATAAATTCAACAAAGAGATAACGTAAAGTTACTCAAAAAAAAGCAGGAGGTATTTTCATGGTTAAGTTGTACGACGGCGGCGTCTATCTGGTGAACGGGACAGAGGTGGTTCCGGAGAGCGAGGCCGCGAAGGTGACCGCACTGACCGGCAGGAGCGTGAGCAAGGAGGAAGCGAAAAAGGGTACGATCGCCTATGGGATCTTAAAGGATCACAACCAGAGCGACGATATGGACAATCTGCAGATCAAGTTCGACGCCCTGACATCCCACGACATTACATACGTGGGCATCATCCAGACGGCGAGAGCGTCCGGCATGGATAAATTCCCGATGCCTTATGTGCTGACCTGCTGCCACAACTCCTTAAACGCGGTAGGCGGAACCATCAACGAGGACGACCACATGTTCGGGCTGACCTCCGCCAAGAAGTACGGCGGGATCTTCGTTCCCCCTCACGTGGCGGTCATCCATCAGTTCATGCGTGAAATGTACGCAGGCTGCGGCAGGATGATCCTTGGCTCCGATTCCCACACCCGCTACGGCGCGCTGGGCACCATGGCTGTCGGCGAGGGCGGCGGCGAGCTGGATAAGCAGATCCTGGGCGATACCTGGGACAGCAGCTATCCGGGTGTCATCGCGATCTACCTGACCGGAAAGCCCAATCCCTGGGTCGGCCCCCACGACATCGCCCTGGCCATCTGCGGCGCGGTCTACAAGAACGGCTATGTGAAGAATAAGGTAATGGAATTCGTCGGCCCCGGCGTTTCCTCCATGACCACCGACTACCGCAACGGCGTGGACGTCATGACCACCGAGACCACCTGCCTGTCCTCCATCTGGAGAACCGACGAGGATACGAAGTCATTCCTGACCGAGCACGGCAGAGGTGAGGATTACAGGGAGCTGAATCCGGCGGACGTGGCTTACTATGACGGCTGCGTATCGATCGATCTGTCCACCGTAAAGCCCATGATCGCCCTTCCGTTCCATCCCTCCAACGCCTACGAGATCGACGCGCTGTATGAGAACCTGGAAGACATTCTCCGCGAGACGGAGAAGGCGGCTGAGGATGTGGCCCAGGGCCGCGCGCCCTACACCCTGCTTGACAAGGTGAAGGACGGAAAGCTCCATGTGCAGCAGGGGATTATCGCAGGCTGCGCGGGCGGCAACTACACCAACGTTGTGGAAGCCAACAACCTGCTGAAGGGCAGGATGATCGGAGCGGGAGAGTTCACCCTGTCGGTCTATCCGTCCTCCATGCCGGTCTATGTGGATCTGGCGAATAAGGGGATCATCGGCGATCTGATGAACGCCGGCGCGGTCGTGAAGACCGCCTTCTGCGGACCGTGCTTCGGTGCAGGCGACACGCCCAACCACAACGGCCTGTCCGTCCGCCATACGACCCGCAACTTCCCGAACCGCGAGGGCTCCAAGCCGGGCAACGGCCAGATGGCTGCGGTCGCCTTGATGGACGCCCGTTCCATCGCCGCGACGGCGGCAAACGGCGGCGTTCTGACCTCCGCGGAGCAGTACGCCGAGGCGTTCGGCAATGTACCGGCGTATCATTTCAGCCGGGAGTCCTACGACGCGAGAGTCTACCAGGGCTTCGGAAAGGCCGATCCCAGCGAGCCGCTGTTCTACGGACCGAATATCAAGGACTGGCCGGAGAGAGCGCCTCTGGGCGAGAACATCCTTCTGAAGGTCTGCTCCAAGATCCTGGACGAGGTGACCACCACCGACGAGCTGATCCCGTCCGGCGAGACCTCCTCCTACCGTTCCAACCCGCTGGGACTGGCTGAGTTCACCCTGTCCCGCCGCGATCCGGCCTATGTGGGCAAGACGAAGGCGGTGGACGCTCTGGAAGTGGCCAGGGAGAAGGGCGAGGACATCGCCGCCATGGCGCCGGAGCTTACGGAGGTCTTCCGGGTGATCAATACGATCCCCGGACAGGAGAACGTGACGATGAAGGAGACGGAGATCGGCTCCACGATCTACGCCAATAAGCCGGGAGACGGTTCCGCCCGCGAGCAGGCCGCTTCCTGCCAGAGAGTCATCGGAGCACTTGCCAATATCACCCAGGACTACGCGACCAAGCGGTACCGCTCCAACGTCATGAACTGGGGCATGCTTCCCTTCCATCTGAAGGGAGAGCCCACGATGTTCGAGGTGGACGACTATATCTATGTACCGGGCATCCGCCGGGCTCTGACCGACGACTGTCTCGACGACATCACGGCCTATGTGATCAAGGACGGCAAGGCCGTTCCGATCAGCCTGTACTGCAAGGAAATGACCGAGAACGAGCGGGATATCGTCAAGGCCGGCTGCCTGATCAATTTCAACCGGAACCGCAGAAATCAGTAATCAACCCATGGAAGGGCCGCCGGAAGGCGGCCTTTTTCCATGCGCCGGGATAATTTCCTGATTATGTTTCGTCGAAAATGCTATAATATCCGCCTTATAGATGTTATAAGTATTTATGTATTTGAATAATCATTAAGAAAATGTTAGATTAAATGTATTAAAAATGATAGTTTTTAATTATTTCTGGTGCGTATTTTGTAGCGATATGCCCAGAAAAGAAGAAGGAGGACGCAGTATGGAAGTTAAG
>CANQME010000156.1 GCA_947624815.1 uncultured Lachnospiraceae bacterium | reverse complement strand
GTCAGCACGCGCCGGGCCTGCTCCCGGTACTGCCGGATCTCCTTTTCCGTGAAAATGGGCCTGTCCTCCTGCTGCATGCGGGCCTTTTCCGCATGCTCCCGCGCCCAGTCCGCATGACGTTCCACGAACTCCCTGATCTGCCGCATGGGCATACGCATGGGACAGCGAACCACCACGCGGCCGTCCCGCGTCACCTGAAGCGAAATGGTCCTGCGGCGGGAGCGGATGATCTCATACCCGATCACAGAAGGAACCGTCCCTCCAGAGCCAGGAACTGATCCAGCAGCATCCGGCTGATCCGCGCTCCGAACACGGTGGCCGGATGATCCGCATAGTACATGGCGTCGCTGAACTTCTTATGCATCATCACCAGCACATACGGCCCGTACGGCGTGAAAATGATACCGCCGTCATTGCGGCACGCGTTCATGCTTCCGCTCTTGGACGCCACCTTGAAAAGTACGTCGTCCGTATTGTCGGGATCCATAAAATACTGGGGGAAATCCCTGGTGATCATGCTGTTGTAGTGCTGCTTCTTGAAGATCTCTATCATCTGCGCGTCAGCCTCGGGGCTCAGCAGCTCGCCCTTCGCCAGTCTCGTAAAGATACTGGCGTAATCCCGCGGCGTCGTCGTTCCCAGCTTGTCATACCGGTCAAAATGGATCGGATTATGCAGCACCGTATCCTTGCAGCCCAGCCTCTGGATGCAGGCGTTGATCGTATCGATCCCCAGATAGTCGATCATGATATTGGTGGCAATATTGTCGCTGACAATGATCATCAGCGTCGCCACGTCCCGCACCCGCAGTACGGCTCCCGGATCCAGAGAGATCAGTACGCCGCTGCCGTCCACAAAGTGATCCTCCCGGTAGGTCAGCATATCGTCCAGGCTTGCCTTGCCCTTCCCGATCTGGTCGAACAGTGTCGCCAGTATGTAGGTCTTTATAGTGCTGGCTGTCTCAAACGTTTCGTCCGCTCCCATGGAAATGATATTGCCGTGGAAATCATCGGCGTAAATACCCACAAACCCGTCGTAGCTCTTCAGCTCCGCTTCGATCCGTTTCTCCAGCGTTAATCTTGCGTCCATTATGTGTTCTCCTTTTCCTTTTCATAAATATCGTTTCGGCTTCCGGCCGCGCTGCGCGCCCGTCCGCCGCCGTTACGCAAAGATACTTCCGACCGCCTTCATGCAGTCCACCAGATCCTGCCGGTAGATCGGGCTGGCCGGATCGAGGCTGTTGTACACCACGCCGCCGCTTCCGATCTTCCCGGTGGAATGGATATACAATCCGTCGCCCAGGTACATGGCCACATGGCCCGGGAAGAACAGCAGATCGCCCGGCTTCATGTCCTCCTTTCGGATCTCCTTAAGCGGAAATCCGTCCATGATCTTGGCGTCCCTATAGATCAGAATGCCGTTTAACATATAGCTGACCGCCACCAGTCCCGAACAGTCGATACCGGCCGTGGTCTTGCCGCCCCAGCGGTACTGGACTCCCAGATATGTCTTCGCCGTCTCCATGACCGCCTTCCTGAAGTTCTCCTCATTGGCGATCTCCGCCTGCGGAAGCTCCGAAAGCCACGCGCCGGCCTGGGAGAAGTTCTTCTCCATCAGGAACTGGTTCCTCATATATCCGACACGGCCGTCCGCCAGCTGTACCCTGGCCCAGCCCTGCCGCTCCGACTCCCAGTCCAGGACCTTCACAATACTCCCTTTAAACAGGCTGATCAGCTTCACGCCCTGCACCGTCGGAAGCGCGGTCACATCCACACAGATCCCGCTGACCACCCGCAGGTCCGACGCTTCCCATTCCTTCGCCGCATCCTGCGGCACCTCCAGCACATCCTCCGCCGGAAGATATCCGGTATAATTATAAAATGTACGCACCGGCAGGAACATGGCCGGCCGGCCGGACTGCGCCTCGAAAACCTCTCCGGTGGAGGAAGCGGCCGCTTCCTCCACCGGCACCTCCTCCACCGCGTCCCCGGTGATCGCGACGATCATTCCGTGGGTCACCTCATCGGCGATTCCCGACAGGACCTGCCCCTCGGACACCATTTTCTCCGACGCCTGCTCATAGATCGTACACAGCGATCCCTTTACGATTCCGTATCTCATCCCGTCAACTCCTCCTGATCCGCTTCTGCGCGGCCTTCCGGCCCTTATTCCTCAAACCCCGGCACCGCCGTGATGCCGATGCCGGGCGTCTCATTCATGATGATCCGGCTGCCTTCGTAGACCGGCCCGCCCGTATACGGATCGATCCGGCAAAGGCTCGGTCCGTCCAGATCCGCCCGGGTGATCACACTCCGGCCCGCCGCCAGATGCGCCGCCGCGCTGACCGCGATCTTGCTCTCCAGCATGCACCCGATCATGCACTCCACCCCGAAGCTCTCGGCGATGGCGCAGATCTTCAGCGCCTCGTAGATGCCGCCGGTCTTCATCAGCTTGATGTTGATCAGATCGGCCGCCCGCCCTTCGATCAGCCGGATCGCGTCCTCCGGTGAGAACACGCTCTCGTCCGCCAGGATCTTCGTGTTCACCTGGCCCGTCACGTACTGCATTCCCGCGAAATCATGGGCCGACACCGGCTGCTCTACCAGGTCCATCTCGATGCCCATGTCCTCCAGCGTGCGGATGATCCGCACCGCGTCCTTGGCTGTCCAGCCCTGATTGGCGTCGATGCGCAGCCTGATATCCGGCCCCACCGCGTCGCGGATGGCCCGGATCCTCTGGATATCCTTCAGGCTTTCCTTGCCCACCTTGATCTTCAGAATGTTGAAGCCCTGCTCTACTGCCTTTAAGCTGTCCGACACCATCTCGTCGATCTCATTGACGCTGATGGTCAGATCGGTCTCAAACTCCGTCCGGCTTCCTCCAAGCACCTTATACAGAGGCTTCCCGCAGGATTTGGCGAACAGGTCGTAGACCGCCATGTCCACCGCAGCCTTCGCCGACGTATTCTTCAGAATACAGCCGTGCATCCGGCGCATGATCCCGTCCAGGTTCTCGATCTCCATCCCCCGGATGCTCGGCGCGATAAATTCCTCGATGGCGCAGCGGATGGAGCCCTTCGTGTCGCCGGTGATCACCGCCGTTGGCGGCGCCTCGCCGTAGCCCACCTCTCCGGTATCCGTCGATACCCGCACCACAATGTCGTTCACCGTTTCCACAGTCCTGAGCGCCGTCTTAAACGGCGTCACCAGCGGAATATTCACTTCCGCCACGTCGATTTTCGTGATCTTCATACTCCTGACTCCTCTTCTCGCGGGGTGCAGCTTTCCCGCGACCCGATGCGCTTCGTTCTGGTCTTTCCCTCGCAGCCCGCTGCGCACTGCTACGGTCTTTCCCTTCCGGTCCGCCGCACTTCGCTTCGGTCATCCCTTACGGCGTCTGCCGCGTCAGCCGGCAAACTGCCGGTAAAGCTCCTCCCAGCGCACATTCCCTTTCGCCAGCACCGACGGCGAATTCTCCAGATACAGATAATACGTGATCTCCGCCATCACCCGCTCAAACATGGGCGTATCCGTCTCGTTGCCGCAGAAGCACGCCACGAACGGCTTCTCCGCATACACGATCCCCACGTCATGGGTGATCCCGGTATCCTCGCCGGTCTTATGGGCCACCACCGGAGCGTCGTCGAGAGCCCGCAGATAGAACGGCATCTTGCTGTCATACTGTTGGTCCTTCAGGATCGACAGCATCTTCCCGCTGGCCGCCGCGCTGACCACCCGGCCTTCATAGATGTCCGTCAGGATCCGTCCCACGCCCTGCGGCGTGATCAGGTTCTGGATTCCCCGGCGCGCCTTCTCCCAGTCGTACATTTTCCGGCGCAGCCACGGATCCTCGTAGCCCAGGGCGCGTACCTCCGCGTTGATCTCTTCCATTCCCATCAGATCGATCATCATGTTGGTGGCGGTATTGTCGCTGAAAATGATCATCAGCGTGATCAGATCCATGACCGTCACCTCCAGCCCCTCGTGCATATAGGCCACCGCGCCGCAGGAAGGCACATAGTACTCCTTCTTCATCGCGATGCGTCTGTCCGGATCCAGCTCGCCCCGCTCTATCTTCGCGAACGCCGCCGCCATGATATACGTCTTGATCACGCTGGCGGCGTAAAACTTCTCGCCGCCGCGAAAGTTCCATTCTTCTCCGTCCGTAAGGCTCTTATAGTAGAAACCCACCGAGCCCGGCGCCGTCTTAAGCTTTCGTTCTACCGCTTCCCAATTCATGGTCTTCGTCTCCTTCCGTCTGCGGGCGCAGGATCTGCGCCGTACGGATCCCCGTCTCAGATATCGAACTTTCCCACCGGATCCTCTTCTTCAAAATAATCCCGGTACTCCACGTCGATCTGATGCCGCATCCTCTTCATGCTGAAATACAGATGATCCTTCAGAACCGTCTCCATCCCCGCGATATCCTTCTGCTCCAGCTTCTCCACCAGATTCTCGTGCTCATGGATGATCCGCGTAAAATCCGTCTCCGTCACGAAATCCAGCATCCGAAACCGGGTATAATGCAGCTGCTGCTCCTGCAGAAGCGCCCAGAGCCAGCTTTTCTTCGTCGCATTGAACCAGCAGGCGTGCAGCTCCGCGTCCAGCCGGTAGAACTGCTCCGGCTTGAAGTCCCCTGTCTGGATCAGCGCCTCCTGCTTGCGGATCAGATAGTAGATATCCTCCATCAGAAGAGGCGTGGCGATCCTGGAGAAATCGCGCATGACCATTGTTTCCACCGCCACACGCATATAGATCATCTGCTTGATGTTGCTCAGGCTTAAAAGCGTCACATAGATGCCCCGATAGGGAACCGTGACGACAAAGCCCTGCTCCTGCAGAAGGCGCAGGGCGTCGCGGACCGGAGTCCTGGAAACGGAAAACCGCTCGCAGATCTCATTTTCCTTGATCAGCTGTCCCGGCTTCAGCTCCAGATCCAGGATCTCCTGCTTCAGGATCCTATACACCATGTCTTCCCGATTCTTATATGCCGCGTCGCCCATACTGTCCTCTCTGTTCCTGTCCGATTCCATGCCGCGTTGTTATTTCAGTTCGGTGTTCTTCAGATTGTCCATGTCATCGAAGGCCAGGTTCTCGCCGCCCATCGCCCAGATGAAGGTATAATTGGAGGTACCGGCTCCCGCGTGGATACTCCAGGACGGGCTGATGACCGCTTCCTCATTCTTCATGATAATATGTCTCGTCTCCGTCGGCTCGCCCATCATATGGAACACCACGTTGTCCTCCGGGACTTCAAAATACATATAGACCTCCATGCGGCGCTCATGGGTATGGCACGGCATCGTGTTCCAGATGCTGCCCTCCTCCAGAACGGTCATGCCCATGGACAGCTGGCAGGTCTGCAGCACATCCGGATGAATGAACTGGTTGATCGTTCTCTTGTTGCAGGTCGCCTGGCTGCCCAGCGGGCGCTTGGCGGCGTCCTCGATGGAGATAAACGTCGTCTTATAGGACGTATGCGCCGGCGCGCTCACCATATAGAACTTCGCCGGATGGGCCGGATCGTCGCTGGAAAACAGCACCTTCTTCGTCCCCTTGGTGATATAGAGGCAGTCCTTATATCCCAGGGCAAATGTCTCCTCGTCCGCCACGATCTTACCGGGGCCGCCGATATTGAAAATACCGATCTCGCGGCGCTCCAGGAAGAAATTGGTCCCGAAGTTCTTCCAGCAGTCGATGCCCTTGTCAATGGGAACCTGCTCCGTGGTCGGCATACAGCCCAGCGTCACCATGCGGTCCACATGGGAGTAGACGGCGTGCACCTCGTTGGGCGCATACAGATCGGTGATCAGAAACTCCTTCCTCAGCTCCTCGGTGGTATAGCGCTTTACGTCCTTCTGATTGGCTGAATAACGAATATCCATTCTGTTTTCCTCCTCGTATGATATGATTTGTATTTTTTGTATACAACTTTTGTTTTCTCCATTATACCTGTTTTTCCTGCGTTCTGCAATAGGCGCTTCCAATATCAAATAACCTATTTCCGTATGATAAGGAAAAAGCCCTTGAAATACTCAAGGGCTTTACGTGCGCGAGAGGATTCGAACCCCCGACACCTTGGTCCGTAGCCAAGTGCTCTATCCAGCTGAGCTACGCACACATATCCGTTTCCGCTCCGATATCCCTGATATCTTCGCAGCAACATACATTGTAGTCTATCTTCTGCTGTTTGTCAAGTTCTTTCGATAAAACAACGACCCGGATGGGACTCGAACCCACGACCTCCGCCGTGACAGGGCGGCGTTCTAACCAACTGAACCACCGGGCCAAAATGGACCTTCGGGGACTCGAACCCAGGACCGACCGGTTATGAGCCGGTTGCTCTAACCAACTGAGCTAAAGGTCCAATTTGCTGATGACCCCAACGAGATTCGAACTCGTGTTACCGCCGTGAAAGGGCGATGTCTTAACCGCTTGACCATGGGGCCT
>CANQME010000155.1 GCA_947624815.1 uncultured Lachnospiraceae bacterium | reverse complement strand
TGGTTGAACACCACGTCCAGAATGACCTCGATGCCGTTGTCGTGGAACTCCTTGATCATCTGCTTCAGCTCCGCGCCTTCCCGGTGATGCTCCCTTGTGGAAGCGTAGCTGGTGTTGGGAGCGAAGAAACAGACTGAATTATAGCCCCAGTATTCCAGCAGATGGTTGCCGTCCACCTCCCTGGCGTTGACCGTTTCGTCGAACTCAAAGATCGGCATCAGCTCCACTGCGTTGACGCCCAGCTCCTTCAGATACGGAATCTTCTCCTTCAGCCCGGCAAATGTACCCGGATACTTCACGCCGGAGGACTCGTGCCGGGTAAACCCGCGCACATGAAGCTCATAAATGATCAGATCGCTCATCTTCTTCGTGGACTGAGGCATATCGCCCCACTCGAAAACGTCCTTTACGACCCTCGCGTGATAGGCGCTCTCCGTGTCCCTAACGCCCCAGACGCCCTGACCGGTGACCGCCTTGGCGTAAGGATCCAGAAGGATCTTCGTCTTGTCGAAGCGGTACCCCTTCTTCGGATCCCACGGGCCGTCGACCCGGTAGGCGTATTCAAACTCATCGTACTGCAGACCCATGACCAGCATGGAATAGACATTGCCGATCTTATATTTCTCCGGAAATGGAAGCACAGCGAAGGGCTCGCTCTCTCCCCTCCGGAACAGAAGAAGCTCCACCGACGTGCCCCGGATCGTATAGATCGTGAAATTCACGCCGAGTCCAAGGGCCGTCGCCCCGTTCATGTCGTAATATCCCGGCCTCACCGGGTAGCCTGCGATAATATCCATGGGACGGACGGAAACCGAATAGTCCATCCGTTCATAGCGGTGCTGTATGGGATCCATAATCTCTCTCCTTTGCCGCGCCCGATCCACTGTAATCGGGTTTCTCAAACCTTCGCACTTCTCCATACTGCTCTGAAACTGCCAGATAACTTTTTCTATTATAGTATGAGGAATATTCCGCGTCAATCTGTAAAGATATCTAACACTTCCGCTCCTTTTCGGACAAACGCGATAAACCGGTCGATCTCCGCCCGGCACACAAGCGTGCCGCTTCCATGGACGCTTCCATCGTCCGTACGCACCCATTCGCCCTCCGGCAGATAAACCTCCCGCTCAGTCTGCCCCTGATTGACGACCGGCGCAAAGAGGATATCCGGTCCGAACATATACTGATCGGAAAGCGTGTAGCAGTTTTCATCCTCCGGGAAGTCGAAAAACATCGGCCGCATGATCGGTTCTCCGGTTTCGGACGTCCGCTTCGCGCACTCCAGAATATACGGCTTCATCCTCTGGCGCAGAAGGATCAGCTTTCGGATGATCTGATACGCCTTTTCTCCAAAGCGCCAGATCTCATTATACCCGCCGCCCTCGCAGATGATTCCCGGATGGCGGCCCTGGTAATCCGACTGCCTGCGCCTCGTCCCGTGAAGACGCATCACCGGGCAGAAAAGGCCGAACTGGAACCACCGAACGATCAGCTCGCGGAAATATTCGCTCTCCGTATCGCCGTTGACAAAGCCTCCGATATCCGAATTCCACCACGGAATCCCGCACATCGCCATGGAAAGGCCCGAGACGACGCTCTGCCTTAATGCCTGAAAGGTAGACGGGATATCGCCGTTCCAGACAAGCGCTCCGAACTTCTGGCTCCCCGGATACGCGGCCCGCGTAAGCAGCACGATCTCGTCCTCGCCTTCGCTTTTCAGGCCGTCATGGAAGCATTTCGCATAATAATAAGGATATATAAGTCCGGTCTGCGCCATATTACCGGCGTACGTTTTCAGATTCTCAAACTGCTGCGGATGAACCTCCGGCTCCGCCTCATCCAGCCAGAAAGTACGGAATCCGTATTTCAGGTATGTCTTGCGGAACTGCTCCCAGACGAATTCCCGCGTCTCGGGATTGGTCATGTCCACATATGCCTGCTGCCCCTCGAAATCAAACATTCCGTATTGTCCGTTCTCCGTGCGGATCAGCAGATTGCGCTCGTTCATTTCTTCCCAGTTGCGGCTTTTCGGATTGATGGTCGGCCAGTAGGAGACGACCGGGCGGATCCCCATCGACTTCAGTTCCTTCACCATGCCTTCCGGATCCGGCCAGTACTCGGGATCGAAATCGCAGTTGCCCTGCTCCGTCCAGTGAAAGAAGTCCACGACGATCGCATCCAGCGGCACGCCCCGTCTGACGTATTCCCGTGCGACCTCCAGGATCTCCTCCTGAGACTCATAGCGGCACTTGCTCTGCCAGAATCCCGCGGCCCAGTCCGGCATCTGCGGAGCAAACCCGGTCAGCCGGCAGTATGCGTTCAGAATGGCCGCCGGCGTTTCCTCCGTCAGGACAAGGTAATCCGCCTGATAGCAGCTGTCCGCAGCCCATACGGTACGGTTCTTCCCGAATTCCACTCTTCCGGGCGAAGGATTATTCCACAAAAATCCGTACCCGAGCGAAGAATAGATAAACGGAAGCGACGACTTCGTATTCCAGTGCTCCAGCTCATAGCTGCAGCCCTTTCTGTCAAAATAATCCTGCTGCTCCTGTCCAAGTCCGTAAATGTGTTCGTCTCTTCCCTCAAAGATCACGCGCGTGCGGTAATTCTCTCCTCCCGTATGCGCATAATGCGTCACCGGATCCGCTTCCTCGCAGGTGGCAAGGATCGTCTTGCCGTTCCTCTGAAACTCGATCCGGTATCCATTCCAGATGCTCGTGATTGTCACGGCAAGCATCCCGTTCTCCAGCCTGCCGCCGTTCTCTGTGGAAGCGGTCTTCACCCGGCAGGGTTCAGGAGGCAGAAGCGTCCAGCGCTCCTCCGAAAGACGCGCGTTGCGCGACGACCGGACCCTGATACAGTTCTCCCCATAGGGTTCCAACAGGACTGTTTCGTCTCTCCTCTGGTAAAGGATCCCATCCTCTTTTACTGTTATTCTGCTCATACAGACCTCCATTCGATTCATCGTTCTGTTGCGCCGGAGCGCCGGAACGGACAGATCTTCATTGCAAAATCACCGGCAGGTCAATTATACAATAAATCGCCCGAACGCGCAACTCTCCCCTTTTTGCAGGATCCGGCCCGAATAGTCAAGTTTGGCTTGCAATCATCTCTATTTCGGTGTATAATACATTTATCAAGGAAGTCGATACGATAGCGTGACCTATCCGTATCCGGCGAAATCAGAAAATAGCACCTGGTCTGTCGGGAAACAGAGGTGCTATTTCTTATTTTTCATATTCAGAATCGATACAACCAGCAGTCCAACCGTCAGTAATACCATAAATTCCTCGTATGTACTCATTCGAAACTCCTCCTTTCCTCAAGGCTCGGTACGGAGGTGTTCGCACCCTATCAACTTCCCGGATAAATATATTATACTGTCAACGTGCGATCATCCACAGCGTATCCGTAAAACCTATTGTGAGATTCCGAACGGATTCCCCTCTGCATATTGACAATACCCCAAATAAGGAATATAATATGCTTAACAAGAGAGCCGAAAACTGGACACATCCAGCCGCCGGCAAAATACTGTTACAAGAAGTAGCGCCTACTTTACCAGGTTGAGGGCGCTACTTTTTGCGTATTGCATATATAACAAGTGTTATGACTGCGCAAAGCATAATCACAAATGCAAACAAGTCCGCATATGTAACCATAGCACCAGCCCCCTTTCATAAAGTCCGGCGGCTGACGTAATCGCCCCTTCGGCTCTCCGGTGAAGCATATTATACTGTCAATGTGCGATCTTCCATGATACATCCAGGGATTCCATCAGGAAACTCCAAACGAAAATTCCGAACGAAATTGTTGAAAATAAAACTGACTGAATAACTGACTAGATTCACTATACCATATTCCATCCGGCATAACAAGCCGAAAAAAGCAAAAACCACTTGCGCGAATCACATTTTTCATTATAATAGTATCAGATATGAGAAGGAGGACCCACATATGCCCAAACGAAACGACATCCACAAGGTACTGATCATCGGCTCCGGCCCCATCATCATCGGTCAGGCCTGCGAGTTCGATTACTCCGGCACTCAGGCCTGCAAGGCTCTCAGGAAGCTGGGATATGAGATCGTATTAGTCAATTCCAATCCGGCCACGATCATGACTGATCCGGAGATGGCCGACGCCACCTATATCGAACCGCTGAACGTGGAGCGACTGGAGCAGATCATCGCCAAGGAGCGTCCCGACGCCCTGCTGCCGAACCTGGGCGGTCAGTCGGGTCTGAACCTGAGCTCCGAGCTTTACAAGGCAGGCGTCCTGGACAAATATAACGTAAAAGTCATCGGCGTACAGGTAGACGCCATCGAGCGCGGCGAGGACCGCATCGAATTCAAGAACGCGATGAACGCTCTGGGCATTGAGATGGCCAGAAGCGAGGTGTCCTACAGCGTCGACGAGGCGCTTGCCATCGCCGACAAACTGGGCTACCCGGTCGTGTTGCGTCCGGCCTATACCATGGGCGGCGCCGGCGGCGGCCTGGTCTATAACCGCGAAGAATTAAAGACCGTCTGCGCCAGGGGGCTGCAGGCCAGCCTGGTAGGACAGGTTCTGGTAGAAGAATCCGTCCTGGGCTGGGAAGAGCTGGAGCTGGAAGTCGTCCGGGACTCGGACGGCAATATGATCACCGTCTGCTTCATTGAGAATATTGATCCCATGGGCACCCACACCGGCGACTCCTTCTGTGCCGCCCCGATGCTGACCATTTCCGAAGAGCTGCAGAAGCGGCTGCAGGACTACGCCTACCGGATCGTCGATTCCGTCCAGGTCATCGGCGGAACCAACGTCCAGTTCGCTCATGATCCGGTTTCTGACCGCGTTGTGGTCATCGAGATCAACCCCCGTACCTCCCGCTCCTCCGCCCTGGCGTCCAAGGCCACCGGCTTCCCCATCGCCATGGTATCCTCGATGCTGGCCGCCGGCCTGACCCTCAGGGACATCCCCTGCGGCAAGTACGGAACCCTAGACAAATATGTCCCCGACGGCGACTATGTGGTCATCAAGTTCGCCCGCTGGGCGTTCGAGAAGTTCAAGGGCGTCGAGGACAAGCTGGGAACCCAGATGCGTGCCGTCGGCGAAGTCATGAGCATCGGCAAGAACTTCAAGGAAGCCTTCCAGAAGGCCATCCGCAGCCTGGAGACCGGCCGTTACGGTCTGGGACACGCGAAGAATTTCGACACACTTCCGAAGGAGCAGCTGATGAAGATGCTTCTCAACTCCTCCAGCGAGCGGTATTTCGTGATCTATGAGGCTCTGCGCAAGGGCGCGACCATCGACGAGATCTACGACATCACAAAGGTGAAGAAATATTTCCTCACGCAGATGAAGGAGCTTCTGGATGAGGAAGAGGCTATTCTGGCATGCAAAGGAAGCCTGCCCGCCGACGAACTGCTCATTCAGGCCAAGAAGGACGGCTTCTCGGACAAATATTTGAGCCAGCTGCTGAACGTCCCGGAAGACGACGTGCGCAATCGCCGTCTGGCCCTTGGCGTGGAGGAAGCCTGGGAAGGCGTCCATGTCAGCGGGACACCGGACAGCGCCTACTACTACTCTACCTACAATGCGCCGGACAAGAACCCAGTAAATACTGATAAGCCGAAGATCATGATCCTGGGCGGCGGTCCCAACCGCATCGGCCAGGGCATTGAATTCGACTACTGCTGCGTCCATGCGTCTCTGGCTCTGAAAAAGCTGGGCTTCGAGACCATCATCGTCAACTGCAACCCGGAGACCGTGTCCACCGACTACGACACCTCCGACAAGCTGTATTTCGAACCGCTCACTCTAGAAGATGTGTTAAGCATCTACCACAAGGAAAAGCCTCTCGGCGTCATCGCCCAGTTCGGCGGCCAGACGCCCCTTAACCTGGCGTCCGATCTGGAGAAGAACGGCGTCCGTATCCTTGGCACC
This sequence comes from uncultured Lachnospiraceae bacterium, assembly GCA_947624815.1. GTDB lineage: Bacteria > Bacillota > Clostridia > Lachnospirales > Lachnospiraceae > UBA3402. The sequence continues at coordinate 732 of CANQME010000155.1, read as the reverse complement.
GCCCCGTCGGTCATCGACCTGGCGGAGGACCGCGACCTGTTCCGCGCGATGATGGAGAAGCTTGGCATCCCGATGCCGGAATCCGGCATGGCCACCACAGTGGACGAGGCACTGACCATTGCGAATAAGATCGGCTATCCGGTCATGGTGCGCCCCTCCTACGTGCTGGGCGGACGCGGCATGGAAGTCGTCTACGACGACGAGAACATGGCCGGCTATATGCAGGCAGCCGTCGGCGTAACGCCCGACCGCCCCATCCTGATCGACCGGTTCTTAAACCACGCCACCGAATGCGAGGCCGACGCCATCAGCGACGGCGAGCACGCCTTCGTGCCCGCGGTCATGGAGCACATCGAGCTGGCCGGCATCCATTCCGGCGACTCGGCCTGCATCATCCCGTCGGTCCATATCTCTCAGGAGAACTTAAAGACCATCGAGGAATACACCCGGAAGATCGCCGTGGAAATGAACGTCAAGGGCCTGATGAATATGCAGTACGCCATCGAGAACGGCAAGGTCTACGTGCTGGAGGCCAACCCCCGCGCGTCCCGTACCGTACCGCTGGTGTCCAAGGTCTGCAACATCCGCATGGTGCCTCTGGCAACCGAGATCATCACCTCGGAGCTGACCGGCAGGCCGTCGCCTGTCCCGGCCTTAAAGCCCCAGGACATTCCTTATTACGGCGTCAAGGAAGCGGTCTTCCCCTTCAACATGTTCCCGGAGGTTGATCCG
>CANQME010000154.1 GCA_947624815.1 uncultured Lachnospiraceae bacterium | reverse complement strand
AGCCATACAGACAGACAGGCTCTAACCCGCATATTTACTGGGTTAGAGCCCATTTCACTTCGGAAGTTGAGATTATAGCACTTCTTCCATAACCTAGCAACCACATTTTGACGTAACCTGACAAAAAACCACAAAATAATGGGCAGATAATAACCTTCTTTCATCTGCCCATTATTCTGTGTCTCTGCCAGACCTTTGACCCCGGCCTGCAGCGTCTACGCTCTGAGCCCTGTCTTCTGCGCCTCCGCTCTAAGCCCGGTCTTCTGCGTCTGCGCTCTGTGTCCGGTCTTCTGCGTCTGCGCTCTGTGTCCGGTCTGCAGTGCCTCCGCTCTGAGCCCTGTCTTCTGCGTCCGCGTTCCCGTTCCGGCGTCACCGCCGGACTTTTACTCCTGCACCGACCGGTTGTCCCGGCTCATCTCAAGCAGCTTCTGGCGCATCTCGGCTTCGATCTTCCCCAGCTCCAGCTCCGCCTCTTTCCGCTTCGCGCGTCCTTCCTCCTGGATCTTCATCACATCGTCCAGGGTGGAGATCAGCGTCTGGTTCGTCGTCTTCAGCGTCTCGATATCCACGATGCCGCGCTCCGATTCCTTCGCCGTCTCCACCGTGGCCATCTTAAGCATTTCCGCATTCTTCTTCAGAAGCTCGTTGGTCGCGTCCGATACCTGACGCTGTGCCTTCGCCGCTTCCGTGGAATGGCTCAGCCCCACCGCGATCACCATCTGGGTCTTCCACAGCGGGATCGTATTCACCAGCGTGGACTGTATCTTCTCGGACATCACCGTATCGTTGTTCTGGACCAGCCGGATCTGCGGAGCCATCTGCAGCGATACCATCCGGGTCAGATCCAGGTCATGCAGCTTCTTCTCGAACCGGTCGCAGAGACTGGTCAGGTCGCCGGCCGCCTGCGCGTCCTCCGGCAGGCCGCTCGCGCGGGCCTTCTCCACGGCCGCGGGAAGCTCGACGCTGCGTACCTGCTCCAGCTTCTTCTTCCCTGCCAGGATATACATGGACAGCTCCTTCAGGTAGGACAGGTTCAGCTCGTACATCCGGTCCAGAACCGCCACGTCCTTCAGAAGCTGCACCTGATGGCCCTCCAGGAGCTTGCAGACCTGATTCACATGGGTCTCCGCTTTCTCGTACCTGGCCTTCACCGCCGACAGCTTGCGGGTATTCTTCTTAAAGATGCCGAAGATTCCCTTGTCCTCCTCATCGTCGATGGTCTTAAGCTCCCCCACCAGATCCGTCAGCATCTGTCCCACCTCGCCCAGATCCTTGGTCCGGATGTTCTCAAGCGCCGTCTCTGAAAAATCGGCGATCTTCTTCTGGGCCCCGGCTCCGTACTGCAGAACCATATGGGAATCGGCCAGATCGATCTTTTCGGCAAAATCATCCACCATCTTCTGCTCCTCCGGGGTCAGCTTCACCTGCACCGCTTCCGGCTGAGCCGCGGCCGCCGGTTCCGCAAGGACGGACGGCTCCGCCGCCGGTACGTTCTCCTCCGTCTTCTCCTCCGCGAAGGGCTCCAGCGTCAGGCTGGGCGTCTCCACGCTCCTGTCATCCAGATTCTCTGCCATTGTTTTCGTTTCCTCCCGTTGATTGTGTTGATTCCGTCGCCTTCCGGAAATCCCCTTCCGTCAGACCTTCGCTCTTCAGCACGGTCTGAAGCACCGACGCGTCGGCCATCACATCGAAGGCCGTATCCTCGTACATGTCGTCCAGAAGCTTCTCGAACGCTCCGTTGATCGTATCCATGGTCTTCTCGATCTCTCTCATCGCGCCGTTTACATTGTCCCCCGGGAATTCCACGGCGGCGAATTCGCTGTAAGCCGTCACCAGCTTCACCGTGGTCGGAAGATAATACTCCATGAACCGCTCCAGCTCGTCCAGCTGATCCGGGTATTTGCGCAGGGTCGCAAACAGCCGCTCCAGAACCCGGTCCAGCCGTTCCAGCTTCGCCGTCATCCTGCAGACGGGCAGGGACTGCCGCATCCGGTCCAGAGCTTCCATCTGCTCCTCTCCCCGCGCGATCGCCACGTCCACCGCGTCCTCTTCGCCGGCAGCGCTTCCGCCGGCCCCGTTCTGCGGCGTTTCCTGAGCTTTCTTCTGCCGCTTCTCCTGCTGCCGCTTCTGCTCCTCCCGCTCCCGCTTCTGCTCCTGTTCCTCCTGCAGCCGCTTCTCCTGCTCCCGTTTCTCCTGTTCCCGCTTTTCCTGCTCCTGACGCTCCCTTAACGCCTCCTTCGACGCCTCATACTGACGGTAAGTCTCCTCATCCATCATCAGATAGGTTCCCTCGTCGTCCATCCGCGCGTCCGGAAGCATTCCCAACGCCAGGATCTTCTTCAGATCCTTTGCGGTAAAGCTTTCGCTTTTCCCCGCGGCGTGACCCAGACGGCTGACCTCGCAGTACGGCCGGCCGGCGCGCCGGAATTCGTCCAGATACTGCTTCAGCCTGTGGACCCTGCCGTACCGGTTAACGCCGGACCACAGAAGCAGGCCGAAGCCCCCGGTCACAAGCCCCAGAAGCAGGGCGATGATCCACCCGGCGGATCCGTCGATGGCGATCAGGGATATGACGATCATCACAAAGGTCAGCATCCCGAACGCCGAGGTCCCCAGAGCGCCGACCGCGCTCATCAGAACGCCCGAGATCCGTCCCTTCCATCTTACGCGGTAGCCCTCCGCCGCCGGAGCCTGCATACCGCCGTAGGAGTACGGTTCGGAGCTGTAGGTGCTTTTCCACACTCCTCCGTCCGTATCCGGCCGCGTCCATTCGCCGCTTCCCGTTCCGTATTCGGTGCCGTAATGGTACCTGCCGTCGTCGCCCGGCCTGCGGGTTCCCCGTCTCCAGCTTTCCTCTCCTGCGGACGCGCCGGACGATCCCGCCGCGCCGTCCGCAGAAGACTCTGCCTCCTCCGGCACCCAGCTGGCCTCCTGGCTTCCCACCGGCTCTCCCGTCTGTCTCACCGTCCGGTTCCGGTAGCGCTCAAACTGCTGTCTGGCTTCCCCAAGCGCGGAGTCCACCGTATCGCTGATCATCCGGTTCAGCTGCCCGAAATCTTCCAGCTCCAGCGCGTCGCTCAACGCTCTCCGGATCTGCTCCGCGATATCTTCTCCGCCACGTCCGTTCTGTCCGCCCATGGCCGCCTCCCCTCCCGCGGCAGGCCGCCGCGGTATATTCTGTCAAAACCATTCTGTCTGATCCAAACTGATTCTCTATAACATGATAAAACTGAGTACGCTGTACGCCACGAACAGGAGCACGCCTGCGTTAACGCATACGGTCATGATCCACCGGCCCGCAGGTACGCGCCGGGGCATCCGGTAGAACCAGATCTGCCTCCGTCCGACGATCAGGAGCACGATCCCGCCCACGACTGCCGCAAACAGGATCACGTACCACCCCAGAACGAGCAGGGAACCCAGAATTTGATTCTGTTCCATATACCGCAGAAGCAGAACCGGCACGATGCTGCCTGAGAAATTCACCATCATATGCAGCAGGATCGTATACCGGATCCGGCCTGTGCGGAGATACACATACGCGAAGATCACCCCGAGGGCGAACGCATAGAAAAACTGGTAGAAATTGCCGTGGGCCAGCGCAAAGAGCACGCCTGACATCAGAACCGCGGTCAGCTGCCCGTAGCAGGCCACCCGGTCCAGCAGAAACTTGCGGAACAAAAGCTCCTCCAGGATTGGCGCGACGATCACCGCCGCGATCAGGATGCTCCACGGTTCCATCTCGAGGATCAGCTGCTGGACGTCGTTTATCATAGGCTGCCGTGTCAGAACGCTTACCACCATCATCAGGATCTGCCCGATCAGATTGCCCGTAAGCATGGCCCCCAGACTGATCACGAAGATCGCCGCGAATCTCTTCCCGCCGGCCGCGAACTGCCACGACGGTCCGCGCTTCGGAACCGTGCGCACGATCAGCCAGCACAGCGGAAACGCAGCCGGATACATGGACAGCAGTCCGAGCAGGGTATAAAGCCCTTCGCCAAGACTGTCCCTGATTCCCGCCAGACCGGCCATGACGGCGAGCTGGCTTAGCGTCGCCGTTATGAAAAAGACCAGATACGCCATTCCCATCCGGGAATAGCTCTTCCGGATCCTGGTAAGCTCCGCATCCATCTCCATGCCTCCCTCTGTGATTGGAAAAACCCCCGGCGGCTTGGCCGCCGCCGGGGGTACGTGATTCATTCCGTCCGATCATTCCTCAAGGTCAGTTATCCGCATCCTCCAGGCTGGCCGCTCTTGCCTCGACTTCCTTCTTCTGGATGTCGCCCGGCGCCTGCTCATAACGGCTGAACTCGTACTCAAACACGCCGATGCCTCCGGTCATGGAGCGCAGGTCGGTATTATAACCGAACATCTCGCTCATCGGCACGTCCGCCTCGATGATCTGCTTGCCGTGGTGGTCGGAATTCATACCCAGCACACGGCCGCGGCGGCGGTTCAGGTCGCCCATGATATCGCCGGTGAACTTGTCCGGCACCGTCACCTTCACGGAAGCGATGGGCTCCAGAAGAACCGGGTTCGCCTCCATGAACGCCTTCTTAAAGGCCAGGCTGGCCGCCATCTTGAACGCCATTTCGGAAGAGTCTACCGGATGGTAGGAACCATCCAGAAGAACTGTCTTCAGACCCACCACCGGATATCCGGCAAGCGGTCCCTTCAGGACGCATTCCTGGATTCCCTTCTCAACAGCCGGGAAGTAGTTCCTCGGAACGGCGCCGCCGAATACCTGCTCCTCGAATACGTAAGGAGTCTCCAGATCGCCGGAGGGCTCGAAGGACATCTTCACATCGCCGTACTGGCCGTGGCCGCCGGTCTGCTTCTTATACTTGCCCTGGGCCTCCACTTTCTTGCGGATCGTCTCGCGGAACGCGAACCTGGGCTTGGACAATTCGATGTCGACCTTATAGCGGCTCTGAAGCTTGCTGACCACGACCTCCAGCTGCTGGTCGCCGATGCCGTACAGAAGAGTCTGACGGTTCTCCTTGTCGCCCACCATCTTCAGGGTCTGATCCTCATCCATCAGCTTCGCCAGGGCGCTGGCCACCTTGTCGTCGTCGCCCTTGGTCTTCGTCGTATAGCGCATATAGGTGTAAGGCGTGGAGATCTCCGGCTTATGATACAGGATCGGAGCCGTGCGGACCGCCAGCGTGTCGCCGGTCTGGGTCACGTTCAGCTTCGCCACCGCGCCGATGTCGCCTGCCTTCAGTTCCGGAAGCTCGATCTGCTCCTTGCCGCGCAGAGTGTAGACCTTGCCAATCTTCTCCTCGGTTTCCTTGCCTACATTATAGGAAGCCATATCCGGCTTCAGAGTGCCTGTACACACCTTGACCAGAGAATACTTGCCGATGAACGGGTCCACGATGGTCTTGAAGACTCTCATGGAAAGGGATACGTCGTCGTTGTACTTGGCCACAAAACGCTCGCCGGTGGACACATCCACACCGATGCACTCAAAATGATCCGGCGACGGCAGATACTTGTCGATCGCCTGCAGAAGCATCTTGGCGCCCTGGGCGTTAATGCCGGAGCCGAGCATGACCGGAACGATGCTGCCGCTCAGCACGTTCTCACGCAGAGCGGAGGAGATCTCCTGGTAGGTGAACTCTTCGCCGGAGAAATACCGCTCCATGAACTCCTCGTTAGTCTCCGCCACGGCCTCCATCAGGGCCTCGCGGTAGATCGTCAGGTTCTTCTCGCAGTAATCCGGGATCGGGCACTCCTCGTAATCGCTTAAGGTGGTGAACTTCCTTCCGGCCATCTTCACCACGTTCACGAAGCCCACGAACTTCTCGTTCTCACGGATGGGCATATGGAAGGGCGCGATCTTACGGCCGAAGCGGGTCTCCAGCTTCAGGATCAGGTCGCGGTAGCTGGCATGATCGTCGTCCATATTGGTCACGAAAATGATCCTGGGCAGATTATACTTCTCGCACAGCTCCCACGCCTTCTCGGCGCCGACCTCGATACCGGCCTTGCAGTTGATCACGATCACGGCCGCGTCGGCAACGCTTATGGCCTCTTCAACCTCGCCTACGAAATCGAAATATCCGGGAGTGTCCAGAATATTGATCTTGATCGGTCCGTTCTCGCCCTTGTACTCGATGGGCACCAGGGAGGTGGAAATGGAGAACTGTCTCTTGATCTCTTCCTTATCATAATCGCTGATCGTCGTTCCATCTACAACATTGCCCATACGCTTGGTGATCCCTGTCACCAGAGCCATCGCTTCTACCAGTGTGGTCTTGCCGGCGCCGCCGTGGCCCAGCATAGCCACGTTGCGGATCTGCTTGGTGCTATACACGTTCATAAACTTGTACCTCCTGTCAAATAAGCCTATGTTACCATTCTACTAAATAATTGCGGATTTTACAAGTAAATTGTATCGAATTGACTGGTTTTTTTCTGTAATATCTGTTGACAATTAATATTATTCGTTGTATAGTATTATTCATCCATTAACATTTTCATACGTCAACCAAAGGAAGGAGAACGTCAATGGCATTTCAGACCGGGGCCGCCATGCTTGACGCCTGCGTGCTGGCCGTACTGGACAGCCGGGATGTGTACGGCTACGAACTGACGGTCTATATCAAAAGCGTGATCGACATCTCAGAGAACAGCCTCTACCCGGTACTGCGGCG
>CANQME010000153.1 GCA_947624815.1 uncultured Lachnospiraceae bacterium | reverse complement strand
CTCAGATCCTCCTCGATGCTCTCGATACGTCCGATGAACTGGGGACCGAAGAACAGGATATGTACCTCCGCCAGATCCGCGCAGTACTTGATCTCGTCCGCCGAGAACCGGAAATTAAACGGCACCGCGATCGCGCCCGTCTTCAGGATGCCGAAATAGATCGGCAGCCACTCCAGGCAGTTGAACATCAGGATCGCGACACGGTCACCCTTGCGGATGCCGCGGCTGATCAGCATATTAGCGACACGGTTCGCCTTCTCGTCGAAAATGCTCCAGCTGATCTGACGGCGGTACGGCGTCGGAGACGTCTGCTGGACCAGATCATATTCCTTCCATGTGGTCTTGCGCTTATCCGTCATCGTGGGATTCAGCTCTACCAGCGCGATCTCGTCGCCGTAGAGCTTGTGGTTGCGCTCAAGTAAATCTGTGACTGGCATGTGGGATAACTTCCTCTCTTTCGGATTTGTGTGAAATGCTTCGCTTCACCGGTTTTATGCTTTAAGCGTTTTATGCTTTAAAGCGTTCCATATAAAAATAGCATACCGGCGATTAAATGTCAACTAATCCGCAGGATAGAACTTCTGAACTAATCCGCAGGATAGAACTTCTGAACCTGTGCCAGCAGCACAAACCGGTAGTCGTGATTGCCTCCCGTACAGGTGGACAGAAGCACCAGCGGCGGCGCGCTTCCTTCGCCGTCTCCGCTGGAACCCAGCACCTTCATGTATTCGGCCGGCTCCACGCTGAAATCGGTCTCCACTTCGGGAATCTCATAATTCTGCCGTTCCTTCACGAGAGAGATATAATCCGCCCTGTCGTCATCGCTGGTGAACATGACCTTATAGCTCTCCTCATACGGCCGGACACGCCCCGCGCAGATGATCGCGCAGCGGTACGCCCCTTCCGGCACATACACGTCAAAGTACGGAAACTCTTCGTAATGGCTCTGCTCCTGATACCTCCGCAGAAGTCCGAACATGGAGCCGTTGCGCATATTATGTCCGTAGATGATCGTATTGCCGTCCTTCATCACGCCTTCGTTGCGGTAGTCCATGAAAATGGCGCCGGAGGACGAGCTGTTGCCGTTGATGGACCAGCGCAGATAATGGCTGTTATCGTCGCCCTGCACCACCGGATAGCTGATATCCTGTCCCGGGAAATCGATCCACGCGACCACGTCCTTATTGATCGATGTCAGCTCGTCGAAATCCACCAGAAGCATCGGCGGATTCTCATCCTCCACGATATCGGTGGCCGTCGCATTGCCGCCGCCCTGGGCCCCCTGCCCGGAGGACGGCGCAGACGGCGCTTCCTGCCGCACGGACACGGCGTCCTCCGCCACCTGCCTGTATTCCTCATCCGCCTTATGATAATCCCACCAGTAGGACAAAAGAAGTCCGGCGGAAATCAAAAAGGCGCAGCAGGAAATCACAAACAGTATACGATATACCTTCTTTTTCTGCTTTTTATCCATATTTCCCAACGCAAACTCCCCCTTAGCGGTTGAATTTCTTTCCCCCTATATTAGCAGTAAACGCAACAGATGTCAACTGACGAGTTCCCTGCCGTCCTGACGGATCCGCCTGCCGCTTAAGAGCCGCAGGCCGGAAGCGCAACCTCTCCGGCAAATATCATGTTCTTATCCCAGCGCTCCTGAATGGTCTTGCGGATATAATCCTCGGAAGGCGTCACCGTGACCGCTTCGCTGCCGCCGTCCGCCGTCGTGACCCGGATCTCGCTGAACAGATCCAGCATCTCGTCGTTGACCATGGCACTGACAGGCCCGTTCGCCGTGTTCTGCTCGACATGGATCGTATTCGTCTCCCTGTCGTAGCTTGCGACAACCACGCCTTCCGTAACGTCTCTCGGCGCGCGCAGCCAGTAGAAGGTCTCCACGCCGCTCTCTTCCGTGCGGACCGACAGATCCCAGACGATCCGTTCCGGGATCGGATCCCTGGCGAATGCGGACACGAAATCCACCGCGTTCGTATTCGTCTTCTCCGTCTCCGACTGTCCGGTCTCAAGCCATGCGGCCAGATCGCTGATCACAGTCTGCTCCGCCCGGTTCTTATCATTGTCCACGACCGAGTGTCCCTTTCCCAGATGCAAAAACGTGCGGTGCGTATAGCCCTCCGGCTGCCCGTCCCTGCCGTAGCGGTCCGCCAGCCCGTCAAGCACCCCGTCGTAGCGCGCCGTTTCCAGATTCCGGTCATAAGCCGTATCCTTTTCGCCGCACTGCAGGGCGATGGGCGTATTATAGAGGTTGGCCAGGTTCACGCCGTTGGGATGGCCGGCGGACATATTGACCGCCGCGAACCGGTCGGCAAGACGGGGCGATATCTGATAGACGCCGTCGCCGCCGGCGGAATATCCCAGCAGATAGACCCGGTTCGTGTCGATCGGGTAGAAAATGGACAGGTTTGCCAGCAGCCTCTCATAGAGCGGGTAGCTTTCCGGATTAAAATGCGTGTTCCAGGTGTCGCGGACGCCTCTCGTGGCGATGTAAAGGCCGTTTTCGACGCTGAAATAGTAATAGACCTGCATCTGGAGCCATTGGCTGTCGTTGACCTGCTTCTCCGTCCCGCCTCCGCCGTGAAGCGCAATGTAAACAGGATAGCCGTCGCCCTCCGCTTCCCCCACAGTCGCCAGCGAATAGCGCATCGTGGCCTCGCCGTAGGTCATCGACTTGCCTTCCACCTCTGCGGTCCGGTCCGCGTCAAGCTTCGCCTCTTCACACATTTCCTCATAGATCGATTCTCTGGCCGCCTTAAGGGCTTCGCTGCTGTCAAGAACAAGCAGCTCGGAATCCGGAGCTTCGCCGTCCGCAGCCTCCGCAGCCGGCTCCGAGTCCCCGGCTCCGCCGGTCTGCTCCTCTTCCGTCTGTCCGGCCCCATCGGCTGCTCCCGGCTGTCCGGCCCCACCGGCCGCTTCCGGCTGCCCGGCTGTATCGGCTGCCTCCGTCTGCGCAGCCAGGCTGTCCTGCGGCTGTCCGTTCCGGCTGCTGCCTCCGGACGAACAGGACGCCAGGATCACAGCGGCCGCGAGAATCCCGGGAATCCATATCCGTTTCATGTCAGATCCCCACATTCCCGCTGCTGACACCGGCCGTCTTCCCCTCAAGGGGCAGCCAGTCCAGCGCCTTCAGGATATATCTGTCCCAGAAATCCCACTCGTGGGCTCCAGGGCCGGTCTCGAAGGTAAAGGCGACCCCGTGGGACTTTAAGCACTCCGCCATGGCCTGATTCTTCTCCAGAAGCGAATCCTCCGTTCCGCAGGCCATATAGATGGCGGGGAATTCCGCGCCCTCCTTCGCCAGCTGTCCGATCAGGAACCGGGGATTCCGGTCGCTTTCCAGCGCCTCCTTAAGATCCGGCCCGAAGCAGCTGTGCTTGTATTCTTCCGATTCCGAGATGAATCTGGGCTCCTCCTCCCTGACCAGCAGGCTTTCATCGGTGATAAAGGCTCCGGACAGGGAAATAATGGCCCCGAACGTGTCGTGGTATTTCAGGCCGTTTCGCATGGCGCCAAATCCGCCCATGGACAGGCCGCCGATGTAGGTGTCTTCCTTCTTCCGGGACAGCGGGAATGTCTTCCGGGTAAATTCCACCAGCTCCCGCCCGATGAATTCGCCGTACATGGCGCAGTTCCAGGGCTGATCCACATAAAAGCCGTTCTCGCCCGCCGGCATGACCACCGCCAGGTCCCTCTCCTCCGCGAAACGCTGGATGCGGGTTCCGTACAGCCAGTCATTCTGGCTCCCCAGGATGCCGTGAAGCAGGTACAGGGTCTTGTAGGGCTTGCCCTCCGGCCGCCTGGGTGCGCCGCCGAAATACTTCTTGTCCGTCGGCAGAATTACGCAGGCGGACACCGTCCGTCCCAGAGTCTCCGCCATGAAATTCACTTGAAATACTGCCATGTTGTTTCCCTCCTTATATGTTTTTCATTCTATTTCATACGGTCGGTCAGACCGCTTCTCAGCTTTATCGTCAGGCGTATGACGGCTCGCCCGGGCGTGCGCTGTCCTGCACGCAGCCTGACTTTCTCATCAGCCGCATGGCAGCTGCGGCCAACAGGGCGCTGTCTTGCCTGCGCCCCGGCTTCCCGTCAGGCATGCGGCGACGGCTCGCCCGTCCGTCCGGATGCCGGAAAGCAGCGCACGTAAAGTCCCGCCGCCAGCGCCGCGCTCACCAGATCCGCCGCAGCCTGGGCCGCCACCACGCCCATATATCCGGCCAGCGCCACCGCGGCGGCCAGCACAACCAGGAAGATCACGCCCTGACGGCTGACGGACAGCAGAAATGAGGGAATCATTTTCCCGGTAGCCTGGAAGACGCAGGACAGCAGAAGCACCACGGCGGCGAATACATTGCCGGCCGCCTGCCAGCGCAGCATCACCGCTCCGTCGGCCACAATGCTGTCCACATTGATGAACCCGCGCATCATCGCCGGCGCCGCCGCGAAAAGCGCGGCGCTGATCACCGCCGCCAGACCGCACAGAAACAGCATGCAGAACCGGATCAGCTCCTTCAGCCGCTTCTGATCCCGCGCCCCGTACAGATACCCGAACAGCGGCACGCCGCCGAAGGACAGGCCGACCAGGATCAGCTGGGCGATCATGTTGATCTTCAGCACGATGCCCATGGCCGCGATCTTGCCGCTTCCGTAGGGCAGCAGAAAATGGTTCACCACCACCAGGCTGACGCTCTGGGTCAGGTTCGTGATGGCGGCGGCGACGCCCACGCCCAGGATCTGCTTAAGCTCCCCGCCGGCCACATGGCAGTCCCGCGGCCTTACCGACAGAAAGCGGCTGCGGCGCTTCAGCATGATCAGCAGGAACACGTCGCTGAACACATAGCCGATCACCGTGGCGACGGCGGCGCCCCGGGCGCCCCATCCGAGCACGGAGATCAGGATCGGATCCAGAATGATATTTAAGACCGCGCCGCCGGCGGTTCCCACCATCGAGGTGGTGGCCATGCCCTCGCAGCGCAGCAGATTCGAATGGATAAAGCTCAGGATAATGATCGGGGCCCCCGCCGCCAGCACGGAGAAATACTCCGCCGCATAGGGCAGCGTATCGGCATCCGCGCCGATCAGCCGCAGAAACGGCCCCCGGAACAGAAGAAGCGGAACCGCCAGCACGATACCGGTCACGATCGCCACATAGAAGCAGAAGGAGCTGACCCGCCGTATGCCGTCCGCGTCCTCTCCTCCCAGCATCCGGGAGATCAGCGAGCTCCCGCCCTGGCCGTAGATATTGCCGAAGGCCATCAGCGCCGTGAATACCGGACTGCACAGAGAGACGCCGGCCACCAGCGACGTATTGCCGGTCTGCGCGATAAAAAAGGTATCCGCCAGATTGTAGATCAGCGTCACGATCATACCGGTCATCACAGGCAGCGCCATTTTAAAATAAGTACGCGGCAGATGATCCAGGTCAAAAACTTGCTGCTCCATAAATAATACCTCCCAGGCTGCACTTATCACGAACTATTCTATCATGAAACAGCAGAAAATGCCATTATCATTTTATATGAGAATTCCGCAGGAAAAAAACCGGTTGTAATACCGTCCCGGTTGGGATATAATTTCCAGAAGAGACCCTTATACAACAATCCCCGTGAAAGGAGAATATACGCTTATGCAATCAATCAAACTCAGAGACGGCTTCTACTGGACAGGCATCATCGACGACAAGCTGCGCGTCTTCGATATTATCATGTATACCGAATTCGGCACCACCTACAATTCCTACGTGCTGAAGACCGGCGGCAGGACGGTCCTTTTTGAGACTGCGAAGGCCAAATTCTTCGACGAATATCTGGAGAAGCTGAAAGAAGTGACCGATGTGACCCGGATCGATTATCTGGTCGTCAGCCACACCGAGCCCGACCACGCCGGCAGCGTGGAGAAGCTTCTGGATTACAGCCCCCAGATGAAGATCATCGCCACAGCCACGGCCATCGGTTTCCTGAAGGAGATCGTGAACCGCGACTTCGTGAGCCTTCCCGTCAAGGACAACCAGACCATGACCATCGGGGAGCGGACGCTGAAATTCATGGTCGTGCCCAACCTTCACTGGCCGGACACCATGTACACCTTCATCGAGGAGGAACAGATCCTGGTCACCTGCGACTCCTTCGGCTCCCATTACTGCCTGCCGGAGGTCGTCTCCACCGCGATCAAAAACGAGGACGACTACCAGAGCGCGCTCCGCTACTACTACGACTGCATCATCGGCCCCTTCAAGCCGTTTATGCTTAAGGCGTTAAACCGGGTGGAAGGCATGGACATCACGATGATCGCCACCGGACACGGCCCGGTGCTGGTAGGGGACCGGATCTCCCAGGTCATGAAGACGTACCGTGAATGGTCCACCGTCGTGAATCCCAATACCAGAAAAACCGTCGTGATCCCCTATGTCAGCGCCTACGGCTACACCGGAATGCTGGCTGAGAAGATCGCCGAAGGCGTCCGCGACAGCGGCGATGTGGACGTCCGCGTCTACGACATGGTCACCGCCGACAAGGCGAAGGTGAACGAGGAACTGCTCTTCGCGGACGGTCTGCTCTTCGGTACGCCCACCATCGTCGGCGACGCCCTTCAGCCCATCTGGGACCTGGTGATCTCCATGTTCCCCGGCACCCACGGCGGCAAGCACGCCAGCGCGTTCGGCAGCTA
>CANQME010000152.1 GCA_947624815.1 uncultured Lachnospiraceae bacterium | reverse complement strand
CCGTTGCGCTGCTTGGCGATGATCACCTCAGCCGTATCCTTGGCATCAGAATCTTTATTATAGTAATCGTCGCGGTAGAGGAACATGACCACGTCCGCGTCCTGCTCGATCGCTCCCGATTCACGCAGATCCGAAAGCATGGGACGGTGATCCTGACGGCTCTCGCAGGCGCGGCTCAGCTGGGAAAGGGCCACCACCGGCGCCTTGATCTCCCGGGCCAGAGCCTTCAGCGAGCGGGAGATCTCGGAGATCTCCTGCTGCCGGTTGTCGTTCGTCCGGCCGCTGCCGCTCATCAGCTGCAGATAATCGATGATGACCATATCAAGGCCGCGCTCCAGCTTCATCTTCCTGCATTTGGAACGCAGCTCCGTCACGGTGATGCCCGGCGTATCGTCAATGATCATGTTCGAGCTGCCGATCAGCCCTACCGCCTCCACCACCGCGTCCCACTCCGCGTCCGTCAGGTTCCCGGTGCGCAGCTTCTGGGTATTCACGTTGGATTCCATGGCGATCATACGCTGCACCAGCTGCTCCTTGGACATCTCAAGACTGAATACCATGCAGGGCTTTTCACGGCGCACCGACACGTAATCCAGAATATTCAGCACAAACGCGGTCTTGCCCATGGAGGGACGGGCCGCCAGAAGGATCAGATCCGACGGCTGGAAGCCGGACGTCTTATAGTCCAGATCCACGAAGCCCGTAGGCACGCCGGTCACGATATCCTTCGAACGGGACGCTTCCTCGATCCGGTCCAGCACGTCCAGCGTCACCTGGCGGATCGGAACAAGATCCCGGGAGGTCCGGCTCTGAAGCAGGTCGAAGATCCGCTTCTCCGTATCCCCCAGGATGTCGTCCATGGGTTCCCTTCCCAGATAGCATTCATTGGAAATGTCTTCATTAATATGGATCAGACGTCTGAGGATCGCTTTCTCCCGGACGATCCCCGCATAGTACCTGACGTTGGCCGATGTGGGAACCGTTGTGATGATATCCCGCACAAACTCCAGACTGGATACCTCCGGAGGCACATCCTTCTCCTTCAGACGGTCCTGGAGCGTCACCAGATCCACCGGTTTCCCTTCATTGAACAGCTCCGCCATGGCCTCGAACATGACGCCATACTGATGCTGATAGAAATCCTCCGCCGCCACGACCTCCACGGCGGTGATGATCGCCTCCCGGTCCATCAGCATGGAGCCGATCACTGACTGCTCGGCCTCGATGCTGTGGGGAAGCACACGTTTGATCAATGCGTCCTCCATCGGCATGTCCATCTGTCTCCGTTTCTCTGATCTCCTGCGTTCCGGCACCGCCGGGCGGTCATCCGCCTCCCGCGCCGGAATCAGCCTGCCGCCGCTTTCGGCGGACCTACTCCGCCACGACCTCCACCGTCAGCTTCGCCGTCACATCCCTGTGCAGCTTCACCGGCACCTCATGGGTTCCCAGAACCTTGATCGGCTCCGGAAGCACAAGCTTCTTCTTGTCCAGCTCCAGTCCCAGCTGCGAGGCCACCGCCGACGCGATCTCCTTGCCCGACACGGAACCGAACGCCTTGCCGTTCTCCCCGGCTTTGATAGCCAGAGTCACCTTCGCGGCGTTCAGCTTCTCTCCCAGCTCTTTCGCCTCCGCCAGCAGCCTGGCAGCCTGACGCTCCTCGTTCGCCTTCTGCAGCTTCAGCTCGTTCAGATTCTTCGGCGTCGCCTCCACTCCAAGCTTCTTCGGCAGGATAAAATTACGGGCGTATCCGTCGCTTACCTTCACGACCTGCCCCTTCTTTCCCAGCGCCTTTACATCCTCCAGTAATACGATATCCATGATTCTGCATCCTCCTGTCGTCTCAGACTTGTCATACCCCGCCGGCACGCAGGCGCCGGCGGCGCATCAGTTCACATCTCCGGCCTTGATCATCTCTCTGATCACGTCCTTCAGCTTTTCCCTGGCTTCCTCCAGCGTCACGCCCTTCAGCTGTGCTCCCGCAATGGAGCGGTGGCCGCCGCCGCCCAGCTTCTCCATCATCACCTGCACGTTCACCTCGTCCATGGAACGCGCGCTTATGAAAATGATCCCGTTATACTCGGAAAGCACCACCGACGCCTTGATCCCGCGGATCCCCAAAAGCTCGTTGGCCGCCTGCGCCGCCACGATCGTCGGATTCTCGATGCCCTCCGCCGGGCATTCGCTGATGGCGAACGACTTCTCGAATACCTCCGCGTGGCTCACCGCATGGGCGCGGGCCTGGTAGTTCACCATCTCCTCGCGGAACGCCTTGCGCACACGCGTCACGTCCGCGCCGCTGCGCCGCAAATACGCCGCCGCCTCGAAGGTCCTGACGCCGGTCTGGTTGTTGAAATAATTGGTATCGATGACGATGCCCGCGTACATGGCGTCCGCCTCCTGGGGACGGATCTTAATGCCGTCGGCGATATACTGCACCACCTCGGCGACCATCTCGCAGGCCGACGACGCGTTGGGCTCCACGTAGGAGAGCACCGCGTTGTCGATGATCTCGCTTCCCTGACGGTGATGATCCAGCACCACGATGGTCTTCACCTTCTTAAGAAGCTCCGGCTCCTCCGTGATCGCCGGCCGGTTCACGTCCACAACCACCAGAAGCGTCCCCGCGTCCGCCTTCTCCAGCGCCTCGCTGCCCGTAAGGAACATATCCTCCGGGTACCCGGCCGCCGGCGTGAAGCGCTCGTACATGGGCCGCACCGACGATGTGACGTCATTGATCACGATATGGGCCTTGCGGTCCAGCGCCGCAGCGATCCGGTAGATGCCTACCGCCGCGCCGAAGGCGTCGATATCGCTGAGTCTGTGGCCCATGATCAGCAGCTTCTCCTTCGTTCCGATCAGCTCCCGCAGGGCGTGGGCCTTCACCCGGGCCTTCACCCGCGTCGTCTTCTCCTGCTGCTGGGACTTGCCGCCGAAATACTCGATCTTCTCGTTGCTCTTGATCACCGCCTGATCGCCGCCGCGTCCCAGGGCCATGTCGATGGCCATACGGGCAAACTCATAATTCTGGCCGTAGGTATCGCCGTCCATGCCCAGGCCGATGCTCAGCGTCACCGCCATTTCGTTGCCGATATTGACCGCCTTCACATCCTCCAGGATCGAGAACCGCTGCTCCCGCAGCTCAGCCACATACCGCTCCTGAATGACGAAGAAGTACTTGTCCTTCTCCATCTTCTTCACGACGCCGTTCAGGCCGGCGATGTATTTGTTGATGCGCCGCTCGATCAGCGCCATCAGAAGAGAGCGGCGGACCTCCTCCACGCTCTCCAGCGCCTCGTCGTAGTTATCCAGGTAAATGAGTCCGGCCACCATCTTCTGATCCGTGATCTCCTTCTGGAAACGGAGGATCTCCGTCTCGTCGAACAGATATACCGCGATCAGATCCGGCGTTGAAGCGACGGAAGATATCATCTTCGTCACGCTTCCGCCGTCGGCTCCCGCGCCCTCAGGCTCCGGCTCCAGCTCGTCCATCGGCACCAGCTTCAGATCCATCCGGTAGCTGCGGTCGCCGAAGGTGGTATGGATGCTGGTCCTCTCCACCACTCCCTGAAGGATCTCCTTCGTGACCTCCGGGAACATGGAGACCAGGGAGTTGTTCTTGACGCGGACCTCCCGCATCATCTCGGTGAACAGATCGTTCATCCACAAAAGGCGTCCGCTCTGATCCGTGACGACATACGGGATATCCAGGTCGGACAGAAGCTTCTTCTGGATCCAGGCGTAGTCGGCCGAGAATTCCACCATGCCCGCCATCAGCTTGCGGCGCGAAAACACATACAGGAAAACGGACAGCAGCAGGTACACGATCGAAAAGCCGCTCATGGCAAGCGCTGCTCCCACGTCCACGAAGCCGATGACGATGTTGGCGGCGATCACGAGGACCGCCAGGAAGATCGGCCACTGCATATAAAGTCCAAGCTGGCCGGTCAGGGTTTTTCTGGGTTTCATAAATCAATCTCCTTGCAGGATCGTTCCGGCACTTCGTCTCGCTCTGCGCGGCGCCGGACCGGCCCGGGTATCATGTCATTAATAAAGAAGATTATACCATACATCCTCATTTTCGTCCAGTATCCGTGTAATTCTCTGACGGAATCCCCTCCTTTTCCGGCTGCGTCCGGGCAAAAAAACGGCCGCAGCGCCGGTTTTCCGGTACTGCGGCCGTCCAGGATCTCATTCAGAACGGTATCGGGCTCAGCCAAGCGCGGTCTTCTGCGCCACCACATTGCCCTTCTCATAGCAGGCAAACGCGTCGTCCACCAGCTTCTGATCCGGCTTCGGCGTCAGCCAGCTGACCACCGGCACGATCACCAGGCCCGCCAGCATGGCGATGGAACCGCAGTTGATCGGCGACTTCATGACAGCCGGGAAAATACCGGGAACCAGCATATTCAGCAGCATGATGCCGGAACCGAAGATGAAGCAGGCCCAGCAGGACGCCTTCGTGGTCTTCTTCCAGTAGAGGGAGTACATAAACGGCGCCAGGAACGAACCCGCAAGCGCCCCCCAGGAGATTCCCATCAGCTGGGCGATGAAGGTGACGGAGCTCTTATACTGGATCAGGGCGATGATCGCGGAAACCGCGATAAAGACCACGATCAGCGCACGGATCAGAAGTACCTGCTTCTTGTCGTCCATATCCTTGATGAACTGGTCCTTCAGGAAATCGATGGTCAGCGTCGAGCTGGATGCGATCACCAGGGAGGACAGGGTGGACATGGAAGCCGACAGCACCAGGATCACCACCAGGGCGATCAGCGCCGGGCTCAGGTTCTGCAGCATGGTGGGGATCACGGAATCATATCCGTTGGCTGCGATGTCGATCTGGTCGGAGAACAGACGTCCGAAGCCGCCCAGGAAATAGCAGCCGCCGGCCACCACCAGGGCGAACAGCGTGGAAATGATAGTGCCCTTCTTGATGGCCTCCTCGTTCTTGATGGCGTAGAATTTCTGCACCATCTGGGGCAGTCCCCATGTACCCAGGGACGTAAGGATCACGACGAACATCAGGTTCAGCGGATCCGGGCCGAGGAAGGAATTGAAGACGCCGGGCGTGTCGGACACCGCCGGATCGGAGATCCTGGCCAGTCCGTCCATGGCCGTCATCAGGCCGCCCTTGCTGGCGAGCACCGCCGCGATGACCGCGGAAATGCCGATCAGCATGATGATTCCCTGAATGAAATCGTTGATCGCGGTAGCCATGTAGCCGCCGGCGATGACGTAGACCGCGGTCAGCACCGCCATCAGGATGATGCAGACGGAGTAGTCGATGTCAAACGCCATACCGAACAGTCGGGACAGACCGTTGTAAAGAGACGCCGTATACGGGATCAGGAAGATGAAAATGATCGCCGAAGACACGATCTTAAGCGCCCGGCTGTCAAACCGCCGCCCGAAGAACTGAGGCATCGTCGCGGAATCCAGATGCTGGGTCATGATACGGGTTCTGCGGCCAAGGATGACCCACGCCAGAAGGGATCCGATGATCGCGTTGCCGATTCCGGCCCAGGTGGCGGCAATTCCGTATTTCCAGCCGAACTGGCCGGCGTAGCCGACGAAGACCACAGCCGAGAAGTACGACGTGCCGTAGGCGAAGGCGGTCAGCCACGGTCCGACGGAACGTCCGCCCAGAACGAATCCGTTCACATCGGTGGCGTGCTTGCGGCAGTAGATGCCGATACCGACCATAACGGCGAAGTAGACGATGAGTGCAAGCAGTTTCATAATGATTTCCCCTTTTTCCGAATAGTAGATTGCCGGCTTTGCACAGCACAGCGCCGCCCTGCCTGAAGCGAAGAGAGGCTGCAGTACCGCATCGCTTTAACGATTAAAATCGATGCAAGTCAAAACCTCTAGTACTTTAACACATAAAATCGAAAAAGTCAACAGAAAACCGGGATTTTCCGCCAAACAGGTGAAAAATCCCGGTTACATACGCATTAACTCCGGTTCTGCTGCGCCACCAGGTACTCGGCGCCGTATTTCTTCCGCAGCGCCGGCTTCTCGATCTTGCCGGTGGCGTTGCGGGGCACCTCGGCGAAAATGATCTTCTTCGGCCGCTTGTACCTCGGAAGTCCCTTGCAGAATTCCTCGATCTCCTCCTCGGTGCATTCCATGCCTTCCTTCACGGATATGATGGCGCCGGTGATCTCGCCCAGCCGCTTATCCGGCAGGCCGATGACGGCCACGTCCTTCACCTTCTCATAGCCGCTTAAGAAATTCTCGATCTGCACCGGGTAAATGTTCTCGCCGCCGCTGACGATCACGTCCTTCTTCCGGTCGACCAGGAAGATGAATCCGTCCTCGTCCTGCATGGCCATGTCGCCGGTGTAGAGCCAGCCGTCCTTCAGCGTCTCCGCCGTGGCCACGGGGTCATTGTAGTAGCAGGTCATGACGCCGGGCCCCTTGACGCAGAGCTCGCCGACGGCCCCCTGCTCCACCTCGGCGTCGTTCTCGTCGACGATCTTGCAGCTCCAGCGGTAGCCGGGAATGCCGATAGCGCCCACCTTATGGATGTTCTCCATGCCCAGATGGACGCATCCGGGACCGGTGGATTCGGACAGGCCGTAGTTGGTGTCGTACTGATGGTTCGGGAAATATTCCTTCCAGCGCCGGATCAGGGACGGCGGAACCGGCTGCGCGCCGATGTGCATCAGACGCCACTGATCCAGCTGGTAATCCTCCAGCCTGATATCGCCCCGGTCCAGACTGTCCACGATATCCTGGGCCCAGGGTACCAGGAGCCAGACGATGGTGCAGTGCTCCTTGCTCACCGCGTCCAGAATGATCTCCGGCGTGGTTCCGGTCAGCAGCACCGCCCTGCTGCCCGCGCACAGGCTGCCCATCCAGTGGAACTTGGCGCCGGTGTGGTACAGAGGCGGAATACACAGAAATACGTCGTCCCGGCCGGTGGCGTGATGCTTCTGCTCCATCTGCGCCGCCTGCATCAGACTCTCGTGATTATGCAGGATCGCCTTTGGGAATCCGGTCGTTCCCGAGGAGAAATAGATGGCCGCGTCGTCCTCGTCCTCCAGGCGGATCAGAGGCGGCTGGCTGGAGCAGTCTGCTACCAGCTCCCGGTAGCTTTCCGCAAACGTAGGACATCCGTCGCCCACATAGATCAGCAGGCGGCCCTTGCTCAGATCCTCCTCGATGCTCTCGATACGTCCGATGAACTGGGGACCGAAGAACAGGATATGTACCTCCGCCAGATC
>CANQME010000151.1 GCA_947624815.1 uncultured Lachnospiraceae bacterium | reverse complement strand
GTTGAAGCCAACCTCCTTCATCGTCCGGATCCGGCGCACCTCCGCGTCATAGAGGGAGACCGCTCCCAGAAGGCCGTTGTCGTGATGGACGCAGCCGCCCCTAAGCTTCACGGTCCGGCCGTTGATCCGCAGGCCGTGCTTCACATCCGCCGTGACGGTGCGGATGCCGAACAGCACGCTATCCGCGTCCTCTGTCTTCTCCTCCGCTTCCACGAAATGCGTCCGGAAGGTTCCGGTATCCGTCACCTTCGCCGCGATCCGGTAGAGGTTCGGGTTCTCCGCATCCCACAGGCGCGCATTCTCCACCGTCATCGCGATATGGGCCGTCTGGCTGCTGTTCGCATCGATCTGGATCCTGGCGCGGCGGCTCACCACCGTCCGTCCGCCGTCCTCATCCATAAGCGACACCTCGACGAGTGCGATCCGGTCCGATCCGGAGGTATTACGCACCGTGACCTCGGTCTGCAGGTAGGCCGTATCGTCCTCGATCGCCTTCGTATAGCAGTAGATCCCGTCGCTTTCGATATGTACCGCCGGCCCGTGGAGAAGCTCCACCGAGCGAAAGATCCCCGCGCCGGAATACCATCTGGAATTGGGCTGCATGCTGGGATTGACCGTGACGGTCACATTGTTTTCCTGTCCGAAATAGAGATACGGCGTGATATCCGCCAGAAACGGCGAATACCCGTAGTGGTGCAGCGCCGCCTTGGAACCGTTGATCTCCACGGTGGCGTTCATCATCACGCCGTCAAACCGCAGAAAGACCTTCTCCGGCTCCCACTCCGCAGGGATCATCAGCTTCTTCCTGTAATGGGCCACTCCCGCCGTATAAAAGCCGCAGGCCGGTCCCGCCGGCGCGTCCGGCGTCACCTCCCCAGCAAGCATATAGTCGTGGGGAAGATTCACCGTCATATCCGAATCCTCTCCCCGGACCATCCCGAAGAAATTCGCCGGTCCCGGGCCGAATTTCCAGCCTCTGTCAATATTCTGAACCTGCATATTCCGTTCCTCCTTATGAAAATGTATGATTACTTCTCTTCCACCGCCATCACGGCCATGCCTTCCCGTCCGGGCAGCTTCACATTCACGGCGCCGCTTACGCCGGTCGCCGCCGTCTCCCGGGTCATGTTCCAGACGTCGATCACGTCGATCCGGTAACAGTGATCCTTCGGCAGACGCAACGGCAAAAGGGCATTGCAGCGGCGGCCCAGATAGACCAGGAACACCTGCTCGCCCAGATGGCCTTTGAAGTCCATATCCTTGCGTGTCAGCGCGTCCAGCTCCGCCTCCGACAGCGACTTCTTCAGATGGCCGAACATTTTCTCGCCCTGCTCGCGCCATTTCCGCTCTTCCGGCTCCAGATACTCCTCCGTCCACGGACTTAAGGGCCCTGGGATCTCCTCCATGATCTGCCGCAGAAATCCGATCCGCGCCGGGCTTTCCCCCTTCAGTACGCCGCCCTTGGCCCACCACAGGATCTCGTCGCCGGACAGAAATACCTCGCCATGGGTGCAGTAGGCGCCCACCGTGTTGGCCTGCCAGAACCGGTTCACCATCTCGAAGCCGGAGAGATTGCCCCAGTTCTGGGGCAGGTCGCCCTCGTAGCAGCACTCGTCATAGATGAGCGGCTTCCGGTAGCGCGCCATCCAGTCGGCCGCCTTCTCCATCCAGGCTGTCTGCATGCAGCAGTGGGTGATCAGCGGACGGCTGTGGTCATAATAGGCGATGCAGTTGTGATTGCCCATCAGATGACGGTACGGGTCGTGCTCCGCGATAAACTCCTCAAAGAGATACCAGTCCTCCATCGTACGCTTCCGGCACAGGTCGTATTCGTTGGCCAGGCTCCACCAGACCGACGGAAACGCGGCCAGGCGCCGCAGCAGATAATCCAGATAGACCAGGCATTCGTCTGTCTCAAGCTCCGAGAACCCCCAGCGGTCATACGGATGAAACAGGATCAGATCCGTCTCGATGCCCATCCCCTGAAGCGTCCGGATCCCGTTCTCAAAATGATCCCAGAAGGCGACGCATGGCCGGTTCACGTCCCATTTCCCTTCCGCGTCCTTCTCGAACGGGTAGTACGGCGGCTCATTGGAATTATAATCGTAATGCTTCGGGAACACACAGTACCGCACCTTATTAAACGGAGCGGACGACAGCGTCTGAAACGTCGTTTCGATCAGCTCCTCATCCTGGTGCATCATCGCGTAGATCGTGGTTCCGAAGGGTTTATAGACCGTGCCGTCCTCGTACTCAAAATGGGTTCCCACCGCGCGGACGACGCCGCGGCCTGTCCGCCCGAACGACGCCGTCTGCCCGCGCACGGCCGCTCTGCCCACGGCAGGCGCAGTCTGCGCCGTCTTGCCGGAAGCCGCAGCGCCGGTTCCCCGGCCGTGCTCTTCCGTCCCGTCTCCTGCATCTGCCTGCTGCCCGCGCTCGGTTCCGGCATCCGCCTGCTGCCCCGCATCGGTTCCGGCTCCCGCAGAGCCCGGCACCACCGGCTCGCACAGCTCCGAGCCTTCCCCTTCCACGCAGCCGCTTACCTTCCAGGTATAGATCCCGGTCTTCTCCGGCAGGAATCTTACCTTGTAGATCCCGTCCCCGGCGTAGAAACCGCTGACGGTAACCTGCGTATCTCCATTGGTAAACACAGCGGTTACATCCACACGGGCCCAGTTTTCCGTCAGTTTCCTGCCTGTGAATTCCAGTTCAAACGTCTCATACAGCTTCATCCCGTTATCTCTCCAGTTCCTCCGTCAGCGCGCAGATCTCATCGATCATCCCTCCGATATAATCGATCGTATCCAGCAGCGGCTGATCCGTCGTGATATCCACTCCGGCCATCTGCGCCAGCTCCACCGGCGTCTTCGTACTGCCGGCAGCCAGCATCCGCTTCCAGTCGTCCACCGCCGGCTGGCCCTCCCGCTCGATCCGCAGGCACGCCTGGGTCGCCACGGTCAGTCCGGCGCTGTACGTGTAGGAATACAGTCCCATGTAATAATGCGGCTGCCGCATCCAGGTCAGCTCCGAGCCGGGGATGATCTCCACTGCGTCTCCCCAGAACTTCTCCAGCGTCTCCCGCATCAGGCGGTTTAAGGTCTCCGCCTGCACGCTTCCGCCGGCTTCGATGATCCGGTACACCTCTCTCTGATAGGCCGCCTCCAGCAGATGGGTCACAAAATTATGATAGTAGGTATGTCCCACCATGGAGCTTAAGACCCAGCGTCTGAACCGGGGATCCGGATTGGTCTTCAGCAGGTAATGGGCCATGATCAGCTCGTTCATCGTGGACGGCGCCTCTACGAAATACCCGGATACATTGGTATCGAAAATGGACTGGGCCGCGTTGCACGCCTTGAAATGCCCCGCATGTCCCAGCTCGTGGGCCAGTGTGAACACGTCCGACATCCGCTCGTTCCAGTTCAGCAGGATATAGGAATGGCTGCCGTAGGGACTGGCGCAGAAGCCGCCGGTAGACTTGCCCTGGTTCTTGGCGAAATCCACCCACCGCTCGCGGTAGGCTTCCTTCACCATCTCCTGATACTCCTCTCCCAGGACCGACAGCCCCTCCACGATATATTTCTGTGATTCCTCAATGGTCACCCGCGGATCATACTCCGGATCCACCGCGATCTTTAAATCCGCGTAGGTCATCTTCTCCAGACCGTGGATCTTCTGGAGCAGGCGTGCGTATCTGCGCATATGAGGCGCCAGCTTCTCCATGATCAGGTCGATCTGGCGGTGATAGAGGGAAATGTCCACCTTGTCCGTGAACAGATTCCTGTGGAAAACCGTCTCAAAGCCCCGCAGATCCGCGAAGGTTTTCTCCATCTGCACCTGCGCCTGATAAGCGGCGGCGGTTACATTTTCATACTCCCTGAGCTTCGCGTAGAAGACTTCGAACGCACCGCGGCGCACCGGAGTGCGCGGGTCATACTCGTAATCGTCCTCATAAAGCGAGTAGCCCATGGGATACTCCTGTCCGTCCACCGTGAAGGAGGGGAATTTCATATCCGCCAGCTTGGCCATATTGTAGACCTGGTAGGGCGTATTAAAGGTATTGGAAAGCGCCGCCAGCGTCTTCTCCGTGGCCGCGTCCAGACGGTGGGGCTTCTCCCGCAGCAGATCCTTCAGATACAGCTTGTTGTCCGTGGCCAGATCGATGGCCGCCCGGATCACGCTGTCGTCCTGCTCCAGGATCTCGCTGTCGATAAAGCTTAACCGGCTCCCGACGGCGGATACCTTCAGTCCGATCCGGTCGTTGCGCTCCTGGTTGTGGGCGTCGTAATAGTCCACCGCCACCGCCAGGTCTGTATAGCTGTAGACCAGATTCATCCGCTCGCTCAGCTCTCTGTACGCGTCCAGGCAGGCGTTGATCCGCTCCGGCGTGTTCAGCTTCCCCTTGTATTCCTCTTCGATCGCGCGGCTCATCGCTTCCACCCGCTCCGCGTCCGCGTACATATCCTCTTCGGTCTTATAAAGGGCCGACAGATCCCAGGTCAGCTCGACCGGGACGTCCTTTCTCATGACTGGTTTCATTCCATGCCATCTCCTCTCATTCGATAGCTAAATATTACCACACAACGCCGTGGGATGACAAGCAGAAATGCCTCGAAAAATATGGTACGGTTTCGCAGATAAACAGACCGATGAGAGAAATGGAAAAACCGGCCGTAAATGGCAGAAAAACGGCATATGGTTTCCCGCCGTTTTTCTGCCTGCTTTTCTGCCTTACGCCTCCTGTCCGCAGGCGCTGCAGCCGCCGGTGTTCGCGGCCGCAGCGGCCGGCTTCGCCGGATTATCGAAGGCCGGGTTCAGCGCGTAGAAGTTGCGGCTGTCCAGGTGATCCTGTACGGCTCTGAGCGCTTCCCCGAACCGCTGGAAATGCACGATCTCCCGCTCGCGCAGGAACCGGATGGGCTCGCAGACCTCCGGATCGGTGACCACGCGCAGGATATTATCGTAAGTGGTCCGGGCCTTCTGCTCCGCCGCCAGATCCTCGAAGAGATCCGTGAGCGGATCGCCTTTGGACTGGAACTCACAGGCGTTGAACGGAACTCCGCCCGCGGCCTGGGGCCAGATCCCGTTGGTATGATCGATATAATAAGGTCCGAGGCCGGAGGCGGCGATCTGCTCCGCGGTCAGCCCCTTGGTCAGCTGGTGGATGATGGCCGCGATCATTTCCATGTGGGCCAGCTCCTCCGTGCCTACGTCGGTCAGGACCGCCTTGCCGATATCATAGGGCATGGCGTAGCGCTGGGAGAGGTAGCGCATGGACGCGGCAATCTCCCCGTCCGGCCCGCCGTACTTCAAAAACAGATAGAGAGCCCCGCCCGGCCAGTTCATGTCTTCAGACAGATCTATGCTGACATTTATACCCCGCCGCCTTCATAAACCTCTCCTGAATTGTCTCTGATATTTCTTTCCTCTTCTCAGGCGACAGCTTCTCCAACAAGACCTCCTGTCCATCGATCTCCACATAATTTACGATACTGATTTCCTCCATAATGCTCTCTTTCATCCATTTGTTTCAGACTATGCAGAAATGCCTGGACGTCTTGCACAATTTCTTCACATTGCTCCACATTGCATCCGCCGGTCTTTGACGATTCTAATAAAATATTTCTCTATTCAATCGTTGATTTTATGCTCTGAAACACTTATAATTCATCTTGAAAAAGAGACGGCAGGAAGGAAACACGAATTATTTATGAGCAGCAAGATTGATATTCACAAATATAATTACATCATGTTTGTTGATGCTTCGGGTGATGATGGCTACAAATTCGCTGCATCCAGTTCCGAAGGTTCATCGTTCAGTTTTGTTGTGTCCTGTTTTGTTACACCGTTATCTGAACTGGAATATAACAAGGATATTCTTTTAGCTATGAAGAAGGCGCTTTTTGTAAAACCCGAACAGGAATTAAAAAGTACCGCATTAAAGCGTCATAGAAATGCACGTGCTGCGTATGAGAAAATGGCTTCCTTACATGGCTTTGCATATTCCATAATTACAAATAAGCGACTGATCCAGGATATTAAACCAGATGAAGTATCCGATATTGGAACAATGTCCTTAATAGCTCAAATAGATTTGAGTGGCATTACTCACACATTTCCTTCTATCGCATTCCAAAATTCCGGTCTTCTTAAGGACACGGACAAGGTATTAATCGTTATTGACAACATGAAAAAAAGGGAAATGGATCGAATTAAGGACATCTTTTCTTCTGATAATGCCAAGCAATTCGACTTGATTTTTCGCGACTCCAAAGATAAGGATTTTCCCCTGATTCAAATTGCTGATATTATGTGCGGAACCATCCGGTCGTATTATGAGTCGAGTATTCCGCTCGGAAAGCATAATTATATATGCAAGAATTGCATGGGCGCACAGTGGCACACTGCCAAAAAAGGTTCTCCCTTTATCAAACGGTGTACAACCAAATCAGTGCGGAAGCTTTTTGTACCATACATTAACAACACTGAATTTAATACCGTGATGCGTTTCCACAGATGTGATGATGAGCCGAATCCGCGTTCCATCGGGAATCATTTTATCATACTCCCAATCGAGCAGTTACCCGCCTTTGCATATATCAGTTGTATGATAATAAAAGATGGTTATCTGTAAAATAAAATTATAGCGAATTTCTGATTATCTTTGCATTTGTCCGCAAATGTCGGTTTAGCCTGGAATTACAGGCTTTTCCGACATTTTCTGTTGTGGAAGATACTCCGCATATCTCGGCATTTTTCCGCCTCACTTCGCAATCAAAAGTAGTAAAAAGGTAGTAGAAAACCGGCTTTACTACTAAGCCGCAAGCCTATCCATTTCTGCCTTTGCAGACGCGAATGTCGCGTGTGCGTAATAGTTCAGCGTCATGGTGATGTTGGAATGGCCCATAATGTATTGCAGGGCTTTCGGGTTCATTCCCGCATTGGCTAAGCGAGTGCAGAAGGTATGCCGCAGGGTATGGGGCGTGATGTTCGGGAGGGCTTCATCCTCTTTGTGCTGCTTGTTGTACTTCTTGATAAGCCCTTTGAACATGCTTTCATAGCTGGACGCAACTTTGGGATAGCCGCTTTGGTTGAGGAACAGGAAATCCCTGTATCCGTTAATGCTGACTGCCGCCGCCTTCCCTCTGTTCTTCACGGCCCGCCTCAACGCCTCGTAGACCTTATCGCTCATGGGGATTTGCCGGATACCGTTTTTGGTTTTCGGCGTGTCCACATAGTAGCCGGTCTCGCCATCCTTTAGAAGCTGATGGTCCACGTTGATCTGTCTGTTGGCAAAATCCAGATCGACCGTCAGGCCGCACAGCTCGGAGATACGGAGGCCGGTTCCCAGAAGAATGATGATCTCGTCACAATACTTCCGATAGACCGGATCGGCGGCCGCAAAAGCAAGAAGGCTGTCCTCCTGCTCCTGGGTCAATGC
>CANQME010000150.1 GCA_947624815.1 uncultured Lachnospiraceae bacterium | reverse complement strand
CTTATGAAACAGATGAAAGCACGTGCGGTGGGGCGCAGACTGATGGCGTTTGCGCTGTGCCTGTGTATGATCATGTCTTTGATCAGCGGCATGGGGCTTTTCAGGGCCGTGGCCAGGGCCGCCGAACCCAGGGCTTCCTCCGGCGGCACCAGCGGCGTCACCCGCCAGGCCGACCCCAGCACCATGGATACATATAGAAAGATGCTGGATTTCTCGGAGAATACCCGGTACGCCGGCCGCCTGTGGTCGGATAAGTCCGTGTTCGCCTTGGACTATAAGCAGAATGATGTGAATAACCGGGACAGCAACTGGGACGGGAATACCCTGACGCTGACCAAGGAAGACGACGGCGTGAGCCAACCGATCGTGCTCGACGAGGATTTTCTGCACGTCTATTCTGTGCTGGGGTCCAGCCTGGAGATCACCGGTGTGCCCCCTGTCCGCACGGTCATCGTGTTCGATAACTCCGGGTCGATGTATGACATAGACCCAACGAAAGGCCAGAAGTGGGAGGATAACCGTATCTCCAAGACGGTGGCTGCCATCAACGCCGCCATCGATGTGCTGATGCTGTCCAGCGAGTACAACGAGGTGTCGGTGGTGCTGTTCGGCGACGGCACGAACGGGGAGGCTGAGGCACTGGAAGTAGATGGTACCCACAGGTACCATGGCAACAGCACCGCCGTGACCATCCTGCCCATGAAGCACTATACGCCCGGCACAGAGGCGGTCAATGATTATAAGAACAATAACGGAATCATAGACACCGGTCATAATACGCAGTACTTAACGGCGGGCTGGAGCAAAGGCCAGACACAAGCAGACGGCAGTAACCCAAATCATAAAACCAGTAACAAGGGCGAAAGCGGTTGGGTATTCGTCAATAACGACATCTGCCAGCTGAAAAGCACCGACCAAAAAGATACCGACAACCCCGGGCATAAGTGGTACACGGAGGACGGCTGGAACGGCTGGAACGGCTGCGAAGAGAAAACATACACTGCCTACGCCAACGGCACCACCAACATCCAGGCCGGTATGTACCAGGGAATGCAGGAACTGCTGAAAGCTTCCAAGACCGAACAGGTGGGCAACCAGATATATCAGTGCGTCCCCTCTCTGGTGATACTGACCGACGGCGCCGTTACCGACTCGCTGAACAACTGGCTGACGCCGGACAAGACGGACAACGGCATCCTTAACAAAGCCATGGGATTTGTCTGCGACTTCAGCTACAAGGGCGTCTCTTTCGTTCAACACAACGATCCCAGTGGGGGCTTCAGTGATTGGAATAACACAGCATGGAATCAGTTCCTCGCGGTGAAGGCGGCGGGGGAAGGAGGGACAGACCCGAAAGGCTCTTCGTCTGGCGAGGCCCAAGATGCAATAGATGGGAAATTATATTACGAGTCCGTCGCCAGCGCTGACGCGAGCGATAGAATGATCCACTATGAGGAGGATAAGTGGACGCCGGAGTCCGACTATGGCCAAAAAGAAGAGAAAGAAAGAACTGTGACCAAGCCCATAGATGCCAGCCTGGACGCCATGCAGGCTCTGGCGAATCAGTACCGGGATAACGAGGCCTACATGATTTTTAACTACCTGCTGACCACGGCCTATTACAAGCAGGCGGTAAAGAGCGCCTATAACGTCAGCAGCGCAGACGACTGGAGCCTCTACACCATCACGGTGGATATGCCCGACCCCACGGCCGCGGGCTTCCATGCGGGCTTTGATGCTAACGACGCCACAAAGGCGGCCATAACCAGCAACCCCGTCATGATGGACCCGGGAAACTACTTCAATGAGACATGGCTGGAGGACAAGGGATATTTAAAAAAGGAAGCAGAAGGAAACACCGACAATACCTATTATGACGATTATACCGTCGGCGATATGACCGTAGAAGGCATCCAGAAGGCGATCCAGGCATGGAATACATGGACATCGGGAGGGAGCGACTTTGAGCTTGGTACCTTCCGGTCCATTCAGAGCGGGTGGAGCTTTACCAACAATAAAGTCAAAGACAAAATCAAGGTATACGACACGAGCGGCAACCCGATTGATCAGACCGAAAATGGTAATTTCAAGGCAACCAACGATGCTGACGCCAACTTCCCAGCCCCTAACCATGACAGCTTTTGGCGCGTATATGCCGAACAGTCGATCGGTACAGCGACCGGCGAGGGCGATTTCTACATCCCCACAAAGGCTGAGGCCACAGAGGCGGCAGAGGAGGCGGGCTTCCAGCTGGGCGAGCTGAAGTATGACTATGCGACCCTGGCGTACTACGCCAAGGTCAGCAGCGGCAGCGGCGCCGACCTGGCCCATGTCTTCGTAGAGATCATCGACGCCATCACGGAGCCCCTGTTCACCCCCGTGGCCGGTGCTAACGACCTGGGCGTGGAGGACTCCGTCACCTACATGGACCCCGTGGGCAAGTACATGGACGTGAAGGACGTCAAGGGCCTGACCCTGTTCGGGAAGTACCACGACATCACCAGGACCGCCGTGTACGACTACCAGTGGAACCACCAGTATATGGTAAACAACAATAGCGCTCCCGATACGACCGCCCCCCTTCCCCAGGGCTGGTACCTGGGCGAACCTGCCGCGACCAACAATAAAAGCGGCAACAATGGCGTGACATACGGCGGAACCGACGCGGTACCCAAAGACGGTGACGGCAATGGATCTGTGCTCTTTACTGGTTCCGATGCCGCCCAAAAGGCCTGGGCCGCCGGCTGGGTCTACCGCATCAGCTACTCCGACGCTTCCAAGTTCGTGCCCACGCTGAACAACATCAATGCAGCTGACACCTCCGACAAGACCGTCACCAAGATGCGGAATACGGTCTACACCTTCTACCGGCTCGATGAGGAGCAGAGCGAGCGCAACAAGCTCCACGTGAACCCCGCCTACCTGGCGGATGAGCAGACCGAGGAGCAGACCGAGGAGCAGTACATCCATAACAATCACGCGGTATATGACGAGGACGGCGGCCATCTGGAGATCCCCGGCGTCTACGCCCTGTCCGACCTGCGGATCTGGGTGGAGGACAGCGGCGACTACAGCGACGCCCTGGGCGAGACCGAGACCGACACCAACTACGACGAGGCCCTGTGGGTGAACATCCCGGTGAACATGCTGCCTCTGCGCACTGTGTCCGTCAATCTGGGCGACACGGCCGAGGGTTCCGACGACACGTGGAAGTACACCACCAATCTGAACAAGACAGATCCGGGCTATCTGGCCAGCTTCCCCCTGCGCGTGTTCTACACCGTGGGCGTCAGCGACGAGGCGCTGGAGAACTCTGACCGCATCAACATGGCCGGGGCCATCAGCCCGGAGTACATCCTCCAGAACAAGATCACCACGGCGGAGGCGCAGACGGCCCGGGGCATCCCCCAGGGGAACGTGGAGTTCTTCTCCAACTGGTACAACCCCCTGAACCGCTACAGCGACTACGCCACCACCAACACCGACTACACCTACGGCGACCCGGTGACCTCCTTCTCCCCGGCCTCCGGCAACCGCTACTACCTGTTCGAAAAGGCGCTGCCGCTGTACAGCACGGCGTATGTGTATGTTGCTGCGGACCAGCAGTGGCGGCGGGTCGTAATAGGCGAGGATCTCACCGGGAGCCAGGACGTCCGCACCTTTGACGCCACCTCCTTTGGCGGCAGGCTGCTCGCGGCGGACCTGGATTTGTCTGAGCGAGGCGGCACGCCCACAACCGCAGCTGAAGCGACGACCAGAATCAACGCCGCGCTTGAGCAGTTGTCGAACCTCCCCGATAAGGCCGACGGCGACATCGTCCTGCTCAAGGACGACATCCTGAACGATGTGACCAGGCCGGATACGGTGGATGAAAATACTCCCGACCCCTTCTCCTCCAACAGCTACTTCTTCCTGGCCATCGAGTTCTACGATTTGACTTCGAAAAAGGACAGCGAGGGTAACAACGTCAACGTCGCCACTTCCACCCAGTACGTCATCACCCGGAAGGGCAGCGAGTTCGGCTCCGCCTACAAGTCCGCCGGTATTTCCAACGGCGATATGCTGTGCTGGCACGACGTGAGCGGGCAAAACACGCAGGATTACCCGTATCTGTCCTACACCGAGACCAATGACCCTAGCCGGGGCAGGGACTACATCGGCGTAAAGATCGATCCCAAGACCGGCTGGTATGAGGGCGTAGCAAAAGGAAAAGCGCCAGATGAAAGCAAGAAGCAGCAACAGCTCCCGCTTGGCGAGTGGGTGGTCTGCGCCAAGCCCGGCGGCCTGCGGGTGGGCGGCCTGTCCCAGGCTGTCCAGAGCAAGGGCGACACCTATTCGACCAACGACCAAATCGGCGCGTATTACACGGACCAGCGGTACAAGGAAAATGTGCAAGCCCAGGATCTGAACTGGGGCTTCTATGAGAACAACGTGACCCGCACGGCCAACAACTACTATCTGCCCACCATCAGCACCGGCTCCACCTCGGACGACGTGCGCGTGAACACCTATCTGGGCAACAACGGCCGCCTGTACGTCATGGACACCACCCTGCTGGTGACGAAGCTGGTGGAACAGCCCAACTCGAACGATCTGATCGAGAACGGGGACGAGTTCGACTACCAGATCTTCATCAACGGCATCACCGGCCCCCAGAGCGCCATTGTGGTGAAGTACGATAAAGGCACCGAGAGCTGGCAGCGGCAGTTCCACTACATCGACCTGGAGCTGGACGGCCAGCTGTTCCTCCAGACCGAGGACGGGCAAAAGGCCATGGTGGACAGCAAAGGCCAGCGCGTGGTCTCTGACCCGGACAGCGAAGGGTATATCTATGCAAACGGCGGCACATATGATTATGAGGGTGACAGCGGCCCGTACTATGTCTTCATCGGCCAGAACCGGGGGACGAAAGAGGCGGGCGTGACCGCCACCAGCTTCCGCGTATACCACAATAATGCTGTGGACGAGAGCGGCACGGTCTCGCCGGAGGACGTTACGACCAGCGGGACAACTGGCAGAGAGGGCACGTTCATGGCCGCCAAGGTCTGGCTGGTGTCCGCGGATAACTATACCAATCAATGGCAGGGCGCCACAACAGGGCCTCTCGATCCGGTCACCACGGAAAGCTTTGACGCCACACAACACGGTGGAATAGAGAAAACCAACTTTGAGCTGCTGACCATCGACCCGAACATCGACCCCGAGACCAGCGCGCTCACGATCTCCACGCCCTACCGCACCAGCAGCGCCTACTGGACGGAGACGGTGGAATTCGGCGTGAACGCCAACCCCGACGGCGACGGGAAGGATACGGCCGCTGATAAGACGCTGACGGAAAAGGACCTCTACGACAAGATCATCCCCTCCGCGGACCGGCCGGATCTGTTCACCAAGAACCTGTTCGGTGAGGAGGAACTGAACAACGAGAATATCGCGAAATATACGGCCGAGTTCCAGCTGGAGAACGGCTACGGCCTCCTGTTCAGCGGCATCGATTCGGGCTCCGTGTACCGCGTCACCGAGAAGCTCAGCAAAAAGCAGATGGATGTGGGCTACGCCCTGAAACGGCTGAGCCACACCCAGCAGGTGGGCTCCACCAGCACCTATCAGCCCGGCAAGCAGCAGATACCGGTGTATATCGATGATGACGCTACCTACGGGGATATTTACCCGGCGTCGGGGACTGCGGGCCTTCCCGAAAATTATAAGCCTATACCCGAAACTTATAGAAACAATCCCACCCAGTACGGCCTGACCTGGGCAGTGAAGCAGGGTGGCGATAAGAATAATGAGAGCTATCTCCACTATGAGTCCTTCTTCAACACCAACGCCGTCGTCTGGGAAGCCTACTCCACCATGAATAAGACCGCCGCGGGCGACAACCACCACCAGCCGACTAGTGTCACGGACGGGACATCCGTGTTCTGGCTCTGGGACAGCGGTACGAACCTGAACACGAACAAGGGCGGGTCGCATACCGTCCTGGACAATCCCAGCTGCAAACCGTTAGCACAAGGCGGCTGCGATGAGGACATAAGCGATACCCAGGTCCGCCACTACTTCTTCAAGGGCGGCGAGCTCCGTGACGCGCATTATTATGGCGAGGGCTCCGGCTACCTCAGAGATTTCGCCCGCTTCGTCACCAGCCCCACGGTCCACTTTGCCGTGAAGGACGAGCCGCCGCAGGTGAACAAGAATCCGGCAAATGGGGGGTTCACCAGCAAGACCGACTACACCGGCGTGTACTCGGTGTACGGCAACACCGGTACCTTTGAGGAGTCCGCCAACTTCGTCAACACGATCAAGAAGGACAAGACCGAGACCGCCATCAACGGCAAGCCCGTGGAGCCCTCCACCGCCGATCCCGACACCTATCCCGGCGTCCAGGTGGGCGACGACATCACCTACGAGATCAAGTGGACCAACGCCACCAACAAGCCGGCCCATGTGGTCATCATCGACCCGCTGGACAAGGGCGTGGACTTCGTCAGCGCCAGCGACGGCGGAGTGCATTATGAAACCAAGGATGCTGCCAACAAGGCCCTTGCTGATATTTATAAAGGAGCTGCAAATCCGCCCGAGGTTGACAGCGGCCACGTGGTGATCTGGGACCTGAAGGAAATGAGCGCCAACACCAGCGGCAGCGTGAGCCTCACCGTCAAGGTGAACGGGAACGCGGCGGAATGGTGGGACTACGACGAGGACGGCGTGGCCGACACGCCCGTCGGTCAAGACCCCGCGCCCGACTATCTGGTGCGCGACCGGGCTACCGTCCGCGTGGCCGACAACTCCTACAACACCAACACGGTCGTCAACCCCGTGGGCGAGCCCGAGAAGGACGAGACCAACATCGAGCGCGCCGCTGACAGCTCCAATGTGACGGGAGATGACCTTACCTTTACCCAAAAGGATGGGGCCGATAACACCGTGGTGGGCCCGCTGGTGTACGTGGGCGACAAGATCACCTACACGATCTCCTGGCGGAACTACGAGAACGTCCCGGCGCTGGTCACCGTCCGCGACCCGCTGGACGTCAACGTGAAGCTCATCAGCGCCAGCTTTGACCCGGCGACGACCAAGGGCGCTGACGGCAAACCGATCAAAGACGGCGGCGACTTCCCCGAGGGCTATACCGGCCCTGAGACAGCGGTGACTTTGGATGCTAACGAAACCACCGGCGACGCCAAGCCCGAGAGCGGGAAAACTGAGCAAACGGTCAACATCGGCACGGATGCCGTCCCCGTCATCGTCTACGACGCCGGCGTCACGTCCACGGAGGATGAGTATTCGTCCGAGGGCCGGGTCACCTGGAACCTGGGCATGCAGCCCGCCGGCGCCTCCGGCACAGTGACCCTGGTGGTGGAGGTGCTGAGCACCGCCACGCCCGTGGGCCGGGTGGACAACACCGCCTACGTGAAGATCAACGGCGACCCGGAGCAGCAGACCAAGACCGTCGAGAACCCCACCCCCGA
>CANQME010000149.1 GCA_947624815.1 uncultured Lachnospiraceae bacterium | reverse complement strand
CGGAGGTCCGCCGGATCCGGACGATGAAGGAGGTTGGCTTCAACGCCATCCGCACAACCCATAATCCGCCGTCGAAGGCGCTGATGGAGGTCTGCGACCGGCTGGGTATGTATGTGTTCGCGGAGGCGTTCGACGCGTGGGGCATGGGCAAGCAGCCCGGCGATTACAATCAGTTCTTCGTCGGCGACTGGGAGGCGGATCTGACCGCATTTGTCCGTCGGGACAGGAGTCATCCGTCGATCGTGATCTGGTCCACCGGCAATGAGATCACCGAGCGGGCCGGCTTAAACCACGGCTATACGCTGGCGGCGGCGCTGGCGGCGAAGGTCCACGCGCTGGACCGCAGCCGGCCGGTCAGCAACGGCATCTGCTCGTTCTGGAACGGTCTGGATGACGAGCTGATGAAGAGGAATCTGGAAAAGATGGCCGCGAAGGCGCAGACCGAGCTTCAGAACGCGGATGTGGGAGCGGAGGATCTGGACTGGGAGGAGCTGACGGAAGCCTTCACCAACGGCCTTGATATCGTAGGCTATAACTATCTGGAGGACAAATATTTCCAGGATCATAAGCTGTATCCCGACCGGGTCATGCTGGGCTCCGAGAATTTCCCGAAGGAGATCGGAAAGCGCTGGCCGATGGTCATGAGCACGCCCTATGTGATCGGCGATTTCACCTGGACCGCCGTGGACTATATCGGTGAAGCTGGCATCGGCAAGTCCGTGTTCCTGGATCCGGATGATCCGAAGTTGGCCGCGGGGCAATGGGCGCTGTCGTCCCATACCTCCGAATTCCCCTACCGGCTGGCCAACGACGCGGATATCGACATCAACGGCGGTATCCTGCCCCAGGGGAATTACCGGAGCGTCGTGTACGGCTCGGACGCGACGTACGTGTTCTCCTATGCTCCGGCCGATCACGGCAAGAAGGAGATCTTAAGCCAGTGGGGCTTCCCCGCCTGCCGGAAATGCTGGAACTGGGCAGGAGACGAGGGAAAGGGCGTATCGCTTCTGGTGTTCAGCCGCGCCGAAGAGGTGGAGGTCCTGGTAAATGGACGCTCTCTGGGAAGGAAGAAGCAGGGAGAAGCGCCGGGAGTCGAAGAGATGCCGTGTACCTTTGTGTTTGACGCGGTCTACGAGCCGGGAGAGGTAACGGCTGTCAGCTACAGCGGCGGGAAGGAGGTATCCCGGGATACCATAAGGACGGCCGGGGCCGCCTGCGCGGTTCGTGTAAGCGCGGACCGGACGGAGATGGCAGCGGACGGTCACAGCCTGATCTACGTCTGCGCGGAAGTCGTGGACGTGGAAGGAAGGCTGGTGCCTGACGCGCAGATCGCGCTGAAAGCGTCGGCGGAGGGCGCTGCGGTGCTGGCCGGATTCGGTTCTTCCTCTCCGGTCACGGCGGAGAACTATACCTCAGGAAGCTTTACCACCTACCGGGGGCGTGCGTACGGCGTGCTCCGCAGCGGTTACGAGGCCGGGGAAGCGGTATTCACGATAGAGAGCCGGGAATTCGGCAGCGCGTCGGTGCGTGTGACGGTACGGTAGATTACGGAAGATTAATTGATTAAGAAAAATGGATGCGGCGGGCGTTTCGCGGAGCGGAACGGCCGCCGCTTTTTATCTGGATGAAAACAAACCGGAAACTGTCCCAATGCGGAAAACAATGCACAAAAACGATGCCGGACCATTGTTCATATTAACGAATCGAATTAATTACAAAGAAAAATATTGATTAATTGATTAAGTAATGATATATTAAAATTAATTTCACACATTCACAAATCATGAATGCGGCGGAAGCATTGGAAGCGGGAAAGGACGGGCAGGAACACATGAATGCGAGAAAGAGATACGAGGAATGGCTTGCGAGTCCGTATTTTGATGAGGAGACGAAAGCGGAGCTGAGAAGCATTGACGGCGATGAAGGTCAGATTGAGGACCGGTTCTACCGGGATCTGGAATTCGGAACCGGGGGACTGCGGGGCGTGATCGGCGCCGGCACGAACCGGATGAACGTCTATACGGTCCGGAAAGCGACCCAGGGGCTGGCGAATTACATAGGAAAGGAATCGGAAGGCTCCGGAAATGGCGTGGCTATCGCTTATGATTCCCGCCATATGTCGAAGGAGTTCGCGGATGAGGCTGCATGCTGTCTGGCGGCCAACGGAATTACGGCCTGGGTATTTCCGTCTCTTCGGCCGACGCCGATGCTGTCCTTCGCGCTGCGGGAGCTTGGCTGTCGGGCAGGAATTGTTGTAACCGCAAGCCATAACCCGTCTGAATACAATGGTTATAAGGTTTATTGGGAGGATGGGGCTCAGATCACCGCGCCCCGGGACAGGGAGATCATCCGTGAGGTGAACGCCATCACCGATTATGCCATGGTGAAGACCATGGAGAAGGCGGAAGCGGAGAGGCAGGGGCTTTACCGTGTCATTGATAAAAGGATCGACGACCGGTATATGGAGGAGCTTAAGAAGCTGGTGCTGGAGCCGGATATCGTCAGGGCAGAGGCACGGAAGCTGAAGATCGTATATACACCGCTTCACGGTACCGGCAATCTGCCGGTGCGGCGGATCCTGGCGGAGCTGGGATTTGAGCAGGTTTATGTGGTGAAGGAGCAGGAGCTGCCGGACGGAGATTTTCCTACGGTGCCCTATCCGAATCCGGAGGACGAAAAAGCATTTGCGCTGGCGCTTGAGCTGGCGGAGAAGGTGGATGCGGATCTGGTACTCGCTACGGATCCGGACGCGGACCGGCTTGGGATCTATGCGAAGGATCCGGTTTCGGGCGGATATATGAGCTTTACAGGCAATATGTCCGGGATGCTGATCATGGAATACCGGCTGTCCCGCATAAAGGCCCAGGGACGTCTTCCCGGGAACGGTGCCGTGGTCACGACGATCGTGTCGGGGAAGATGTCGAAGGCGGTCGCGGAGGCTTACGGCGTGAAGCGCATCGAGACGCTGACCGGGTTTAAATATATCGGAGAGCAGATCAAGTTCTTCGAGCAGGAGCATACCTTTGAGTATCTCTTCGGGTATGAGGAAAGCTATGGATGCCTGGTGGGAACCTACGCCAGGGACAAGGACGCGGTGTCGGCCGTGATGGCCCTGTGCGAGGCGGCCGCCTGGTATCATTATCACGGATCGACGCTGTGTGACCAGATGCGGAAGCTGTATCAGACCTACGGGTATTACCGGGAAGGGCTGTGCACGGTAACGCGGAAGGGGCAGGACGGCGCGCGGCAGATCCGGGATATGATGGAAGCCGTGAGGGCCTGCGTGCCGGAGCAGATCGGCGGGGTCAAGGTAACCCAGTTTCGGGATTACCGGGAGAATCTGGTGCTGGACTGCGAAACAGGTGAGAAGACAGCCGCAGGGCTTCCGGAATCGGATGTGCTGTATTTTGAGATGGAAGGCGGCGCCTGGTGCTGCGTGCGGCCGTCGGGGACGGAGCCGAAGATCAAGTTCTATATCGGCGTACTGGGAGAGGATGAGAGGGACGCCGGAGAGAAGCTTGAGCGCATGACGGCAGCGGTGCAGGAACTGGGCCGGTGACAGAACTGCGTGGGACGACAGGAACCGGCGCAGGAAGGCAGGAACCGGCGCGGGGGGCGGACAGACAGTGAACACAGACGGAGGAAAAACGGATCATGGGGATCGTAAGATTAAAGCCAAGCTGCAAAGATTATATCTGGGGCGGACGGCGCCTGATCGAGGAGTACGGCAAGCAGTATGACGGCGATGTGCTGGCAGAGTGCTGGGAGCTTTCCTGCCATCCGGCCGGCCCGTCTGTGGTGGACAGCGGCCCATTGGCCGGCATGACGCTTCCGGAATACATTCAGAACCTGGGAAAGGACGCGCTGGGCAGCAACTGCCGGCGGTTCAAGGATTTTCCGATCCTGATCAAGTTCATTGACGCCAGGGAGAACCTGTCGATCCAGGTGCATCCGGATAACCGCTATGCCCTTCAGCACGAGGGGCAGTACGGGAAGACGGAGATGTGGTATGTGATGGACGCGGGACCGGAGGCATTTCTCTATTATGGGTTTAAGAGAGAGATCAGCCGGGAGGAATTCGCCCGCCGGATCCGGGATGATACGCTTTTGGAGGTGCTGAACGCGGTACCTGTCCATAAGGGCGACGTGCTGTTCATCGAGGCGGGGACGATCCACGCCATCGGAAGGGATATCCTGCTCGCGGAGATCCAGCAGAATTCCAATGTGACGTACCGGGTTTATGATTACGGACGTGTGGGAAAGGACGGCAGGAAGAGGGATCTGCATATCGAGAAGGCCCTGGCGGTCACCAACCGGACGCCGGTCATAAAGAACAGCGGCAGTTATCCCCATGTGGCCGACTGCGATTATTTTACGGTGGATCACGTGACGCTGGACGGAAAGATGATGAAGATGCTGGAAGGAACGGTATCGGAGGAATCCTTCGCCAGTATCCTGATCCTGAGCGGAGAGGGAACGATCACATGCCATGGGGAAACGCTGCCATTCCGGAAAGGGGACAGCTTCTTTCTGACAGCCGGAAGCGGAGAATATCGCATCGAGGGCAGCGCTGATGCGTTGGTTACCCGGATCCGTGAGAAAGCGGCGCCGGTGCGCGTCGGCGTTGAGATCGGCGGTATGCATACCAGGATCGGTCTGGTGGATATCCACCAGAAGCTGATCACGGATCTTGTGATGCCGACCGAGGCGGAGCGAGGCGCACAGAGCGTGGCGGAGGATATCGCCGCGCGTATCCTGCGGCTTCTGGACGAGACCGGAATCGGTGTCGACCAGTGCGTGGGCGCAGGCGTCGGGGTGCCCGGAACCGTGGACAGAGAACAGGGGATCGTCCGCTATTCTAATAATATCCGATGGGAGAATGTAAATCTGGCGGAGCTTTTGGGGGAGCTGCTGCCGGTTCCGGTGCGCATCGCCAATAACGCGGACTGCGCCGCGCTGGGCGAGTCCGTGGCCGGCGCCGGGAGGGACTGCCAGGATCTGGTATTGCTGACACTGGGAACCGGGGTCGGCAGCGGGATCATTCTGAACGGCGAGATCTATGAGGGCGGACGCCTGGGCGGCGCGGAGCTGGGCCATATGGTCATCGTGGAGAACGGCGAGCCCTGCAGCTGCGGACGGCGCGGGTGCCTGGAGGCGTATGTATCGGAAAGGGCGCTCATACGGGAAGCCGGGAAGGCGGCAAATGCTGTATTTGCGGAGGCAGCGGCGGGCGACGCGGCGATGGGGGCGGTTGTGGACGCTTACGTCCGCAGGCTGGGGATCGGAATTGTCAATATCATTAACATTTTCCGTCCTCAGACGGTGCTTTTGGGCGGCGCAATGTCGGCTCTTCTGGAGCCGTTTCTTGGGAGGCTTAAGGAGATCGCGGCGCAGAACTGTTTCGGAGGCGCAGGCGGAGAGCTGCCGGATATCGGCGTCGCGCAGCTGGGTGAGAAGGCCGGGATGATCGGAGCCGCGAATCTGTAGGCGCCGGGGAGACCGGATCTGCAGGCTCCGGGAAGACCAGATCTTCTCAGGAGTATGTGTCTTTAAAGGATATGAAAATTTATATGTAAGAAAACAGAGAACAGAGAGGAGAATTATCATGAGCAAGTACAAAATGATCGCACCACCCGTTCCGAATATGCCCTGGCAGGAAGGCCCGTCGTCCTTTACGGGGGCTCCTGTATGGCGTTACAGCGAGAATCCCATCATCGGGCGGAATCCGCTGAAGAATGTGGCGCGTATCTTCAACAGCGCCGTTATGCCCTATGGGGACAGTTTCATCGGCGTGTTCCGCGGCGAGCAGAACAACGGAATTCCCTACATTTATCTGGGTCGGAGCAAGGATGCCGTTCACTGGGAGTTCGACGAAGAGAAGATCCCGTTCGTGGACGAGGAAGGAAAGCCCTTCATGCCGGTTTACGCCTATGACCCGCGTCTGGTGAAGGTGGAGGATACCTATTACATCATCTGGTGCCAGGATTTCTACGGCGCGGCCATCGGCATGGCGAAGACCACGGACTTTAAGACATTTACCAGGCTGGAGAATCCGTTCCTGCCGTTTAACCGCAACGCGGTGCTGTTCCCGCGGAAGATCCACGGCAATTACTGCCTGCTGAGCCGTCCGTCGGACAGTGGTCACACTCCCTTCGGAGACGTGTTCCTAAGCGAAAGCCCGGATCTGGTGTACTGGGGAAAGCACCGTCATGTGATGAGCAAGGGATTTGAATGGTGGGAATCCTTAAAGATCGGCGGCGGCGCTGCGCCCATCGAGACCAGCGAGGGGTGGCTTCTGTTCTACCACGGCGTTTCCGGCACCTGCAACGGTTATGTTTACAGCATTGGCGGAGCGATTCTTGACATTGACGATCCTTCTGTTGTAAAATACCGCTGCGAGGATTTCCTTCTGACGCCGGAGGAATGGTACGAGGAGCGGGGCTTTGTGCCTAATGTCTGCTTCCCCTGCGCGACGATCCACGACAGTGAGACCGGCCGGATCGCGATCTATTACGGCGCGGCGGACAGTTATGTGGGACTGGCGTTTACGCGGCTGGACGATATCATGGATTATATCAGGGATCACAGCAAGGTGAACGGTACGGATACGGAGATTGGAAGAAGATAAATGAAAATGCAGCCGGTCAGGACCACGGACAGGGAGATATGCCGCGGACTGGCCGGTTTTTGTGACGAAAAGCCTGCGGAAAGGATGAGATTTCTGTGACGAGAAGCCCGCGGAAAAGACGGGATTTTTGTGACGAAAAGCCTGCGGAAAGGATGGGATGACAGAATGGATAACAGAGACAGTACAGGAGCGATCAATCATGCAGCCTGGAGGGAAAAACTGGCATCATACGCGGAGGCCGGCGATGTTTGGATTTCTCCATGGGACGAAAAGCTTCAGTATGAAGGAAGGATCGACTTTGGCGGAGAGGCGGGACCGGTGTGGGTGTACCCAGCAACCTATGTGCGGATGCGGTTTAAGGGGAACAGGTTATCCGTGGTGCTGACCAACGAGCGCGCCTACTGGGACAATTATCTGGGGTATCTGCTGGACGGAAAGCAGTACTGTGCGAAGCTTCCGGAGAGCGGGACGGCCTGCGTGGAGCTTGCGGGAGAAGAGCAGGAAGGAAATCTGCATGACCTCCTTCTCTTCAAGCGTCAGGACTCCTGCCATATGGTGCAGATCCACGGCTTTATCGGAAGTCCTGACTTGCAGCTTATGCCCTGCGAACCGCTGCCCCCGCGGCGCATTGAGGTCTACGGCGACTCCGTGTCCGCCGGAGAGGTGTCTGAGGCGGTGGATTACTGCGGTCTGCCGGATCCGGACCATCACGGGGAGTATTCCAACAGCTACTATTCCTACGCCTGGCTTACTGCCCGAAGGCTTTGCTCATGTGAGATAAAGAAGCAATAGAAGTGTAAAAAATTTTGCCGTTCCCGTCCGGCGTTCCCCAGCGCCGGACAGGTCGGGCGGTCATTCGGGCAAGTCCACCTTGCCGACAAAAGAATAATAGATTTCAATTTCCTGCCTGCGGTTTTTGTTCTCGTCGT
>CANQME010000148.1 GCA_947624815.1 uncultured Lachnospiraceae bacterium | reverse complement strand
CTGCAACAAGCTGGTTCAGCTCATCTTGGGAAGGATTGGTAAATGACGATGAAGATTTTTCATAAGAAGAGAGCAAAGCAAAGCCATTCCAGAGCCGGCGATTTCTTAAGCCTGCTGATCCTGATCACGATGGGGTGCTTCATGGCCCTTCCGCTGATCCTGGCGATCAGCAACTCCTTAAAACCGCTGGAGGAGCTGTTCATATTCCCGCCCAGATTTCTGGTCCGGAATCCTACGCTTAACAACTTCCAC
Source organism: uncultured Lachnospiraceae bacterium (assembly GCA_947624815.1). Lineage (GTDB taxonomy): Bacteria > Bacillota > Clostridia > Lachnospirales > Lachnospiraceae > UBA3402. The sequence goes on along the minus strand of CANQME010000148.1, from coordinate 7,427 downwards.
GACGTGTTCGTGCTGATGAGCCAGTCGTGGGTGCCGTTTACAAGGTACATATTCAATACGGTGTTCATCACGGTGATCGGAACCTTCGGCCACCTGATCATCGCCAGCCTCTGCGCCTACGCCTTGGCCAAGCACAACTTCCCGGGACAGAAGGCCATCTTCTGGGTGATCGTGACGGCCCTGATGTTCTCCACCCAGGTAACGGCGATCCCCAACTACCTGATCATGTCGGGGATCGGCTGGCTGGACACCTACCTGTCCCTGATCATCCCGGCCATCGCCAAGCCTCTGGGCCTGTTCTTAATGAAGCAGTTCATGGAGCAGATCCCCACCACGCTTCTGGAGGCGGCCCGGATCGACGGAGCCAGCGAGTGGAAGATCTTCTGGGGGATTGCGATGCCCCAGGTGAAGCCGGCGTGGCTGACCCTGATCATCTTCTGCTTCCAGGATCTGTGGAACCTGCAGGGTTCCAACTACATCTACAGCGAGCAGCTGAAGACCCTGCCCTACGCGCTGAGCCAGATCTCCGCGGCCGGCATCGCCCGGAGCGGCGCCACGGCGGCGGTAGCGGTCATCATGATGATCGTGCCGATCACGATCTTCATGATCAGCCAGAGCAACATCATCGAGACCATGGCTTCATCCGGCATCAAAGAGTAAGGAGGGCGGACAATGAAGAAAACAGTCAAGACCATTGCGGTGTTTGCTTCGGCTCTCTGCCTTTTCGGTTCCGGCGCCTTCCCGGCGCGGGCGGATATGCCGTATGAGACCTACAACTTCAACTTCTGGGGAGAAGAGGTGCTTCAGCCCCACGCCTACCTGTACGACGGCTCCATTTCCACGGCCCAGATCGGTTCCGCGCTCAGGTATCCGCAGGATATGTGCATCTTCGGGGACCATATCTATGTGGCGGATACAGGGAATTCCCGGATCCTGATCCTGAACCTGGACGGCAGTACGGCGCAGGAGGTGACGTCGGCGGACGGAGCGGACGATCCGCTCAATCAGCCCCAGGGCGTGTTTGTCACCGACGCGGGCCATCTGTATGTGGCCGACAGCGGCAACAGCCGGATCGTGGAGTATGACGGGAACCTGAATTTCGTCCGCGAAATCGGCCGGCCGGTGACCAACCTGATCAGCGATTCCCAGGCGTACACGCCGATCCGTCTGGTGGTGGACCATTCCGACCGGATCTACGTGATCGCCTACGGCATCAACATGGGTCTGGTGGAATTCGACAAGGACGGCGTATTCCAGGGCTTCATGGGAGCCACGGAGGTCAGCGTCAGCACCTTCGAATATATCTGGAAGAATTATTTCTCCACCGAGGCCCAGCAGGCCAGGATGGAGACCATCATCCCCACCGAATACAGCGATATCTTCGTGGACGACGAGAACTTTATCTACGCGACCATCAGCAACCTGTCGGAGGAAGACCATATGCAGGGAGCCGACATGATCCGGCGGCTGAATCCGACGGGCACCGACGTGCTCAGACGTCTCGGCAACAACGACATCTGCGGAGACTTAAACGGCCGGTCCTTCTCCACCTTCGTGGATGTGGCGGCGACCGACTACGGCTGCTACTTCATCCTGGACAGCGCCGGCGGCAAGATCTTCGCCTACGATTATGACGGCAACTCCCTCTTCGCCTTCGGCAGGAAGGGGATCAAGGAGGGCAATGTCCAGCAGCCGGTGGCCCTGGCGCTGGGAGAGGGACAGGATAAGATCTATGTGCTCGACAATACGCTGGGCAGTATCCTGACCTTCGAGATCACCGATTACGGACGCCACCTTCTGGACGCCCTGCGGCTCAACGACATCGGCGACGCGGAAGGCTCCAACCGGGAGTGGCAGGCGGTGATCCACAGCAACTCCAACAACGAGATGGCCTACATCGGCCTGGGCAAGACCTATCTGGCCGAGGGTCAGTATAAACAGGCCATGGAATATTTCAGGCTCGGAAACAGCCGCAAGTACTATACCAAAGCGTTCTTCTATTACAGGAAGGAGCTGATGGAGAACAACTTCGGCAAGGCCATGCTGGTGCTGGGACTCGGCATCGTGATCGCGCTTGCAGTTTACTATGTGTTCAGATTCAGAAGATGGGTAGGTGAAGTGAGATGCTTTATGTCGAAACGATAAAATACGGATTCTATGTGATCACCCATCCCCTGGACGGCTTCTGGGGCATCCGCAGAGAGAACAGGGGGAGTCTGGCGGCGGCGTTTACATTCGTGGCTCTGACGATCCTGACGCTGACCATCGAGAAGCAGAACACCGGCTTTCTGTTCAATATGAACCGGCTGTCGGAGCTGAACGTGCTGGTGGATATCTTCACGGTGCTTCTCGTGTACGTACTCTGGTGCGTGGCCAACTGGTGCACCACCTCCCTGATGGAAGGAAAGGGACGGATGAAGGACATCCTGATCGCCATCGGCTACGCCCTCCTTCCGATCATCCTGATCCGGCTTCCGATGGTGCTTATGAGCCATATGATCACGGCGGATGAGGGAACCTTCTATTATGTACTGGGAACCATCAGCTACCTGTGGACGGGGCTTCTGATCTTTACGGGAACCATGACCATCCATCAGTACTCGATCACCAAGACCATCGTGACCATCGCGATCACGGTCGTGGCCATGGGGATCCTGATGTTCATCGGCCTGCTGTTCTTCAACGTGATCCAGCAGATGCTGACGTTCGTGATGACGATTTACCGGGAACTCCGGTTCCGGTAGAAAGGGGGCAGACATGAAGAAGATAAGAAGGACCGGGCTGCTTGCCATGGCCGCCGTCATGCTTCTCGGCGCCGCGCCCCTTAAGGCTTACGCGGCGGACGCGCCGAAGGGAATGGATAAGGTGGCTGAAAATGAATACCTGACCCTCTATTTAAACGATAAGGATACCAGCCTGGCGGTAATGGACAACGAGACCGGACATATCTGGTACACCAATCCCCAGGACGAGGATTCGTTCGCTTCCTCCTTTTACCAGAGGCTGCTAAAGAGCCAGCTGCAGATCCTGTACTACAATGAGAACGTGCAGTCCAGTACCATGGACAACTTTAACGACAGTATCCAGGACGAACAGTTTACCATCGAGGAGACCGAAAACGGCGTGACCGTTACCTATACCATCGGCGCCGCGGTGGGAACCATGCTTCTTCCGGACGCGATCTCGGAGGAGCGGTATCTGTACTACTACAACCAGATGGATTCCGGCGACCAGAAGAGGGTCAACCGCAACTACGTGTATGTGGAGCTGACGAATCCGACGGGAAGCGACGAGATCGCCACCTATCTGGAGACCTATCCCGGCTTTACGACCAACTTCTACGTACTCCGCGGCGGCGTCCGCGACTACCTGAAGGAGGATATGGAAGAGTATTTCATCAACGCCGGCTATACGGTTGAGGATTTGGAGGCGGATATCCAGGAGAGCGGCATCGGAGAATCGGAGAATTCCGATCCCTGGTTTATCATCCCGATGAGCTATCAGCTGGACGGAAGGAACCTGGTGGTGACCGTCGATCCGGCGCAGATCGAATACAACGAGGCGTTCTACCCGGTGCGGATCGACGTGCTTCCCTACTTCGGGGCGACGGCAGCAGACGACGGCTATCTGTTCGTGCCGGACGGCAGCGGTGCGCTGATCTACTTAAACAACGGCAAGACCTCGGTCTCCTCCTACTCGGCCCTGGTCTACGGCCAGGACGAGACGAAGCAGGTGCTTACGCAGACCAAATCGGAGATCGATCCGAAGCTGACGATCAAGATGCCGGTCTTCGGCGTGAAATCAGAGGATCAGGCGCTGTTCGCCATTATCGAGGACGGAGCGGCGTACGCCAATGTGGCCGCGGACATCTCCGGAAGGACCACCTCCTATAATCAGGTGAACGCGGGCTTCCAGTTCCTGCAGTACGGGCAGGCGTCCCTAAGCGAGATGGTGGGCTCCAACGGCTATCAGCTGTACTCCAGCCCGCAGTTTGCGGGAACCTACCGGCTGCGCTATTCTTTCCTGACGGGAGACAAAGCGGACTACTCCGGCATGGCGGACTGCTACCGGCAGTATCTGGAGGCAAACGGCGTGCTGACGAAGAGCGAGGAGACGGAGGTTCCGTTCTTCGCCGAATACATCGGCGCGATCAACAGGTACAAGACGATCCTGGGCGTGAAATACGACGCGATAGAGCCGCTGACCACCTTTGCCCAGGGCGAGGAGATCACGAATCAGCTGAAGGGGCTGGGCGTCGATAACCAGAAGGTGATCTTCTCCGGCTGGGCCAACGGCGGTATGCACGGCACGGCGGGCCTTAAGCAGAAGGCGGTGCCTTCCCTGAAAAAGGGCGGCGTGACGGCGGAGAAGTTTCAGACGGATATGGCTTCGCTGGGCGTGGACACCTACATGACGGTGGAAATGCAGTACGTCTACAAGGACAAGATGATGGACGGCTATTCCACGCTGCAGTACGCGCCATGCTATTTCGACCACTCGAACATCGAGGTGAACGACTACTTCTTCGCGGACAACAGCCTGGATCAGAAGCTGGCGGATCTGATCAGCCCCTTCTTCGCGGATAAGACCGCCGACAGCATCCTAAGCGGCGTCGGCAAGTACGGCATCCGCGGGCTCAACCTGGGAAGCGTCAGCAATTACCTGTACTCCGATTTCCTGGAGAGCCGCTACACGGACCGGCAGATGGCGGTGGGGCTGTACCGGCAGAGCTTCGACAAGCTGGCCGGCCAGATGGATTCCATGCTGGGAGACAACGGCAACGACTACGTCTGGCAATACACGGACTATATGATCAATGTCCCCCAGAGCTCCAACGGCTACCAGATCCTGGACGAGGACGTTCCCTTCTATGAGATGGTCCTTCACGGCTCGGTTCCCTATGCGGGAGAGGCCATCAACCTGGCGGACGATTACCGGACCACCCTGCTGAAGAGCGTGGAATCCGGCGCGGGACTCCATTTCCAGTGGATCTACGGAGACAATTCCCTGGTAAATGAGACCGATTTCGACTATCTGTATTCGGTGCATTACGGCAACTGGATCGACCAGGCCGCCGCCGATTACAGGCAGGTGGAGGAAGCCCTCGCGGGCCTGGGAGATCAGAGGATCACGGCTCACAGCCGGGACGGCAATGTGACAGAGACGACTTATGAGAACGGAACCAAGGTGTTTGTGAATTACGGCAAGACTCCGGTTACGTTTGACGGAACAGAGATCGGCGCAAGGGACTTCGCGGTTGTGAAAGCCTCCGCCGGGGAAGGGGAGTGAGGATATGAACTATTTCAAGAAGCGAAACGGTAAATTGAGACTGTCCCTGACCGGCAAGGAGGCTGTGGCGGGAGTGCTCTTTATCCTGCCGTTCCTCATCGGATTCTTCGGAATCTTCCTCCCGCTGATCGTGGAATCCATCCACTTCAGCTTTACCAACATGGAGGTGTCCTCCACCGGGTACGTGCTGAAGCCTGCGGCCGACAACGGCCTGGAGCATTACCTGCGGGCCCTGACCATCGATCCGGATTTTAACCTGCAGCTTCTGACCAGCATTGGCCAGATGGCGGCGAAGGTCCCGCTGGTGATCATTTTCAGCTTCTTCGCGGCCACGCTGATCAACCAGAAGTTCCACGGCAGGGCCATCGCCAGGAGCGTGTTCTTCTTCCCGGTGATCCTGACCAGCGGCGTGATCATGGGCCTGGAGAATTCGGACCTGCTGCTGCAGACGCTGAGCACCACAGGCGAGAGCGCGGAGGATATGGCGTCCTTTCTGAACATGGCCAGGTTCCTCAGCGAGTACACGAACCTGCCGGCCAGCGTGATCGGCTTTCTGTCCGACGCGGTCAACGGCATCTATGATATCGTGGTGGCCAGCGGCGTTCAGATCCTGATCTTCCTGGCGGGACTCCAGTCCATCAGCCCGTCGCTCTACGAGGCGTCCAGCATCGAGGGCGCGACGGCCTGGGAGAACTTCTGGAAGATCACGTTCCCCATGATCAGCTCCATGATCCTGGTGAACAGCGTGTATACGATCATCGACCAGTTTACCAATGAGACCAACGAGATGATGACCACCATCCGGGATACGATCTTTGTGGATGTCAAGTACGGATACGGATCGGCGATGGCGTGGATCTACTTCATCTGCATCGCCGTGATCCTGATCATCGTGGGCGGACTGATTTCAAGGAAGGTGTTCTATTATGATGAAAGATAAAGAGAAGAAGAACAGGGCATCCGGAAAGAATACCGATTTTGTGAAGAACAAAAAGAAGATTACGCCCGCCCGGATCGGCAGGTTTCTGATCTCCATCGTCCGCGGCGTGATCATCGTCGGCATCTGCTTCGTGATCCTGCAGCCGCTGTTTGCGAAGCTGTGCGTGTCCTTCATGGCAGAGCGGGACCTGTATGATTCCAGCGTCAAGTATATCGCCAAGCATTTCACGCTGGACAACTACAAGATGGCGATCGAGGGCATGGATTACTGGACGGTGCTGATTAGGACCACGGTTCTGTCCGTGGGGATCTCATTTCTGCAGCTGTGCTCCTGCCTGCTGACGGCCTACGGCTTCGCCCGGTTCCGTTTCCCGTTCAAGAAGCTCCTGTTCGGGTGCGTGATCCTGTCGCTGATCGTGCCGCCTCAGGTCATCATGCTGCCGCTGTTCATGAAGTACCGGTTCTTCGATATCTTCGGGATCTTTCAGGCGACGACGGGAGCCAGCGTGAACCTGATCGACACCTACTGGCCGTTCGTTCTCCAGTCGGCTACCTGCATGGGTATCCGCAACGGCCTGTATATCTATATGCTGCGTCAGTTCTTCAAGGGCATGCCCAGGGAGCTGGAGGAGGCGGCGTTCGTGGACGGCAGCGGGAAGCTGCGCACCTTCGTGCAGGTCATGCTGCCCAGCGCCGTGCCGATGATGGTCACCGTATTCCTGTTCGGATTCGTGTGGCAGTGGACGGACACCTTCTATACCTCGCTGTATCTGAACAGTACGAAGGTGATGTCCTCGTCGTTGAGCAACCTGGCGGTCGGCGTCTACTCGCTCTACGAGAACAACGGCGGCTCCATGAACTTCGTAAGCCCCGGCTTCGTCTCCCTGATGAACAACACGGGAACCATGCTGGCGATCGTGCCCCTGATCCTTCTGTATCTGGTTTGCCAGAAGTACTTTGTGGAAGGAATCGAGCGGTCCGGCATCGTCGGGTAACGGAGAACGGCGCGGCAGATCTGCGGCGCCGGAAATTCCCGCGCGGGAGCGGGAATGGACAGCAAATGAATGTTAAGTTCTGTGTATCAGGACTTTAGCAGAATAATTCTCAAGAAAGAGAGGAAAAAACTATGAAAAAAAGCATCGAGATCAAGAAGGCTGCAGCTCTTCTGATGTCTGCGGCAATGGTAGTGTCCCTCGCGG
>CANQME010000147.1 GCA_947624815.1 uncultured Lachnospiraceae bacterium | reverse complement strand
CAAAACCCAAATACACCGTCCCGCAAAACGTCTGGTGGATGGTGAAGATAGCCTGGAAAACGCGGAAGCGGGTCCTTGTGTTCTGCGTGCTGACGGCGGCGCTGGAGATCCTTTACAATCTGTCGCAGCTGTATATCGCGCCGGAAATTCTGCGGCGCGTGGAAGAGCACGCGGGGATGGAGGCTCTCCTGGGAACGATCCTGTTCTTTACCGCGGCACTGTTTGTGACGCTGGGCCTTAAGGATTACATTGTGCAGAATACGATGTTTCCGCGGGTGGACGTGCGTTCCGTGATCATCGGCATGATCGGTTATAAATGCAATACCACGTCCTTCCCCAACACGCTGGACGCGGATTTTATCAAGCTCCGCGATAAGGCGCATACGGCGTGTGACAGCAACCGGGAAGCGACGGAACTGATCTGGCAGACGATCACATTGCTTTTGCAGAACGCCGGCGGGCTTCTGATCTATCTGACGATCCTTTCCCATTTGGATCTGACGCTGATGGCGGCGGTCGTCGTTACCTGCATTGCCGGCTTTCTGGTCGCCCGCTACAGCGACAACTGGATGTTCGCCCATAGGGAGGCGGAGGAGGTCTATTACGCGAAGAAGCAGTATATCCGCGGCAGATCGGAATCGGTCGAGATGGCGAAGGATATCCGTATCTTCGGTCTGCAGAACTGGTTAAATGAGCTTCTGGATAACGTCCACGACGTTTATCTGGACTTTCGGCTGAAGGCGGAGCGTGTGCGGCTCCTCTCGGATATTACAGAAGCAGTGATGACGGCGGCCCGCAACGGCATCGCTTACGTGTACCTGATCCATATGGCGCTGGCCGAAGGTCTGAGCGTATCGGAATTTCTTCTGTATTTCACGGCGGTCACGGGCTTTACCGAATGGGTCATGGGGATCCTTCAGCAGGCGGAAAAGCTGCACAAGCAGAGTCTGGATATTTCCTGCGTACGGGAATTCCTGGAATATCCGGAGCCGTTTTGCTTCGAGAATGGGAAACCGATCCCGGCCGCGGATGGATATGAGCTTAGGCTGGAACATGTATCCTTCCGCTATCCCGGCGCCGAAAAGGATACGATCCGCGGCCTGGATCTGACCGTTCGTCCGGGCGAAAAACTGGCGATCGTCGGCTTAAACGGCGCCGGCAAATCCACGCTGATCCGGCTCCTCTGCGGACTGTTCGACCCTACGGAAGGGCGCGTGCTCCTAAACGGCGCGGATATCCGTGAATTTAACCGCCGGGAATATTACGGTCTGTTCAGCGCGGTATTTCAGGAATTCTCGATCCTGGACGTGACGGTCGCCGAAAACATCGCCCAGACCAACACGCAGATTGATTACGACAAAGTCAGGGACTGCGTGGAGAAAGCGGGCCTTACAAAGACGATCGCCGAACTGCCGGACGGCCTGAATACCCACGTGGGACGGGAGGTCTATCTGGACGGCGTATTGTTCTCCGGCGGGCAGACCCAGCGCCTGATGCTGGCGCGGGCGCTTTACAAGGACGCGCCGATCCTTATGCTGGACGAGCCGACCGCCGCCCTGGATCCGATCGCGGAGAATGACATTTACCTGAAATACAACAGCATGACGGCGGGGAAGACCTCCGTATTCATTTCCCACCGTCTGGCGTCCACCCGGTTCTGCGACCGGATCATCTTTATCGCGGACGGCCGCATCGCGGAGGAAGGCACCCACGAAAGCCTCTTAGCCCTGGGCGGGGCCTACGCGAAGCTCTATGAGGTTCAGAGCCGCTATTATCAGGAAGGAAAGGAGTTTTGAAAATGGAAGAGAAGAACAATACGCTAAACCATGCTTTTGCCGTGCATCTGCGCGCGGGCAGACTCCTTGCCGGGATAAGCCCCAGATTCTTCACGGTCATGACGCTTTATGCGGTGGTCGACGCGCTGGCGCCCTACGTTGCGGTATTCTTTTCCGCGCAGATCCTAAAAGAACTGGCGATTCTGCGCCGCGCGGACGTACTGTGGCGATGGATCATTGCCTGCGTGGCGTGCACGGGAGCCTTCGCGGTGCTGAAATCGTTCTTGTATCAGCGGGAGGAAACCTTGTTTGACGATCTGTACGGCCGCAAGGAAATCCTTTTTGCTAAGAAAATGTTCTCCATGGATTACGCGGATATGGATAAGCAGGAGACCCACGATCTCAGGGAGCAGATACGGGAGAGTGAAAACTGGTCGTCCTGGGGAATGATGCGTGTTCCGCAGGTATACGAGTACTGCCTTAAGAGCATAATCGGGATCGCAGGCGGGATTGCGCTGACCGTCAGCCTGTTTACATCTCCGGTTCCGGCGTCTGCAGGATGGCTCACCGCCCTAAATAGTCCCTTATTTATCTTTCTGCTGGCTGCGCTGATGGTGATCGTAAGCCTCCTGGCCGGCGTCTGCAATGTCAAGTCCATCTCCTATTGGAGCAGCGCGTCGGAGGAAGCTACCTTCGGAAACCGGCTGTTTGGCTTTTTCGGTTTTATCGGACTGAAGAAAGACCGCGGAACGGATATCCGGATCTATAATCAGCAAAATCTTGTCAGCGCTTACTGGGACAAAAACAGAGCCTTTGGCGGAGACGGCGTCATGGCGAAGATGGCAATGGGGCCGATGGGAATCTACAGCGGTCTGGGAACCTGCATCAGCGTATTGATCACCGGTTCAATCTATGTATTTACGTGCCTGAAAGCCTGGGCGGGTGCCTTTGATGTGGGCAGCATCACCCAGTATGTAGGTGCCGCGACGGCGATGACGGAGAGCATTTTCAACCTGACCGCACTGCTTGGCATCCTCAAAACCAATACCGGATATCTGGACACCACGTTTCAGTTCCTGGATATCCCCAACGCCATGTACCAGGGAAGCCTTACCACAGAGAAGCGGTCCGACCGGAAGTACGAGGTGGAATTCCGGAATGTGTCGTTTAAGTATCCGGGTTCCGAGCTCTGGGCGCTTAAGAATGTGAGCATCCGCTTCCGGGTCGGCCGGCGGCTGGCGATCGTGGGAGAGAACGGCAGCGGCAAGACCACCTTTATCAAGCTCCTGTGCCGGCTGTACGATCCGCAGGAGGGGCAGATTCTTCTGAACGGGATCGATATCCGCAAGTATAACTACCGCGACTACATGAATATATTTTCCATCGTGTTCCAGGACTTTAAGCTGCTCTCGCAGCCGCTGGGCAGCAATGTGGCGGGCAGCGCGTCCTACGACGAGGAGAAGGTTCGGAGGGCGCTTACGGACGCGGGCTTCGGCGACCGGCTGGAGATGATGCCGGACGGGCTGAATACCCAGCTTTATAAGGATTTCACAGAGAACGGAGTAGAAATATCCGGCGGAGAGGCGCAGAAGATCGCCATCGCACGGGCACTTTACAAGGACGCTCCGTTCATCATCCTGGATGAGCCGACCGCGGCGCTGGATCCGATCGCGGAGGCGGAGATCTACGGCAAATTCGACGAGATCGCCGGGGACAAGACCGCGATCTATATCTCGCACCGTCTGTCGTCCTGCAAATTCTGCGACGAGATTGCGGTATTCCACGAAGGACGGATCGTCCAGAGGGGGACGCATGAGGAGCTGGTCGCGGACGAAACCGGGAAATATTATGAGCTGTGGAACGCGCAGGCACAGTATTATACGGAGTAATAAGCGGGGAGCCGGATTTTGTATCCGGCTCCCTGTTCCTATAAGGAATTACTGTCGCGCATGTCTGGTGTTAAACAGCTGCATAAGACCGTCCTGAAGAACCTGTGAACAATTCACCCCCCATTTGTCTGCCAGTGTTGCCATCCATGCCGGAAGTGATACATTTTTACGGACAGCTTTGGTATCCGTAGCTGCGCGGTAGGCAAGCGTATCAACGCGTATAATGGAGCAGGAGACGCCTTTCGGAATATTCAGATCCTGCTGCGGCGTCGGTTTCGGAATTTCATTCCCTTCATCTTCAGCTACCACAAGCCAGCCGCTGGCAGCATCTGTAATCATTTCAATGGCGTCTTCAATATTGCTCCCGGTGGTAACGCAGCCGGGAAGATCAGGCACCCGGCAATAATACTTGCTTCCGTCCTGATTCGGTTCAAATGTAGCAGTATAAATATATTTCATAAATGCCTCCTTTTTGGCGGAATAGAATACTCAAACTCTGCCGCCTTGTTTTATCTCTTTACGTATATAGCGAAGATCATCTTCGTCAAAGTGTCCACGCTTCAATGGGATGGAATACTTTGTATCCGGATTCATGAGTTCCTCCTTAAAATATATAATACACAAAATTACACAATATGTCAAGCGGTGAATATTCAAAATCTAAGTGCAGGCGATACGGGAGAGATTAAGACTCTTGTATATCCACCACGCATCGGTTATAATCATAAGGCAGATTTCGAAACATAACAGAATCACAGGACAACCCGCAAATGAGAAAGGAGACCGCTCAGATGAGAGATTACAGCAGGCAGAATAAAGAGGCGTGGGAATTCGACGCGTATGATTTCTGGGTGAGGACTTCCGGTACGCCCGAGGAGCGCGCGAGCAAGGACATCGCGGATCCAATGCGGATGCTCAAATGGCACGCGGCCTATTTCGACCGGTATGAAGGGATCCGGATCGCCAATATCTGCGGCTCCTGCGGGAAGAAGGCCATTCCGCTTGCGCTGCTGGGCGCCGAAGTGACGATCTTCGATATCTCAGAGGACAACCGAAGATACGCCTGCGAAACGGCAGCGGCGGCCGGCGTCCCGATCTGCTTTGAAGTCGGCGACGTTCTGGATATTGATATGGAGAAATACGGCGACTATTTTGACGTCGTATTTATGGAAGGCGGAGTGCTGCATTATTTTCACGATATCGACGAATTCATGGATGTCATGTACTGCCTGCTGAAGCCGGGCGGGAAAATGATATGCAGCGATTTCCATCCATTCACCAAGATCATGGACAGCCTGAAGCTGGAGCAGCCGGTCATGAGCTATTTTTCCACGGAAGTGTTTGAAGGGGAGATGGCGCACGCCAGATTTTACAGTGCCGGGGAGCGGGCGAAGATGCCCAAATGTAAGTACCGAAAATATACGATCAGCGAGATCATTAATTCGATCCTGCAAAACGGTTTCTGTCTGGAACGGTTCGACGAGCATCCGTCCTGGGAGAACGAGAAGCTGCCGGGGGAATTTACTGCTGTGGCGGTCAAGCAGAAACCCCTTGACAAACACGCCCCCTGCGAATATAATCGTTAATGATAAGAAAACGCGCTGACGGGAACAGTAGCGGAGAGCGAACGGCCAGAGAGGGACGCATACGGTGGAAGCGTCCTGCGGGAGAGTTCCGTGAAGACCATCCCTGAGCGGCCCTTAATCGGGCCCGGTGAATCCGTTATCTTCGCAAATGAAGTGGTCTGGGCGGCTTGTCCGCTCACTCAATAAGGGTGGAACCGCGATTTGAAAATCGTCCCTTCTTGCAGCAGGATGCAGGAAGGGATTTTTTATTTTCTGCATCCGGACATTATACTCTCATGATGCAAAGGAGGTGCATATGGGGAATTATCTGAATGTGGGGAATGCCGGATTCGCTGCGGCGTTAAAGGGAACCTATGTCGATAAGACAGGGCTGATCAATTTTATCAACAACAGATTAGGGACTAAGTCGAAGCTAATCTGTGTGAGCAGGCCACGTCGGTTCGGCAAATCATTTGCCGCGCAGATGCTGTGTGCCTATTACGATAAAAGCTGCGATTCCGCGAACCTGTTCAAGGACCTGGAGATTTCGAAAGATCCTGATTTTAAGGAGCACCTGAATCAGTACCATGTAATTTATCTTGACATTACTTTATTTTTGTCGCGTGTATCCGATAAAAGGCGCGTTGTGCGCAGTATCGACCGCGCTGTTATGACCGAGGTACAGGAGACTTTTGGCGGGACTGATGGATCCGACCTTGCGGAAACGCTGGTGCTGGCTGCCAAATCTTCCGGCGAAAAATTCATCATGATCATTGATGAATGGGACGCGATTTTTCGTGAGGCGAAAGAGGATTCCGTACTTCAGAAGGAATATCTTGACTGGCTGAGAGGATTATTCAAGAGCAGCTGGACGGATGATATATTTGCCGCGGTATATATGACAGGTATTCTTCCGATTAAAAAGTACGGTACGCAATCCGCTGTGTCTGATTTTCGGGAATATACCATGACACAGCCGGAGCCTTTGGAAAGGTTTGTCGGTTTTACGGAAGCGGAAGTCCGAGACTTATGCGGCAGTTCCAGTCTGGCTTTTGAAGAAATTCATAGATGGTACGATGGGTATGTACTGGGGAACGGCACTCATATTTACAGTCCTCAGTCCGTGATCGAAGCCCTGCAGCGCGGCAGGATCGGGAATTACTGGACTCAGTCGGAGACTTACGAATCATTGAAATTTTATATCGAAATGAATGAGGACGGACTGAAAGAAGCGGTTATTCAGATGTTAGGCGGCGCGCATATTAAGATCGATGTGGCCACATTCCAAAACGATATGAAAACGATCCGAAGTCGGGATGATGTCCTTACCTTGTTGATCCATCTTGGGTATCTGGCTTATGACATTGAAAGAAAATCCGTATATATTCCGAATGAGGAGGTTCGGGAAGAATTTGTACGTGCCGTAACGACAGGAAGACATACGGAAATTGCCAGACTGATACAGAATTCCGAACGTCTGTTGGAAGCCACTTTGAATCTGGATGAGGAAACCGTGGCGGCGGCCATAGAGGAAGCGCACGCAGCCGGAACGGCTCCGACTTTTTATAATAACGAACAGGCGCTCAGGAGTGTAATCAGGATTGCTTATCTCTGCTGTATTGACGAGTACTTGCGGATCGACGAACTGCCATCTGGTCACGGGTACGCAGATGTCGTGTTTTTGCCAAAGAAAAACACGGTCAGGCCGCCGCTTTTGATCGAATTAAAATGGAACAAGACGGATCAGGGAGCAATTTCGCAGATTAAGAATCATAATTATCCGCAGGTTCTGAAGGATTATGGAGGGAGTATCCTTCTTGTTGGAATTAATTATGATGTAAAGAACAAGAAACATACCTGTTCAATAGAAGCTTATGATCTGAACGGCTGATTTCACAAAACCGTTCCGCAAACTTATATTTTATGAGAGGAGTTTATGAACATGAAAGTAACCTTAAAAGACGGAAGCTTCAAGGAATACGAGCAGCCCATGCCGGTCATCGACATCGCGGCCGACTTGAGCGCCGGACTGGCCCGCGCGGCCTGCCTGGGCGAGATCGACGGCGAGGGCGTGGATCTGCGCACCGTGGTGGATCACGACTGCACCCTGAATATTCTGACCGCCAGGGACGAGAAAGGCCTGGCTGCCCTGCGTCATACGGCCAGCCATGTGATGGCCCAGGCGATTAAGCGGCTTTATCCGGGCGCGAAGCTGGCCATCGGCCCGTCCATCGCCGACGGCTTCTACTATGATATCGACTTTGAGGAGCCGATCACTGCGGAGGATCTGGAGAAGATCGAGACGGAGATGAAGAAGATCGTGAAGGAGGCGCTGCCCCTTAAGCGCTACACCCTGCCCAGGGAGGAGGCCATCGCCTTCATGCAGAAGAAGGAGGAGCCCTATAAGGTGGAGCTGATCCAGGATCTGCCGGAGGACGCCGAGATCAGCTTCTATGAGCAGGGCGAGTTCACCGACCTGTGCGCCGGCCCCCACCTGATGA